>JANPOW010000197.1:0-14855 GCA_031428185.1 Betaproteobacteria bacterium | reverse complement strand
TGCGCCTTGCTGGCCGCGCTGGGCAGCGGTGCAGCAGCGCCCACCGCACCACCCGCGCTGCATGCGTTGGCCCAAGCCCTGCGCGCTGCGCACTACAGCGTGCTCATCGGCGCACCCGGCCAACTGCCGGCGCAAGGCGCCCTGCTGATGGAGGCCGCCCAGCGCTGTGTGGAGCGGCTCAATACCCACACCCGCGCCGCCGCGCTGTGGCTGGGTGGCGGGGAGGGCGCGGCCACCAGCAACCAGGTGTTCACCTGGCTCACCGGCCTGCCCCTGCGCAGCCGTGCCGGCCCGGCCGGGCTGGAGCACCAACCGGTGGTATTTGATGCCAACCGCCTGCTGGCCGATGGCGCGGTGGACTTGCTGCTGTGGGTGTCGTGTTTTGACGCCGACCTGCTGCCGCCCGCCAGCGCCTGCCCACGCATCGTGTTGGGCCCACCGGCGCTGGGGGCCGCGCTGGCACGGCAGGCCGCTGCGGGCGTGGCACCCAGCCAGACGGTGTTTTTGCCGGTAGCCACACCGGGTGTGCAGGCCGCCGGTGACCTGTTCCGCACCGATGGCACGGTGTTGCTGCCGCTGCGGCCGTTGCCGCTAGCGCGACAACCGGGCAGCAACCACGCTGATCTGCCCACATTGCCCCACCTGCTGGCCCAGCTCAGCACCGCGCTGCGCAGCGCAAAGGCCGCGTCATGAGCTTGTTATGCCTGCAAGGTGGCCGCGTCATTGACCCGGCCCGGCCCAATAGTGGCGCGCTGCGCGATGTGTGGGTGCAAGACGGCCATGTCATCGCGCCACCCGCGTCTGAAACCTCGGCGGGCCGCCTGACCAACACCCCGGCCGATCAGACCATCGACGCCAGCGGCTGTGTGCTCATGGCCGGCGGCATTGACATGCACACCCACATCGGTGGTGGCAAGGCCAACCTGGCCCGGCTGTTGATGACCGAGGACCACCGCGACGGCCCCAACCCGATCACGCCCGAGACACCAGACCGCCGCGCTGTGCTGGCCGCATCCTGCGGCACCTGCAGCCCCGGCACCCTGGCCACCGGCCAGCGCTATGTGGAGATGGGTTACACCGCAGCGTTTGAGCCGGCCATGGTGCCCAGCAACGCCCGCCATGCCCACATGGAGATGGGCGACACCCCGATCCTGGACCACGGCGCCTACGTGATGCTGGGCAATGACGAGCTGTTTTTGCAACTGCTGGCCGAGGGCGGTGCGGCCGGCAGCAACTACCCGCTGCTGCGCGACTACACCGCCTGGACGCTGCACGCCACCAAGGCGCTGGGCGTCAAGATCGTCAACCCGGGTGGCATCTCGGCCTTCAAGTTCAACCAGCGCAGCTTGAATGTGGACGAGCGCCATGCCCACTGGCAGATCACCCCACGCCAGGTGCTGCACACGCTGGCGCGGGCGCTGCGCGAACTGGGCGTGCCGCACCCACTGCACATCCACGGCAGCAACCTGGGCGTGGCCGGCAACATCCAGAGCACGCTGGACACGATAGACGCGCTGGAGGGCCTGCCGGCGCATCTGACGCACATCCAGTTCCATGCCTACGGCAGCGATGGACCGAGGAAGTTTTCGTCCGCCGCGCTGCAACTGGCCGAGGTCATCAATGCCAAACCCGAGCTGTCCATCGACATCGGCCAGATCATGTTTGGCCAGACGGTCACCGCGTCGGGCGACACGATGCGCCAGCACGCCAATTCAGGTCTTGCCAGCCCACGCAAATGGGCCGGCAGTGACATCGAGGGTTTTGCCGGCTGCGGCGTGGTGCCTTTCCGCTACCGCGAGCAGAGTTACGTGAATGCGCTGCAGTGGGTCATCGGGCTGGAGTTGTTTCTGCTGGTCAACAACCCCTGGCAGGTGGTGCTGACGACCGACCACCCCAACGGCGGGCCGTTCACCAGCTACCCCCATTTGATCCGCCTGCTGATGGACCGCAGCTTCCGCCAGGAGCAACTGGCCAAACTGCACCCGGACGTGGCCAGCCAGTGCGCGCTGAAATCCATCACCCGGGAGCTGACGCTGGACGAGATTGCGGTGATGACCCGCAGCGGCCCGGCCCGGCTGCTGGGCCTGGCGGACCGGGGCCACCTGGGCGTGGGCGCGGCGGCCGACATCGCCGTCTACCACGAGCAGGCCGATGTGGAGGCCATGTTCAAGCAGCCCGCCTGGGTGTTCAAGGACGGCACGCTGGTGGCCCGGGCTGGCCGCCTGCTGGCAGCACCGGTGGGCGGCACCCACTTTGTGGCGCCGGGTTATGACACGGCGGTTGAGGCCGTGCTGCGCCGCCGCTTGCCCCAGCACACCAGCATCGGCTTTGATCAACTGGTGATCAGCCGCGACGAGTTGTGCCGCTGCTGCAACGGCGGGCGCTTGCTGCCGGCGGCGTGTTTTGGGGCGGCGGCATGAGCGATGCGCTTCGCGCTGGCGGTGTCGAGATTGATGACACTTTCGCTGAAGCTTTCCCGATGAAAGCCACCCGCTTGCTCATCACAGCCCACACCATGACCTGGGCGCGCCACGCCGCAGTGGCCGCCACCGGTTTTGCCACCTCGGTGATCGGCTGCGGCTGCGAGGCGGGCATCGAGGCCGAGCTGTCGCCCGAGCAGACCCCGGACGGCCGGCCCGGCCTCAGCGTGCTGCTGTTTGCGATGTCGGGCAAAGAGCTGATCAAGCAGATCGAGCGGCGGGTGGGCCAGTGTGTGTTGACTTGCCCCACCACAGCGGTGTTTGCCGGCATTGACCCTGGCCCCGCGGTCGCCGGCGACGACGACCGGCCCCCCGAGGGGGTGCTGCCCGGCTTGGGGTGGCCCGGCACCGGGCGGGGTGACGCGGTAGCGCTCGGCAAAAACCTGCGTTTTTTTGGCGACGGCTGGCAGCAGTCCAAGCTGATCAATGGCCGGCGCTACTGGCGCATCCCGGTGATGGACGGTGAGTTTTTGGCGCAAGAAACCACCGCTGTGGTCAAGGCCGTGGGCGGTGGCAACTTGCTGCTGCTGGCACGCGATACCGATAGCGCACTGGCGGTGGCTGAAGCCGCCGTGGCCGCGATGCGCCGGCTGCCTGGCGTGGTCATGCCATTCCCCGGTGGGGTGGTGCGCTCGGGCAGCAAGGTGGGCAGCAAATACGCCGCGTTGAGCGCGTCCACCAACGGTGCGTTTTGCCCCGGCCTGCTCGGCCTGGTGCCGCACAGTGAACTCACCGCCGACACCCGCTGCGTGCTGGAGATCGTGATCGACGGCCTGACCGAAGCCGACGTGGCCCAGGCCATGCGGGTGGGCATGCAAGCCGCCATCAACATCGGTTTGAGTGGCGGCCTGCAACGCATCTCGGCCGGCAACTACGGTGGCAAGCTGGGGCCGTACCACTTCCATTTGCGCAAGATTTTGGCCGGCGGTGCCGCATGACGGGTTGGACCCTGACCCTGCGCCAGCCGCCCACGCTGCGGCTGTGTCTGCGCGGCATCACGCCCAATGCCCTGGCCTTGCTGGACGCAACACAAGTCGCCGCCTTGCCACTGGGCCATGGCAACAGCCTGCTGCCGCTGGGTGCGTTTTTCAACATCAGCCCGCGCAGTGATGACGGCCTGCTGCTGCAGGGTGACTTGTCGCGCTGTGACCGCGTGGGCTGGCAACTCGACGGTGGCCAGCTCACCGTGCGTGGCCCGGTAGGCCACCATGCCGGTGGCGCGATGCGTGCCGGCACGCTCACCATCCACGGCCATGCGGGGGATCTGGCCGCCTGCGAGATGGCCGGTGGCGCGCTGACCATTCACGGCAACGTGGGTGACTTTGCCGCCGCCAGCCTGCCCGGCAGCATGGACGGCATGCGCGGTGGAGTGCTGCGGGTGCAGGGCAATGCCGGGGCCCGGTTTGCCGACCGCATGCGGCGCGGCACCGCCCTGGTCCTGGGCGATGCGGGTGACTTTCTCGCGTCCCGCCTGGTGGCCGGCACCGTGGCCGTGGCCGGCAGGGTGGGCGCGCATGTGGGCTACGGCATGCGCCGGGGCAGCCTGGTGCAGCTGCACGCCCCCGCTGTGCCAGCCACCTTTGTGCCGGCGGGTGCCGATGCACCCGTACTCTGGCAATTGCTGGCACGTGACCTGGCCCGGCTGGGCGATCTGGGCACTGCTGGCGGCACCGCCAGCTTGTCGTCCAGCCCGTCGTCCAACGCGTCTTTCAACCCGTTCTGCGGCCTGGCGCAACGCCGCATCCAACGCTGTCTGGGTGATCTGGCCGCTGACGGCAAAGGCGAAATCATCCTGCCGTGCTGAGCCGCTGTCGCGCTTGACATCGCCCCCAATCCCCTTCAACCCGACGACACCCACCATGCCCAACGACTACCTGTTCCACACCGGCGAAGCCACCGTGCTGGCGCGTGACGGCCAGTTCACCGACGCCATGCCCGAGATCCTGATCGGCCGCACCAGCGGCCCGGTGGGCGCTGCATTTGCCAACATGATGGCGCAGAGCAAGGGCCACACCGCGATGTTCGCCATCCGTGCCTGCAACCAGTTGGTCCGCCCGGCCACCATCATGGTGCCCAAGGTCACGCTCAAGGATGGGGCCAACATCGACCTGTTTGGCGGGGTGGTGCAAAGCGCAACCGCTGACGCGGTGGTCGATTGCCTGATCGACGGCACCATCCCCAAATCCCTGGCCAATGCGCTGTGCATCATCAGCCTGGTGTGGATAGACCCACGCTGCGCCAAAGACCCCAACCTGGACAAGGCCGACATGTACCGCACCAACCATGAGGCCACCAAACTGGCCATCCGCCGGGCGCTGAGCGATGCGCCGTCAGTCGATGAGCTGATCGCCAACCGGCACAAGATCAAACACGACATGGACGACTGGAGCTGAGCTGCGCAGCAGTGCCTGCATCCGCAGCACCACGGCCGCCCACCCGCAACACGAGCAGCCCCATGCAACTGGCGCTGTTTGACCTGGACCACACGCTGATCCCGTTTGACAGCGGCATGGCCTGGACCCAATTCCTGGTGGATGCCGGTGTGCTGGGTGCAGACGCCCCGGCCGCCTACCTGGCCTGGTGCCAGCAGGCGGTGGCCGGCACGCCCGACATCCACGCGATGCACCGCGCCACGGTGGCGCCGTTGGTGCGCTTCCCCCGTGCGCT
The DNA here is from genome assembly GCA_031428185.1 of Betaproteobacteria bacterium. Classification (GTDB taxonomy): domain Bacteria; phylum Pseudomonadota; class Gammaproteobacteria; order Burkholderiales; family Burkholderiaceae_C; genus Pseudaquabacterium. The sequence continues at coordinate 9,708 of JANPOW010000197.1, read as the reverse complement.
GCTGGCGCAGTGGGGGCGTGAGTTTGAGCAGCGACTGGCGCCGCAAATCCCGCCGGCCATGCGCGCACTGGTGCAGCGCCACCAGCAGGCTGGTGACCTGTGCGCCATCGTCACCGCCACCACCCGCTTCATTGCTGAGCCGGTGGCGCGGCTGTTTGGCATCGACCAAGTGGTGGCCACCGAACCCGCCACGCTGGACGGATCACCCGGTGGCACGCTGACTGGCGAGATTGCCGGCCTGCCGTGTTGGGGGCCGCACAAACCGGCCCGCGTGGTGGCCTGGCTGGCGGGGCTGCGGCCGGCGGTGCCGACCACACCCGCAGGCTTTGCACGGTCGTGGTTTTATTCCGATGCGGTGGGTGATCTGCCGCTGCTGGCCCAGGTCAGTGACCCGGTGGCAGTGGCGCCCGACGCCAAACTGCGTGCGGTGGCCAGCGCCGCCGGCTGGCCCATCATCGAGCGCGCCAGCACGCTGCAAGACACGCTGTCAAACCCGCAGCAAGACACGCCCGGCAGCGTGCCGGCAACAAGCGCCAAATTCACCCACTGATCCGCCATCCAGCAACTGCGTGGGTCAGTGCGCGGCAACGCCCAAAGCATCCAGCACGTGCGCCCGGTGGTCACCTATTCCAGCGAGCTGGCGCAGCGCGGCCCCCAGACCATGCAAGCGATGATTGGCCGCATGGCCGAGCCCGCAAAATCTCCGAAATCATCGGCGTGATCGACGGCATCGCCTTCCAGACCCACATCCTGGCGCTCAACGCCGCCGTGGAAGCCGCCCGCGCCGGTGAACAAGGCCGCGGCTTTGCCGTGGTGGCCAGCGAGGTACGCAGCCTGGCCCAACGCAGCGCCACCGCAGCGCGTGAGATCAAGTCCCTGATCAGCGACTCCACCGACAAGGTAGAGGCCGGCACCCAGCTGGTTGACGGCGCCGGCAATCCCATGGCCGAAATCGTGGCCAGCGTGGGCCCGGTCTCGGCACTGATCAATGACATCGCCAGCGCTGGTGAGGCCCAGACCAGCGGTATCGGCGAGGTGCATCAGGCCGTGTCCCAGATCGACAACATGACGCAGCAAAACGCGGCGCTGGTGGAGCAACTGGCTGCCTCAGCGCAAACGCTGCATGGCCAGTCCAATCGGCTGGGTGAGGCGCTGGGGTCGTTTCACGCGGTTGCGGGCTGACAGGCTGAGCGTTTTCTCGCCTTCCCGTGGCACGGGCGCGCGCTGCGTATCGCCACCCGGGCGCAGTGCCACCCTGTGTTGGTCAGGCCCACAGCCGCCTGCCATACCATGTGCAAATGCACAGCCATTCCGACCACGTCTTGTCGCTTTTTTCTGGTGCCGGTGGCTTCAGCTACGGGTTTTCGCTGGCGGGGCTGAAGCCTCGGCTGGGTGCAGAGATCGACAAAAGCGCCTGTGCCACCTACCGGGCCAACCTTGGCAGCACCTGCCACAACGTGGACTTGTCAACGGTTGGGCCCGAACTGTTCAAAGATGCGCTGGGCGGCAAAGCACCGCTCGCCATCATTGGGGGGCCACCCTGCCAAGGTTTCAGCACGGCCGGCCCAAGAGATGCCGCTGACCCGCGCAATCGGTTGATCTTCAATTACTTTCGGATCGTGGAAGCGCTGCGACCGCGGTGGTTTATCTTTGAGAACGTCGAGGGATTGCTGACCTCGGGTGATGGCATCGCCGTGGTGTCGCTGGTGCGTGAGTTTCTACGTATCGGCTACAACGTCAGGCTGCAGAAGGTGAATCTGGCAGGTTTTGGTGTGGCACAGACGCGCAAGCGTGTCTTGTTGATCGGAAACTGCATTGGCGTGGAATTTTTATTTCCAGTCGAACAGTTTTCCTATGATTCTGGAAAGGCCAAAAAACTGTCTGAAAAGCCATTTGCACCAACCTTGCTGCAAGCGATTCAAGGCCTTGGCGCGCCAACCGGGCAACGTGGCACACCAGCGCCGTATGCGACAATTTCGACTACAGGAATCTATGATGGCCGGATGCGGCAAGGAAACCAAGAAGCCAGTACCACCGAGCATTTTGACAAGACGACAGAAGCTGACGCCAAGCGTTTTGCGCTGCTGTCGGGTGGGCAGACCATGAAAGACCTGCCACAAGCGTATTGGCATGACAGCTTCAAGCGGCGGGCCTTTCGGCGTGTGCAAGACGGTACACCAACCGAAAAACGTGGCGGCGCACCGTCCGGCATCAAGCGCTTGCACGGTGATCTGCAAAGCTTGACCATCACCGGCGCCGCCGCACGGGAATTTATCCACCCGATTGAAAATAGACCACTCACGGTGCGTGAGTGTGCCCGTATTCAATCGTTTCCGGATGTTTACCAATTCAGCGGCAACGCTGCCAGCGTCATGCAGCAAATTGGCAATGCAGTGCCACCGCTTGCGGCCGCGCAGTTTGCGCAGCATCTGCAGCAATTGGACGGTGCATTCGGTTCTGGCCTGCAGGCAGCGCCAACAGTCACCAACCCGCGGCTGTTGGGTTTTGTTTTGACGGATTCCGCCGGCATGAGTGATGCCTTGCGGCGCACCGAGTCTTTGCTAAAGGGCGTGATGCAAACCGAATTGGACTTTGCATGAAACAGCCGAAGTCTGAGACGCTGGACAAGGAAGAAGCGCGGTTTCTCAGCCGTGTCATGACCATGGGCGCTGGCACACAATTGCCGGTGGTGATGCCGGCCAGTGAATTTGTGCGTCTAGTTGGGGTCATCTACCGTGACATGGGGCTGGGGTCAAAGTTGGAGTTAGAACACCCCGACCTTTGGCGGCAAATTGATTCGGGTGTTGATTACTACGAAACACCGCTTGATTGGTTTATGCTGCCGGTTCAATTGTCGCCCTTACAACACGGTGCGTTGTTGCAGACCGGGGCAAAGCAGATCAAGGATTTTAGAACCTACCTGCGCTGCTTGAGTGAATTGCACAAACGACGTCGAAAATATGCACTGATACTGCGATCTCAACCTATGCCTGCGATGATCCAAGTGTCACCGCGCGCACTGATCGAATACGGCAATTTGGAGCCGCAGGCGTTGGCCTCATGGCTGACTTGGCGCAAGTTTTTTTACGATCTGGACAACCGCGCTGCACAGGAGACTGGATATCTGTTTGAGCCAATCCTGGCAGCGGCGCTCGGTGGTGAGCCACAAGGGCCACGGTCACTTTTGGTGCGCAGAACCGGCGACAAAACCAAAGGCCGGCAGATTGACTGTTGGAAAGCCGACGGGGTTGGCAAACCGCTGGCGTATGAATTTAAAATTCGCGTAACAATTGCCGCCAGCGGACAAGGGCGCTTTGCTGAGGAAATCAGTTTTGCAGAGGATGTCAAAAACTCCAACGCAATCCCTGTTCTGCTGGTGCTTGACCCGACAATGAATCCGCGCTTGGCTGACCTGCAGACTGCTTTTGAGGCGCGCGGCGGGCATGCCTATCTTGGTGATGCGGCATGGCAGCACCTGGAGGATGAAGCCGGGGCGACGATGGCGTGCTTTATTGAAAAATATGTGCGGCAGCCCATCAAAGCCATCAGCATTTTTGAACAACCGGGTTCGACTGGCCGCAAGCGCCTGCACTTGCTGCCACTGCATGCGGCTTGCGCGGACAACCAACTGACGATCAGGCTGGGTGAGTTCGAGCGGCGGGTGGCCCGGCAGGAAGACCCGGATCTGGCGGACGACGGCGACGATTTGGACTGAAACCGCGTAACGCGGCCCTGCGCTTCTGCCGCGTGCAAACTGATGCCACCCGCGTCAAATCTGGATCAAACCCCACTGCAGCGCCACCAGCGTCAAGGCCGACTGGTTGCCGGCCCGCAGCTTTTGCTTGACGTGGTACAGGTGGGTGCCCACGGTGCTGGGGGACAGCTTCAGGTTGTCCGCAATCTGCGCCACCGACAAGCCGCGCGCCAACTGGATGAAGACCGAAAACTCCCGCTCGGACAAGACCTCGGCCGGGCTGGTGTCGCCCTTGACCTGGGCCATCGCCAGCGCCCGGGCGGTGGCTGCGTCTACCCAGGCCTCACCGGCGGCCACGGCCTGCACGGCGGTGATCAAGGTCTCGGGCGCGCTGCGCTTGCTGAGATAGCCCAGCGCCCCGGCGCGCAACACGCGCTGCGGGTGGGCCGTGTCCTCATGCGCCGACAGCACCAGCACGCGTGCATCCGCATCCTGCGCCAGCAGCCGGCGCACCGCCTCCAGCCCACCCATGCCGGGCATGGCCAGGTCCATCACCACCACATCGGGGCGGTGGCGGGCGTACTCGGCACAGGCCTGCTCGCCACTGCCCAGCTCGGCCACCACGCTGATGCGTGCATCGGCCAGCAGCATGCGAAAGCCCATGCGCACCAGCGCGTGGTCGTCCACCAGCATCACGCGGATGGCGCCGCTGCGGGTGGGGGTGTCAGTGGGGGTCATGGCTGCGCGTGGTCATGGGGGAGGTCGGCAAGGGCCAGTGCCGACGTCTTCAACGGTATCCGCAACTGCAGCCGTGCGCCACGCGGCTGCGCCGGGCCGAGCTGCAAGTGCCCGTGCAGGCTCTCCACCCGCTCGGCCAGCCAGCGCAGGCCGTAGTGGCCGGCGCGCATGGCGCGTGCGGGGTTGTCAGGCGTCGTGCTGCCGGGGCCTGTTGGCTGCAGCGGGTTGATCGGGTCCGCCGCCAAGCCGCTGCCGTCATCGTCCAGCGTCAGGTGGATGGCGCGTCCTTCAGCCCACAGGTGCAGCGTGATCAACCCGGCCTGGCCGTGGCGCAGCGCGTTGGTCAGGCCCTCTTGCGCGGCGCGGTACAGCGTCAGCGCCAGTTCGGGTGACAGCTGCACCTGCGGTGGCAGTTGCACCTGGCTGTGCACCTGCACACCGGGGTGGCTGCTGCGCACCCGCTGCACCAGGTCGTCCAGCGCTTCGGCCAGGCCCAGGCTGTCCAGCACCAGCGGCGCCAGGCGCGGGATGATGCCGTGCATCGCGTCGTACAGGCGCGAGCATTCATCGGCCACCATCCGGGCAGCCTGCTCGGCCTCGGGTGCCAGCGTGGCCACCCGCTGCGCGATGGACAGCGCCATGCTGCGCATGGCGGTGACGGACTGGCCCAGTTCGTCATGCAGCTCACGGGCGATCAGCCGGCGCTCTTGCTCGATGTGCTGCTCGATGCCGCGCCGCAGCTCGCGGCTGTCGGACAACTGCAGCTCGGCGCGCAGTGCGCGTTTCTCAGTGGCCAGATGGCCTTGGAGTTGTTGCGTCATGCGGTTGAAGGCGGTGCCGATGGCCCCGGCCTCGGTGCCGCGCAGGGTGGGCAGGGCCACGTCCAGCCGGCCGGCCTGCATCGATTCCAGCGCGTCCACGATCTGGCCAAAGGGCTGCACGGTGCGGCCCACCAGCCAATACACCGCTGCCAGCGCGGCCAGCAGCAGGGCCAGCGCCAGGCCGGCCAGCACGCCCAGCTCGTCCCAGGCGTCCAGCACTGCGCGGGATGCATTGGCCTGCACCACCAGCTTGCCGTCCGGGAAAGTGATCGCCTGCACTGACGGTGGCGGTGCCATCAGCTTGGCAAACCAGGCGGGCGCGTCACGGCCGGCTTTGTAGGGCGACGGGGGCGACTGGTAGAGCTGCTGGCCCGAAGCATCAAACAAGCTGATGTCGTTGGAGCGGATGCGGCCCACATCTTGCAAAAAGGCCCGCATGGCCGGTGTGCCCTGGGCGGCGTAACGCCAGGCGGTGCGGTTGAGCAATTGCGCTGCCACCCGGTTGGCGGCCTGCACCTCTTCATTGATCGCACCGCGTTGGTTGTGCACCTGCAGGCCGATCATGGCCAGCAAAAAGGCCAGCGTCATGGCGGCCACGATGGTGTTGATCTTCAGGCGCAGCGTCATGGTGTGGCCGCCGGTGCCGCTGGCGTACGGTCTTGCGCGCCAGCAAAACCACCGGTGCTGGCAGCTTGCCGCAGCGCGGCCAGCATGGCGGCCGTCATGGCAGGGTGGGTAGGGTCATGGCCAGCACCAGCCACCCACTGCAGCCGGCTGTGCGGCAATGCCTGCTGCAGTGCTTGCGCGCCATCCGGTGGGCAGATGTGATCGGCAGTGCCGTGCAGCAGCAGGGTGGGCACACGGGGCACGCGGGCCGCCAGGCCCAGCAGGCTGGGAGATTGCAACCAGCAACCGTGCTGCAGGTAGTGGCTTTGCACGCGGTAACGCGCCACCTGGGCGTCCAGCGCCGGGCCGGTGGGGGCGGGGCCGGGTGTGGTGTCTGGCGCGGTGCCAGCGGATGTGCCACCGGACAGCGCCTGCTCCCAGGCCCACCAGGCAGCGGCCAGCTGGTACTGGGCGGCCCCGGCGGGCTGCACCGTCATCACCCGGACGATGCTGGGCAGCAAGGGCTGGCCGCTGGCTTGTGGCAGCAGCGCGGCCAGTGCGTCCCAGGCCACGGTTGCGGCCGGGCTGTTGGTGGTGCTGCGCTGAAAAAAGCCGGCAACGTCGGCAGCCCGCGCCAAAAACGACGCCCGCAGCAGCAGCCCGGCCACCGCATCCGGGGCATCGGCCGCGTGGGCCACCGCCAGCGTGGCACCCCACGAGCCGCCCACCACCCACCAGCGTGGGATGTGCAGGTGTTGGCGCACCTGGCGCAAGTCAGCCAGCAGATGGGCGGTGGTGTTGTGCTGCACCCCACCGGCCGGCCGGCTGGCACCGGCACCACGCTGGTCCACACACACCATGCGCCAGTGGTCGGGGTTGAAAAACCGCCGCAGCAGTGGTGAGCAACCCGAGCCCGGCCCCCCGTGCAGCAGCAGCACCGGCACGCCCTGCGGCGCGCCGTGCTGGGTCAAGCGCAAGACGTGGCCGCCGGGCACCACCAGGGCGTCGGTTTGAAACGGTGGCGGATCGTCAAACAAGGGGCTGGGGCAGGGCGGCGGCACCCGAAGATGGTAGCGGCGCCGCCCGCGCTGGCCGGGCGGGTGGATGTTGCTGATTCATGAAAATCATGAGGTGCGATTCATGACCGGACGGCTGGGCGTGGGCCGCCGCAGCGCAGACCATGTCGTCCGGGACACAACGTTCCAGCAGGCACCAGACGGTGCCCGTTCATCCAATCCGACCCACCCTGAAGGAGACTGCACATGACCTGGACCACCCCGACCGCCACTGACTTCCGCTTCGGCTTCGAGATCACGCTGTACATCGCAGCGCGCTAAGCCAACGCTGAGCCGCTGACCGGTCAATGCCGCTGCGCCCACCCGCAAGGTGGTGCGTTGATCAGCGGCCGCCCCGGCCTGACCGGGGCTTCTTTTTTTTAGGGCAATGCCACACATGCGCATCACCGTTTTGGGCGCCGCCGCAGGTGGCGGGTTTCCGCAGTGGAACTGCAATTGCCGCCAATGCGCCGGGGTGCGGGCCGGCAGCCTGCGCGCCAAACCGCGCACCCAATCGTCCATTTTTGTGCAGGGGGATGACGGGGTAGACGGCGTGCTGTTCAACGCCTCGCCCGACATCCTGCAGCAAATCCGCGCCAACCCGGTGCTGCAGCCTGGCCGCGCCGTGCGTGATTCAGCCATTGCCGGCGTGGTGCTGATGGACGGCCAGGTCGACCACGTCACCGGCCTGTTCATGCTGCGTGAGCGCAGCAGCCCGCTGCCCATCTGGTGTACCGATGAAGTGACTGACGACCTGACCCACGGCAACCCGGTGCTGCGCGTGCTGGGCCATTTTTGTGGTGTGCAGCGCCAGCGCATTGCGATTGACGGCACAGCCTTCACCGTGCCCGGTGTGGCTGGTCTGCGCTTTTGCGCGCTGCCGCTGTCCAGCAAGGCGGCACCGTATTCACCGCACCGCGACAACCCGACGCCGGGCGACAACATCGGCATGCTGATCAGCGATCAGGCCAGCGGCAAGACGGTGTTTTATGCACCCGGCCTGGGTGAGATCTCCCCGGCCGTATTTGACGCGATGCACAGCGCCGATGTGGTGATGGTGGACGGCACGTTTTTTACCGACGACGAAATGCCGGCATTGGGCCTGAGCAAAAAAACCGCCCGCAGCATCGGCCACCTGCCGCAAACCGGCCCGGGCGGCATGCTCAGCTGGCTGGACCAACTGCCCGCCAGCACCCGGCGCCTGCTGATCCACATCAACAACACCAACCCGGTGCTGGACGAAGACTCAGCCGCCCATGCGCTTTTGCGCCAGCACGGCGTGGCGCTGTGTGAAGACGGCATGTTGATTGAACTTTGAAAGCGCAGCGCGATGACTGTTTTGAACGACCCGACCCCGCCCGCCTGGACCCGCACCGAGTTTGAAGCGCAACTTCGCCAGCGTGGCCGCAGCTACCACATCCACCACCCGTACAACGTGATGCTCAACGGTGGTGGTGCCACACCCGAGCAATTGCGCGGTTGGGTGGCCAACCGGTTTTATTACCAGATCGCGATCCCGATCAAGGACTCGGCGCTGCTGTCCAATTGCCCCGATGCAGAGGTGCGGCGCGGCTGGGTGCAGCGCATCCTGGACCACGATGGCTTCACGCTGGGCAGCATCCACGATGCCGGTGGCATCGAGGCCTGGCTGCGCCTGGCTGAAGCCGTGGGCCTGCGCCGCGACGAGGTGCTGGACCAGCGCCATGTGGTCCCCGCCCTGCGGTTTGCGGTGGACGCCTATGTCAACTTTGCGCGCCGCGCGCCGTGGCAAGAGGCGGTGTGCTCATCACTGACCGAGCTGTTTGCCGGCGAGATCCACCAACAGCGCCTGGCCACCTGGCCGCAGCACTACCCGTGGATTGCAAACGACGGGCTGATGTACTTCCGCAACCGCGTCAGCCAGGCGCGGCGTGATGTGGAGCAGGGCCTGGCCATCACGCTGGACCATTTCAATACCGCCGCGCTGCAGCGGCGTGCGCTGGAGGTATTGCAATTCAAGCTCGACATCTTGTGGGCCATGAATGACGCGATGGCGCTGCGCTACGGCGTCACCGGCTGGGCCACCCCCAGCGGGGTGGCGGCATGAGTGGCCAAGTTGGTTTGGCTGTAGCTGCACCCGATGCGCCGGTTGGGCTGCACGTGGTGCCCCGCATTGGCGCGGGCTTCCGCCTGCAGTGGGAGACCGTGCAAGACTGCCATGTGTTGCTGTACCCTGAGGGCATGGTCAAGCTCAGCCAGACCGCAGGGGAAATCTTGAAACGTTGTGACGGCCAGCGCAGTCTGGCTGAGATCGTGGCGCAATTGGAGGCGGTGTTTGCCACCACCGGCTTGGGCGCGGACGTGCAAGCCTTTGTGCAAGTGGCCGGCACCCAGCGCTGGTTGACCTGGGCGGGGCGCTGATGTCTGCAGTGCCTGCAACACCAGCCACATCGCCGTTCCAGGCCAGCCTGCTGGCTGGTCAACCCCAGCAACCCAGTCGCCCCGGCCCACCGCTGTGGTTGCTGGCCGAGCTGACCTACCGCTGCCCGCTGCATTGCGTGTTTTGCTACAACCCGGTCAACTTTGCATCACAGACGCAAGAGCTGTGCACCGCAGACTGGCTGCGTGTGCTGCAGCAAGGCCGGGCGCTGGGTGCGGTGCAGTGCGGTTTGTCGGGCGGTGAACCGCTGCTGCGCGATGACCTGGAAATCATCGTCGCCGAGGCCCACCGCCTGGGCTACTGCACCGCACCCAGCGCCCGGCCTTGCTGCAGCACACGCAGCCAGTCTGCGGTGCACAGCTCTTGCGTCTGTGA
>JANPOW010000196.1:0-5476 GCA_031428185.1 Betaproteobacteria bacterium | reverse complement strand
CTGGCTCCGGCCAGCCGCACTGCCACATGGGCACTGCCACTGGTGGGCACTTGCACGGCTTGGTCATGCGCCGCAGCGCCTGGCGGCAGGCTGGCGTGCCAGGCGCGCAGGTGGTATTGGCCAGCCGGCACCTGCGCCAGGCTCAGCTTGCCGTCGGTGCCCGTCAGGCCAAAGTGGTTGCTCTCCACCACCAGCACCCAGGCGGCCATGTTGTCGTGGATGTTGCAACCCAGCACGGCCACGCCGGGCGCATCAAACACCACCGGTGCAGCCGGCGTGCCGACATAGAGCTTGATCTCGAACTTTTTGGTCGGCGAGAAGGAATCGAGGTGGTGGCGCACCGTGTCGCGGTTGGGAAAGCTCACCGCGGTGCCCACAGCCACCACCGTCACCGCCGGGCTGAACTGGCGGTTGATCTGGGCAATCTCCACTGCAGCGCCGGGCCGCGCCGCAGCTTTGGCAGCGGGCGACTCGACAAACACTACCGCGCCGGCCAGCGGCTTGCCGCTGCCGTCGCTGACTTGCAGGTCCAGCCCGCCTGCCCGGGCGGCGGCGGCGCTCAGCAACGCGGCCAACAGCAGGGCGGCAGCCAGTGGCGCGGGGTGATGGGGCAAGCACATGGGCGGGGGCAGGGGCGGGGGCAGCAGGTGCTGGCAGGTTGACTGGGCCGGATGGCCCCGCAATGCGGGCCACCACTCCAGCCGTATCGGCCGCCGGCAGGCCTGACTTGAGCCGTGCGGCCCGCAGCACCAGCGCTGCAGCGGCAGGTGCCGGGCCGCAAAATCTCAATCCGCGCTGGAAATCACCCCACCACCCAGGCACACCTCACCGGCATACAACACGGCCGACTGGCCGGGTGTCACTGCCCACTGCGGCTGCGCAAAGTGCAGGTGGAATGCACCGTCCTGCGCCGCCAGGCTGCAGGCCGCGTCGGTTTGGCGGTAACGCGCCTTGGCGGCCAGCGTGTTATCCGCCACGGCCACATCCGGCGGGGCCACACCGGCCACCCAGCTGGCATCCTCAAAGCGCAGGCCCAGGCTTTGCAGCAGCGGGTGGTCATGGCCCTGCACCACCAGCAGCTCGTTGCTGTCCATGCGCTTGCGCGCCACAAACCAGGGCGCGTGATCGCCCGCACCACGCGCAGCGCCAGGGGTTTTGATGCCCCCAAGCCCCAAGCCCTGGCGCTGGCCCAGGGTGTAAAAGCTCAGGCCCACATGCTGGCCCACCGTGCGGCCACGCTCGTCCACCATGCGGCCGGGGCTGTGCTGCAGATAGCGGTTGAGAAACTCACGGAACGGCCGCTCACCGATGAAGCAGATGCCGGTGGAATCCTTTTTGCTGGCCACCGGCAGCTTGATCTCGGCAGCGATACGGCGCACCTCGGTCTTGGGCAGCTCACCCACCGGGAACCAGGTCTTGCTCAGTTGCGCCTGCGTCAAGCGGTGCAAAAAATAGCTCTGGTCCTTGAGTGGGTCCAGGCCCTTCAACAACTCAAACCCACCAGCTACTTCACGCACCCGGGCGTAATGCCCGGTGGCGATCTTCTCGGCGCCCAGCCGCATCGCGTGGTCCAGAAAGGCCTTGAACTTGATCTCGGCGTTGCACAGCACGTCGGGGTTGGGGGTGCGGCCGGCGGCGTATTCACGCAGAAACTCAGCAAATACGCGGTCGCGGTAATCGGCCGCAAAGTTGACGTGTTCGATCTCGATGCCGATCACGTCGGCCACCGCTGCCGCGTCCACAAAGTCGAGGTTGGACGCGCAGTAGTCGCTGTCGTCGTCGTCTTCCCAGTTTTTCATGAAGATGCCGACCACCTCATGCCCCTGCTGCTTGAGCAACCAGGCGGTGACGGCCGAATCAACGCCGCCAGACAAGCCGACGACCACGCGGGTGGGTTTCATGCGGCGGGATTGTCGGCGCCGCGCAACAACCGCAGGCGCAGTGGGCCGATGCCAACGCGATCACTCACCCCGTCAGCCACTCACCCCGTCAGCCAGTCATCCACTCAAGCGCCCAGAGGCCCCGGCGCCTGCAGTGATGCATCGGCCCACACCACATCCAGCGCATGGCGCACCCCGGCGATGTGGTCTTCGATGCAGCGCAGCACCAGCGGGCTGCGGTGCAGATGGGCGCTGGCGCGCACCTCGTCGGCGGTCAACCACAGCCGACGCACGATGCCGCGGTCCAGCGGGCGTGCCGGGTCAGGCGGGCCCACGGTGCCGCTGTAGGCAAAGCGCAGGTAGGTCACGTCATCGGCCGGTGCCGCACCCGATGCCACCAGCGCCGGCGGTACAAAACGCGCCAGGTAGACGCCCAGCAGCGCCTGTGGGGCAAAGACGCAGGCGGTTTCTTCCAGGCACTCGCGCTGCACCGCCTGCAAGGTTGATTCGCCTTCGTCCAAGTGGCCGGCCGGGTTGTTCAGGCGCAGGCCTTCGGGCGTGTGTTCTTCGATCAGCAAGAAGCGGCGCTGGCCGTCCACCACTTGCTCGGCAATCGCCGCCACGGTGACGCTGGGTTTCCATCGGGGGCTGGGCATGTGCGTGATGGTAGGGGCCGCAGCGACGCCTGGCGTGGTGTGCGTGCGCTGTCACCAGCGCGGCGGCCGCCCCGGGGAACTCGGGTAAGCTTCTCGCAGAAGTCTCCCCGGCCGGAGGAGGCCCGTGAGGAGATTTGCATGCAAATAGGCGTACCGCTCGAGACGCTGGCGGGTGAAACCCGTGTCGCCGTCACCCCAGAGACGGCCAAAAAACTCAAAGCCCTTGGCCACACGGTGTGTGTGCAAGCCGGCGCGGGTGTGGCCGCCAGCGTCACCGATGCGGCCTACCTGGCCGCCGGGGCTGAGATCACCACCCGCGCTGGCGCGCTGGGCGCTGACCTGGTGCTCAAAGTGCGCAGCCCGCAAGCCGACGAGCTGGCGCTGATGAAGCCCGGCGCAGCACTGGTGGGCATGCTGGAGCCCTTCAACAGGCCCGGGCTGGACGCAATCGCCGCCGCCGGCCTGACCAGTTTTGCGCTGGAGGCTGCACCGCGCACGACGCGTGCGCAAAGCATGGACGTGCTGTCATCCCAAGCCAACATCGCCGGCTACAAGGCGGTGATGATTGCGGCCGACAAATACCAGCGCTTCTTCCCGATGTTGATGACCGCTGCCGGCACGGTCAAAGCCGCCCGCGTGGTGATCCTGGGTGTGGGCGTGGCGGGGCTGCAGGCCATTGCCACCGCTAAACGGCTTGGCGCGGTGATCGAGGCCAGCGACGTGCGGCCAGCCGTCAAGGAGCAGATCGAATCGCTGGGCGCCAAGTTCATCGAGGTGTCCTACGACACACCGGAGGAGAAAGAGGCGGCGGTGGGCGTAGGCGGTTACGCCAAACCCATGCCGCCCAGCTGGCTGGCACGTCAGCAGGTGGAGGTGGCGAAAAGAATTGCCGCCGCCGACATCGTGATCAGCACCGCGCTGATCCCCGGCCGCGCCGCGCCCACGCTGATCACCGAGGACATGGTCAAAGCCATGAAGCCGGGCTCGGTGATTGTCGATATCGCCGCCGGCAAGGGGCCGGACACCACGGGCGGCATGACCGGTGGCAACTGCCCCATCTCAGAAGCCAACAAAACCGTCATCAAGCACGGCGTGACGCTGGTGGGCGAGACCAACCTGGCCGCGCTGGTGGGGGCTGATGCGTCGGCCCTGTATGCCCGCAACGTGCTGGACTTCTTGAAGCTGGTGCTGGCCAAGGACGCTGCGGCCATCAGTGTGCCGATGGACGACGACATCGTGGTGGCCTGCCTGATGACGCAGGCCGGTGAAGTCAAAAGAAAGTAAAGGACAAAAAAGCCATGGACATCCTCAGCCCCACCATCACCAACCTGATCATTTTTGTGCTGGCCATCTACGTGGGCTACCACGTGGTCTGGACGGTGACCCCCGCGCTGCACACGCCGCTGATGGCGGTGACCAACGCCATCTCGGCCATCGTCATCGTGGGCGCCATGCTGGCCGCCGCGCTGACTGAAACCACACTGGGCAAAACCATGGGCGTGCTGGCGGTGGCGCTGGCCGCGGTCAACATCTTCGGTGGCTTCCTGGTCACACGGCGCATGCTGGAGATGTTCCGCAAGAAGGAGAAGAAGGCCCCCGCCGCTGACCTGGTGAAAAGCGGAGACAAAGCATGAGCATGAATCTGGTAACGCTGCTGTACCTGGTGGCCAGCATCTGCTTCATCCAGGCGCTCAAAGGCCTGAGCCACCCGACCAGCTCGATCCGGGGCAACCTGTTCGGCATGGTCGGCATGGCCATCGCGATGCTCACCACCGCGGCGCTGATCGTCAAGCTGTCGCCAGGCAGTGCCGCCGGCATGGGCTGGGTGCTGCTGGGCCTGGTGGCCGGTGGTGGTTACGGCGCCTACCGCGCCAAGACCGTCGAGATGACCAAGATGCCCGAGCTGGTGGCCTTCTTCCACAGCATGATCGGCCTGGCCGCCGTGTTCATCGCGGTGGCGGCGGTGGCCGAACCCTATGCCTTCGGCATCGTGGTCAAGGGCCAGCCCATCCCGGCCGGCAACCGGTTGGAGCTGTTCCTGGGCGCGGCGATCGGCGCCGTCACCTTCAGCGGGTCGGTGATTGCTTTCGGCAAGCTCAGCGGCACTTACAAGTTCCGGCTGTTCCGGGGCGCGCCGGTGCAGTTTGCCGGCCAGCACAAGCTCAATCTGCTGCTCGGGCTGGCGCTGGTGGGCCTGGGCCTGGTCTTCACCTTCACTGAGAACTGGCCGGCGTTTTTCGCGATGCTGGCCATCGCTTTTGTGTTGGGCGTGACGCTCATCATCCCGATCGGCGGCGCCGACATGCCGGTGGTGGTCAGCATGCTCAACAGCTACTCGGGATGGGCGGCGGCGGGCATCGGCTTCAGCCTGAACAACGCGATGCTGATCGTGGCCGGCAGCCTGGTGGGCTCGTCGGGCGCCATCCTGAGCTACATCATGTGCAAGGCCATGAACCGCTCGTTTTTCAACGTCATCGGCGGTGGTTTTGGCGGTGAGGCCACCACAGCCGTGGCCGGCGCGGCGGTGCAGCGGCCGGTCAAATCGGGCAGCGCTGACGACGCCGCGTTTGTGCTGGGCAATGCCGAGACGGTGGTGATCGTGCCGGGCTACGGCCTGGCGGTGGCGCGCGCCCAGCATGCGGTCAAAGAGCTGGCCGCCAAGCTGACGGAAAAAGGCATCACGGTCAAGTACGCCATCCACCCGGTGGCCGGCAGGATGCCTGGCCACATGAACGTGCTGCTGGCCGAGGCCGAGGTGCCGTATGACCAGGTGTTTGAGATGGAAGACATCAACGGTGAGTTTGGCCAGGTCGACGTGGCCATCATCCTGGGCGCCAATGACGTGGTGAACCCGGCCGCCCACATCAAGGGCAGCGCGATTTACGGCATGCCCATTCTTGAGGCTTACAAGGCCAAGACCATCATCGTCAACAAGCGCTC
>JANPOW010000195.1:0-2082 GCA_031428185.1 Betaproteobacteria bacterium | reverse complement strand
TGGCAGGGGTCAGCGTCTCGGCGTCCACATACTCGATCTTGACGCGGGCATGCTCATGGATGCCGGCATGGCGCAGCGCCTCATTGAGCGACTTGTAGGAGTCCGACAGGTCGGTGTACTTGCCGCACATCGCGATCGTGACCTCGCGCTTGGGATGCAGCACCTCATGCACCAGGTGGTCCCAGCGCGACAGGTTGGCGGCCTTGGTCAGCAATTGCAGCTTCATGCAGATCTGCTCGTCCAGGCCTTGCTCATGCAGCAGGCGGGGCACTTTGTAGATGGTGTCCACATCCCACATGCTGATCACGCCGTGTGGCACCACGTTGGTAAAGAGGCTGATCTTCTCGCGCTCTTCGGCCGGCACCTCGCGGTCAGCGCGGCACAGCAGCACGTCGGGCTGGATACCGATTTCGCGCAGCTTTTGCACCGTGTGCTGGGTGGGCTTGGTTTTCAGCTCACCGGCCGCAGCAATCCACGGTACGTAGGTGAGATGCACAAACGCGGTGTTGGTGGGGCCCAATTTGAGGCTCATCTGGCGCACCGCCTCCAGAAACGGCAGTGATTCGATGTCGCCCACCGTGCCGCCGATCTCGACAATGGCCACGTCCACATCCACTGCGCCGCGCCGCACAAAATCTTGAATTTCATTGGTGACGTGCGGGATTACCTGCACCGTCTTGCCAAGATAGTCACCCCGGCGCTCTTTCTCGAGCACGCTTTTGTAGATCTGGCCGCTGGTGAAGTTGTTGCTGCGCTTCATCCGGGTGGTGATGAAGCGCTCATAGTGGCCCAGATCGAGGTCGGTCTCGGCACCATCGTCGGTGACAAACACCTCACCATGCTGGAACGGGCTCATGGTGCCCGGATCGACGTTGAGGTAGGGGTCCAGCTTGATGAGGGTGACCTTCAAGCCGCGCGATTCGAGAATCGCCGCCAGCGAGGCTGAGGCGATGCCCTTGCCGAGGGAGGACACCACACCGCCGGTGACGAAGACGTACTTGGTCATGACATGGGGCACCCTGTTGGGCGGCCGCCGCTTCTTCGCAGTCAGGGCCTCAGGAATGCTCTGGTGGTAAAGCGCGATTATAGGCGGGGGGTGTTTGGGGGCTGGGCGGTTTGGGGGCCGTTTGCTTGCTTCACGTCGCGCAGCGTGCGCTGGCCGGTGGGGTGCTGTGCTCCGGGACTGTCCCCCGGCCGGGCCGTGCCCGGCCTCCTCCTTGATGTCCCTGCGCACAGCACCCCATCAGCCAGCGCCTGCCACCACCGTGGCAGGCGGCGTGTGTTAACGCTCGCGCCTTGCCGCCGTGGTGGAAGGGCCGAGGAAGCCGGTCACCCGGTGGCCTCGGTTGCGCGCCGCACGCCGCACGACGCACGCAACAACACACAGTACAGCCAACAAACAATCAAGCCGCCAAGCGGTCCGTCTTGGCGTCCAGCACCACCTCAGGCGCATCGGCTTCCAGCTGCGTTTCGCCGTTCAGGTGGGCGGTCAGGCGGTTGGTGTCCAACTCACCGCACCATTTGGCCACCACCAGCGCGGCCACGCCGTTGCCCACCAGGTTGGTCAGCGCGCGGGCCTCGCTCATGAAGCGGTCGATGCCCAAAATCAGCGCCAGGCCGGCCACGGGCACGTTGCCCACCGCGCTGAGCGTGGCCGCCAGCACGATAAGGCCTGAGCCGGTGACACCCGCCGCGCCCTTGCTGATGAGCAGCAGCACACCCAGCAGCGTGATCTGCTGCATCAGGCTCATGGGCGTGTCGGCGGCCTGGACGATGAACACGGCGGCCATGGTCAGGCAGATGGAGGTGCCGTCCAGGTTGAAGGAGTAACCGGTGGGCACCACCAGCCCCACCACCGGCGTGCTGGCGCCCAGGTTGTCCAGCTTGACCATGATGCGTGGCAGCACGCGTTTACTGCTGCTGGCGCCCAGCACGATCGCCTTGGCCCAACCCCGATCAGGCCGCTACTGGCGCCATGCTGGCCAGCAGCGCCAGCACCGCATCGGCCGTGGCGATGGGTTTTTCCATCGGGTACAGGTGGGTGCCCTCCAGCCAGGCAAAACGCTCACCGGCCAGGCTGTG
>JANPOW010000194.1:0-13268 GCA_031428185.1 Betaproteobacteria bacterium | reverse complement strand
CGACTTCATCCCGAACTACGACGGTGAATTTCAGGAGCCGCGCCAGTTGCCTGCGCGCCTGCCTTTCGTGCTGCTGAATGGTGCGAGCGGCATTGCCGTCGGCCTCGCGACCGAGGTGCCGTCGCACAACCTGCGCGAGGTGGCGGCCGCCGCAGTGGCGCTGATCCGCAACGAGGCGCTGAGCGACGACGAGTTGTACGGCTTCATCCCCGGCCCTGACTATCCCGGCGGCGGCCAGATCATCAGTACCGACGCCGACATCCGCGACGCCTACGCCAGCGGCCGCGGCAGCTTGAAAGTGCGCGCCCGCTGGAAGATCGAAGACCTGGCCCGTGGTCAGTGGCAATTGGTGGTGACTGAGCTGCCACCCGGCACCAGCAGCCAGAAGGTGCTGGAAGAGATCGAAGAACTCACCAACCCCAAGGTCAAGGCCGGCAAAAAAGCGCTGAGCAGTGACCAGACCATGCTCAAGGCCAGCGTGCTGGCGGTGCTGGATGCGGTGCGCGATGAATCCGGCCGCGACGCCCCGGTGCGGCTGGTGTTCGAGCCCAAAAGCCGCACCGTGGAGCAGGCTGAGCTGATCACCCAGCTGCTGGCCCACACCAGCCTGGAGACCAGCGCCCCCATCAACCTGACCATGATCGGCCTGGACGGCCGGCCGACGCAAAAAAGCCTGCGCCAGATGCTGGTGGAGTGGGTTGCGTTCCGCCAGCGCACGGTGGCGCGGCGCAGCCAGTACCGGCTGGACAAGGTGCTGGCGCGCATCCACATCCTGGAGGGCAGGGCGCTGGTGCTGCTCAACATTGATGAGGTGATCCGCATCATCCGCCAGGCTGATGAGCCCAAGCCGGCGTTGATCGATCGCTTCAAGCTGAGTGACCGCCAAGCCGAGGACATTCTTGAAATCCGCCTGCGCCAGTTGGCGCGGCTGGAAGCTTTTCGGATCGAGCAAGAGCTGAAATCCTTGCGCGAGGAGCAGGGCAAGCTCGAAGAGATCCTGGGCAGCGCGCAAACACTCAAGCGCCTGCTGATCCGCGAGATCGAGGCCGATACCAAGGCCCACGGTGATGAGCGCCGCACCTTGATCCAGGCCGAGAAGCGCGCGGTGGCCGATATCCGGGTGGTGGACGAGGCCGTCACCGTGGTGGTCAGCCAGAAAGGCTGGGTGCGCGCGCTCAAGGGCCACGAGTTGGATGTGGCAGCGCTGCAGTTCAAGGCCGGGGACGGGCTGCACGCCACCTTTGCCTGCCGCAGCGTGGACACGCTGCTGGTGTTTGGCAGTGCGGCCAAGGGCAGCGGGCGGGTGTATTCGGTGGCGGTGGCCTTGCTGCCGGGTGGGCGGGGTGACGGCCTGCCTGTGACCAGCCAGATCGACCTGGAGCCCGGCACCCAGCCGGTGCACTACTTTGCCGGGCCAGCCGCCAGCACCCTGCTGCTGGCCAACAGTGGCGGTTATGGCCTGCTGGCCCAAGCCGGTGACATGGTGGGCCGCAACAAGGGTGGCAAGGTCTTTTTGACACTGGACGACAGCGACCAGTTGCTGCCGCCGGTGCTGGTGGCGCCGCGCCACAGCCAGGTGGCCTGTCTGGCGGCCGACGGGCGTTTGCTGGTGTTTGGCCTGGACGAGCTCAAACACCAGCCCAACGGCGGCCGCGGCCTGACGCTGATGGATGTGGACGCCGCAGCGCCGCTGCTGTCGGTGGCCACCTGCCATGAGCTGTTGACGGTGCTGGGCAGCGGCCGCGCCGGCAAGGCCAAGGACGAAGTGCTGCGCACGGCCGGCCTGGCCAGCCACCTGGGCAAACGCGCCCGCAAAGGCCGCAAGGTGGACGGCTTGCTGAAGGTGACACGGCTGGTGTAGGCGTGCCGGCCAGCGGCAACTGGCCGATAGTGGGGCGGCCCGCAAGTCACCGACACGACAGCCGCGCCGGGCCGCCTGCCTACACTCCGCCACCATGACTGAAACCATCTTCCGCGATCAACTGGCCCGCGACGGCTTCACTGAAGTGCTGGTGCGCGATTGGGCCGCTGGCCAGCAACTGGCCGAGCACAGCCATCCGTTTGATGCCCGCCTGCTGGTGCTGGCCGGTGACATGCAGCTGACCCGCGCCGCCGGCCCAGAACGCTTCACCGCGGGTGAGAGCTGCGAGGTGCCCCGGGGCCAGCCGCATGCTGAGCAGTACGGCCCGCAGGGTGCGCAGTTGCTGGTGGGCCGGCGCTACAGCTGAGACCGGGCGCCCGTTGGCGCCTGGGCGGTATCAGCCCGCCAGCGCGTAAGGCCCGCCGCGCTGCAGCGCACGCTGGTAAGCCGGCCGGGCTTGCAGGCGGCGCACCCAGGCGTCGATGGCCGGGTAGCTGGCGCGCAGCTCTCGGGCGGCTTCGCCGACAAAGCTCATCTGGATGTCGGCGCCGGTGAGTTGATCGCCCACCAGCCAGTCGCGGCCCTGCAGCGCGCGGTCCACAAAACCCAGGTGGTTGGCCAACTCACTGCTGATGCGCGGCGCCAGCGGCGCACCGGCCTCACCCAGCCGGCTGACGTAGAGCTTGAGCATCAGCGGCAGCATGGCTGAGCCTTCGGCGTAATGCAGCCACTGCTGGTAGGCCTCAAAGTCAGCCGTGCCGGCAGCCGGCTGCAACCGCCCACCACCGTGGTGGCGGATCAGGTAGTCGACGATGGCGCCGGACTCGATCACTTTTTGTGCCCCGTCCTCGATCACCGGCGATTTGCCCAGCGGGTGGACCGCCAGCAATTCAGGCGGCGCCAACCGGGTCTTGGCATCACGTGCGTAGTGGCGGATCTCGTAGGGCGCGCCCAGTTCCTCCAGCAGCCAGAGCACACGTTGTGAGCGCGAATCATTGAGGTGGTGGACGACGATCATCGGGTGGCTTTCAGCGCAGTTGGGGTCTGGAAAGATTGTGCGACGGGCATGGCCTGGCCAATAGCGGGTGAGACCCTGTCACCCACGGCACTGCGGGCGGGGCGGGTCTGGGCTTAGGCTTTGTGCGGGTGTTGTGCCACGGCCGCTGCGGCGGCGCTTGCCAGGAGACAAGGCATGTCTTTTTCAGTCACCGTCCAGCCGGCCGCTTGCGGCGCGCTGGTGCATGGGTTGGATTTGCGCCAGACGCCTGACGCTGGCCTGGCCGCCCAATTGCGCAGCCTGTGGCTGGCGCACCAGGTGCTGGGTTTTACCGGCCAAGACCTGGCGGTGCAGGACCTGGAGCGTTTTGCCAGCACGCTGGGTCCGTTCAGCCCCGATCCGTATTTCGAGGCCATCCCGGGCCATCCGCATGTGGCCCAGGTCAGGCGGGAGGCGGACGAAACCAGCTCCATCTTTGCCGACAACTGGCATTCAGACTGGAGCTTTCTGGCCCAGCCACCGGCTGCCACGCTGCTGTACGGCAACATCATTCCACCGCTGGGCGGCGACACCCTGTTTGCCAACCAGTACGACGCCTGGGACGCCTTGCCGGCCGCCCTGCAAGCGCGGCTGCAAGGCTTGCAAGGTGTGCATTCAGCGCGCCGGGGTTATGCCCGCCAAGGCCGCTACGGTGAGGGCGATGTGGGCCGCTCGATGGCCATCAAATTTGACGACTCCGCGCTGGCCACCCAACTCCAGCCCATCGCCAGACGCCACCCCGAGACCGGCCGCACCGCGCTGTACGTGAGCCCGGGCTACACCATCGGCGTGCATGGCCTGCCGCAGACCGAAGGCAAGGCGCTGTTGGCCGAGCTGTTTGCGCACCAGGGGCAAGACCAATTTGTCTACCGCCACCGCTGGCAGCAAGGCACCTTGCTGCTGTGGGACAACCGCTGCCTGGTGCATGCGGCCACCGGTGGTTATCAGGGCCACCGGCGGCTGTTGCACCGCATCACCGTCGGGGACCGCTGAGCCGCCAGGCTTGTTGCTGGGCTCTGGCGCTGCCCCCGAGGGGGCGTAGGCCGCCTTGGGGCGGCCCGGCGGCGGCCCGGGCCGTTTGATCGGCGATCAGCGCGGCCGCATCACCACCCGCAAGGCCGCCAGTGACAGCAGCGCAAACAGCGCCAGGCTCCAGAACTCATACGGCACACCCAGCAGATTGGCCTTGGCATCGGCGCAATTGGCGTAGGCCGCAAATACCTCGGGCCAGCGGCTGTCCAGGCCGGTTGCGCCCATCAGCCGGTCAGCCAGGCTCATGTTGCAAGCGGCCGACGCGGCCGCCACAAAATGCTGCCACAGCGCTGCGGCCAGCCCGAGATCGGCCAGCACCATGGCCAGCCCCGCGCCCACACGGCGGCCGGTGGCGCCAGGCAACAGCAGGCCCAGCACGGCAGCGCTGGCAATGGCCAAAAAGACCAACCGCTGCAGCACACACCAGGCGCAGGGCTGCATGTCCATGCGGTATTGGGTGAACAGCGCCGCGCCCACGGCGGCCAGCGCGGCAAGCGCAATGCCGGCCAGCAGCGTGCGGGGCGGCGGCATCATTGCAGTTCCGCAATCAGCTCAATCTCGACACAAGCGCCCATCGGGATTTGCGCTACGCCAAACGCACTGCGCGCGTGGGCACCGGCGGCGCCAAACACAGCGCCAAACAGCTCGGACGCGCCGTTGGTCACCAGGTGCTGCTCGGTGAAGGTGGGCGTGCTGTTGACCAGGCTCATCAGCTTGACGATGCGGCTGATCTTGTTCAGGTCACCCACGGCGGCGTGCAAGCTGCCCAGCAAGTCAATCGCAACGGCCCGCGCGGCGGCCCGGCCATCGGCTGTGGCCATGGTCAGGCCCAGTTGGCCGACCCAGGGCTTGCCGTCTTTTTTTGCGATGTGGCCGGACACAAACACCAGCTTGCCGGTCTGCACAAATGGCAGGTAGGCAGCGGCGGGAATCGCCAGCGGCGGCAGCGTGATGCCCAATTGCGCGAGGGTGTCGTAGACAGAAGCAGCAGCGTTGGCAGCAGTCATGGCGGGCAAGCGCCGTGCGGCGCCTTGGGCTTGGCGAAAGGGGCCGCGATCCTACACTGGCCCGATGTCGGCAAGCCCGAGTGCGCAGTGGTCCAACCCCGGGTGGTGGGCCGCGCTGTGGGCGCTGGCCTGGTTGCTGGGCCTGGCACTGCAACTGCAGCAGCCGGTGTTGTGGCCGGCGGAGGGCTACGGTGGGTTGGCAAGCCTGGCGTTGCTGCTGGTGCTGGCCTGCATGCGCGGCCAGAGCTGGGGTCGTCTGCTGCCGGGTGTGCTGCTGGCGCTGGCCTTGTCATGCTTGGCATTTGCCAGCACTGGCTGGCGTGCCGATGCCCGCCTGGCCCAACGCCTGGCGCCCGCCCTGGAGGGCCAGGACCTGCTGGTCACCGGCATGGTGGCCTCACTGCCACAAGTCGGGGCGTCCGGCCTGCGTTTCCGCTTTGAGGTGGAGCACGCGGTGGCCCTGGCTGACCCGCAGCGCAGGCCGGTGGCGCTGCCGCCGCTGCTGGCGCTGGGCTGGTACAACAACTTCAACGATGAAGCCCTGTTGGACAACCCCCGCAGCAGCCTGCGCGCCGGCCAGCGCTGGCGCTTGCCGCTGCGGCTGAAGTTGCCACACGGCGCGCTCAACCCGGCTGGTTTTGATGCCGAGTTGTTGTGGTTTGAGCAAGGCCTGGGCGCCACCGGTTATGTGCGGGTGGTACGCGCCGCAGCGCCCGGCGCCAACGCGCAGTGGCTGGCCGATGGCGCTGGCTATCCGGTGGACCGCCTGCGCCAGACCGTGCGCGACGCCATCGGGCGCCAGGTGCCAGACCCCCGCAGCGCCGGTGTGCTGGCCGCGCTGGCGGTGGGTGACCAGGGGGCAATAGAGCGTGCCGATTGGGAGGTGTTCCGGCAGACCGGCATTGCCCATCTCGTGTCCATCAGCGGCGTTCACGTCACGATGTTCGCGTGGTTGGCCGGCCTGGGCGTCAGCCGACTGTGGCGGCGCAGCCAGCGCGCCATGCACTGGCTGCCGGCGCCGGCTGCCGGCCGCTGGCTGGGCCTGGCTGCGGCCACCAGCTACGCGGTGCTGGCCGGTTGGGGCGTGCCGGCACAACGCACCGTGATCATGCTGCTGGCTGCCGGCCTGCTGCGCGCCTGGGGCCAGCGCTGGCCCTGGCCGCTGGTGTTGCTGGGCGCAGCGGTGGTGGTCACGTTGATTGATCCGTGGGCGCTGCTGCAGCCGGGCTTCTGGCTGTCGTTCATGGCGGTGGGGCTGTTGATGGCGTCCGAGCCGGCCAGTGGCCGGCTGGCGGCCAGCCAAGCCGATGCGGTATTGGCCGCCGATCGGCAAGCCGCAGCACAAGGCACACCACAAGGCACACCGCAAGGCACACCACAAGGCACACCACAAGGCACACCACAAGCCGCACTGCAATCGGGCTGGCACACCCGACTGCAGACCCGCCTGCATGGCCCGCTGCGTGAGCACCTGCGTGGCCAGGTGCTGGCCACGCTGGGCCTGGCGCCACTGTCGCTGGTGTTCTTCCAGCAGCTCAGCGTGGTGGGCTTTCTGGCCAATCTGGTGGCCATCCCGCTGGTCACCTTGTTGATCACCCCATTGGCGCTGCTGGGCATGCTGATTCCGCTGTTGTGGACTGCCGCCGCGCTGCTGGTGCAGGCGCTGGTCTGGGGCCTGGGCCACTTGGCGCACTGGCCTTTTGCGGTCTACAGCGCCCCGGTGGCGCCGGCCTGGGCGCTGGCCTGCGGCTTGGCTGGCGCAGTGCTGGGCAGCCTGCCGCTGCCGTGGCGGGTGCGCTGGTTGGCCGCACCGCTGGTCTTGCCGCTGCTGTGGCCACCGGTGCAGCGGCCAGAGCCGGGCAGCTTTGAGCTGTTGGCCGCTGACATCGGCCAGGGCACTGCCGTGCTGGTGCGCACCCATGGCCACCTGCTGCTCTACGACACCGGCCCGCAATACACCGTGGACACCGACGCCGGCCAACGTGTGCTGCTGCCGCTGCTGCAGGCCCGGGGTGAGCCGCGCATCGACATGCTGCTGCTCAGCCACCGCGACACCGACCACGTGGGCGGCGCCGCCAGCGTGCTGGCCGGCCACCCGGTGGCGGCGCTGCGCAGCTCACTGGAGCCTGGCCACACCCTGCTGCTGCAGGCGGCACAGCGGGGTGTGCCGCATACCGGCTGCGCCGCAGGCCAAGCCTGGGATTGGGACGGGGTGCACTTTGCACTGCTGCACCCGCTGGCAGCCGATCTGCCGGGCGCTGACCGTGATGCGGCAAGCCCTGCGGCCAACATCAAACCCAACGCCTTGAGCTGCGTGCTGCGGGTGGTGGACAGCCAAGGCCGCAGTGCGCTCTTGACCGGCGACATTGAAACCCCGCAAGAGGCCGCGTTGCTGCAACGCCTGGCCGGCAGTCCATCCAGCCCGGCCGATATCGCAGCCCCCAGCCTGGCCAGCAGCGTGCTGCTGGTGCCACACCACGGCAGCCGCACGTCATCGAGTGCACCGTTTCTGGATGCGGTTCAACCACGCACCGCCGTGGTGCAGGCCGGCTACCGCAGCCGTTATGGCCACCCGGCGGCCGATGTGCTGGCGCGCTACACCGACCGAGGCATCACCGTGGTGCGCAGTGACCAATGCGGTGCCTGGCAGTGGCAGGATGGTGCAAGCCACTGCACCCGGCAAGTGCGTCGTCGATACTGGCATTGGACCGCGCCCGTGGGAGGTGCGATTGTTGCTACTCAAGATTGGCCAGGAGCCAACCCACAATGAAACCCACCTTTGATGAAATGCTGGCCAGCACAGGCGCGGTGCGCCCGCACTACAGCGGCTTCGAGCGCTGGCTGCAGCAGCAACCGGCCGAACTGATGGCCGCCAGGCGTGATGAAGCCGAGATGATCTTCCGCCGCGTTGGCATCACCTTTGCCGTCTACGGCGCCAAAGATGAAGACGGCGCCGGCACCGAGCGGCTGATCCCCTTCGATTTGATCCCGCGCATCATTCCCAGCCACGAGTGGGCGCGCATGCAGCAGGGCCTGTCTCAGCGCGTCACCGCGCTCAACCGGTTTTTGCATGATGTCTACCACGACCAGGAGATCATGAAAGCCGGCATCGTGCCGGCCGAGCAAATCTTGAACAACGCGCAGTTCCGGCCCGAGATGATGGGGGTTGATCTGCCGGGGCAGATCTACTCGCACATTGCCGGCATCGACATCGTGCGCGCCGCCCAGCCCGATGGCAGCGGCACCTACTACGTGCTGGAGGACAACCTGCGGGTGCCCAGCGGTGTGAGCTACATGCTGGAGAACCGCAAGATGATGATGCGGTTGTTCCCTGATCTGTTTGCCCAGCACCGCATTGCCCCGGTGGCGCACTACCCCGACTTGCTGCTGGAGACGCTGCGCGCGGTGGCGCCGCCGTCCGTCAATGAGCCCACCGTGGTGCTGTTGACCCCCGGCATGTACAACAGCGCCTACTTTGAGCACGCCTTCTTGGCGCAGCAGATGGGCGTGGAGCTGGTGGAGGGCCAAGACCTGTTTGTCAAGGACAACTTTGTCTACATGCGCACCACCCAGGGCCCACGCCGGGTGGACGTTGTCTACCGCCGGGTCGATGACGACTTCATGGACCCCAAAGCCTTCCGCGCCGACAGCACGCTGGGCTGCGCCGGCCTGATGGAGGTCTACCGCAAGGGCAACATCAGCCTGTGCAATGCGGTGGGCACCGGGGTGGCCGACGACAAGTCCATCTACCCCTACGTGCCCAAGATGGTGGAGTTTTACCTGGGTGAAAAGCCGATTCTCGAGAACGTGCCCACCTACCTGTGCCGCAAGAAAGACGACCTGCAATACGTGCTGGACCACCTGGGTGAGCTGGTGGTCAAAGAGGTACACGGCGCCGGCGGTTACGGCATGTTGGTGGGGCCGGCATCCACCAAGGCCGAGATTGAGGACTTCCGCGCCGCGCTGCTGGCCAGGCCCACCAACTACATCGCCCAGCCCACGCTGGCGCTGTCCACCACGCCCACTTTTGTGGAGAGCGGCATCGCGCCGCGCCACATCGACTTGCGGCCGTTTGTGCTGTCCGGCAACACGGTGCAAACCGTGCCGGGTGGCCTGACCCGGGTGGCGCTGAAAGTGGGCTCACTGGTGGTCAATTCATCGCAGGGTGGTGGCACCAAAGACACCTGGGTGCTGGAGCCTGAACCCGGCGCCGTGGCGCCCGAACCCCCGGCCCGCGCACCGGCCCAATCGCAGAGGCAAGGCTGAAAGCCAGGAGAAAAACAACATGCTGTCAAGAACCGCCGACCACCTGTTCTGGATGTCGCGCACCATGGAGCGGGCCGATCAAGCGCGTAGCGCTTGTGGTGAAGCCAAAGCACGGCTGCACGCGCCCGCGTGCGGCGGGGTTTTCGGCCTGATGGAGCAACGCTGATGCTGTCAAGAACCGCTGACCACCTGTTCTGGATGTCGCGCTACATGGAGCGGGCCGAAAACACCGCAAGGATGCTGGATGTCAACTACCAGACCTCCTTGTTGCCACAGTCGGCTGACCGGGCGATGCAAGGCTGGGCCGGGCTGCTGGGCATCTCCGAGCTGACCGCCGCGTTTGGCAAGAAACATGACGCAGTCACGGCTGAGGCCGTGATGCAGTTCATGGTGCGTGACCCGGACAACCCGTCGTCCATCCTGTCGTGCCTGCAGGCCGCCCGCGAGAACGCCCGTGCAGTGCGCGGCAAGCTCACCACCGAGCTGTGGGAGACCACCAACCAGACCTGGCTGGAGTTCAACCGCCTGCTGCGTGACGACACGTTTGAGCGTGACCCCATCGCGCTGTTTGAGTGGGTCAAGTTCCGCTCGCACCTGAGCCGGGGTGTGAGTGTGGGCACGATGCTGCAGGACGACTCGCTGCACTTCATCCGCATCGGCACCTTTCTGGAGCGGGCCGACAACACCGCGCGGCTGCTGGATGTCAAGTTCCACGCCCTGGCCGGTGACTACTTCGGCGCCTGGGCCGATGACGACGCCCCGGAGGTGGACTTCTACCACTGGAGCGCCATCCTGCGCTCGGTCAGCGCGTTTGAGATCTACCGCAAGGTCTACCGCAACGTGATCCGGCCCGACAAGGTGGCCGAGTTGCTGATGCTGCGGCCCGACATGCCCAGATCACTGGCGGCCTGCATGAACGAGCTGGTGGCCAACCTGGACCTGGTGGCCAACGCGCAAAGCACCGAGACCCGGCGCCGCGCCGGCCGCCTGCGCAGTGATTTGCAGTTCGGCCGCATCGACGAAATTTTGTCCACCGGCCTGCATGCTTTCCTCACCCAGTTTCTGGACCGCGTCAACGCCATCGGTGCGGGCATCAGCCAGGATTTCCTGGTGCCCGCATGAATCGACACCCACTGAAAGCAACAATGCACATGACATCACAGCGGAGCGGGCCGAGCGCCGGGCCGCTCCCAAGCCGGCCCGCAGCCCCCTCGGGGGGCGGGCTGCCGTACTTGGCAGACCGGGGGTTGACATGAGTATCCATGTCGCGCTGAACCACGTCACCCACTACAAATACGACCGCCCGGTCAACATGGGGCCACACATCGTGCGGCTGCGGCCCGCGCCGCATTGCCGCAGCAACATCCTCAGCTACTCGCTCAAGATCGAGCCGGCCAGCCACTTCATCAACTGGCAGCAAGATGCGTTTGCCAACTACCTGGCGCGGCTGGTGTTCCCTGAGCCCACCACCGAGTTCAAGGTGACGGTGGACTTGGTGGCCGAGATGTCGGTCTACAACCCGTTTGACTTCTTTCTGGAGCCCGACGCCGAGACCTACCCCTTCACCTACGACGACGCGCTGAAGCTGGAGCTGCAGCCGTATTTGGTGACTGAAGCCGCAACCCCCGAGCTGGCCAAGTTCGTGGCCAGCATCGACCTGACCGAGCGCCGCACGATCGACTTTTTGGTAGGCATCAACCAGCGGCTGCAGGGCGACATCCGCTACGTCATCCGCATGGAGCCCGGTGTGCAGACGCCGGAAGAGACGCTGCTGCTGGCCAGTGGCTCTTGCCGCGACACCGGCTGGCTGCTGGTGCAGGCGCTGCGCCATCTGGGCCTGGCGGCGCGCTTTGTCTCGGGTTATTTGATCCAGCTGAAAAGCGACGTGAAAGCCCTCGACGGCCCCAGCGGCACCGAGGTGGACTTCACCGACCTGCATGCCTGGTGCGAGGTATTTTTGCCCGGCGCCGGCTGGGTGGGGCTGGACCCGACTTCCGGCCTGATGGCCGGTGAGGGCCACATCCCCGTGGCCTGCACACCCACGCCGGGCAGCGCTGCGCCCATCAGCGGGGCAATGGATGAATGCGAGGTCGAGTTCAGCCACCACATGGCGGTGAGCCGCATTTTTGAGTCGCCCCGTGTCACCAAGCCCTACACCGAGGCGCAGTGGGCCGATGTGTTGGCACTGGGCCAGGCGGTGGACGCGCAACTCGACGCCGGCGATGTGCGGCTGACGATGGGCGGTGAGCCCACCTTTGTGAGCGTGAGCGACCGGGACGGCGCCGAGTGGAATACCGACGCGCTGGGCCCTACCAAGCGCATGGTGGCGCAAGACCTGGTGCAGCGCCTGCGCGACCACTACGGCAAAGGCGGCTTTTTGCACTTTGGCCAGGGCAAGTGGTACCCGGGTGAGCAACTGCCACGCTGGGCCTTGTCGATCTGCTGGCGCGCCGATGGCCAGCCCTGCTGGCATGACCCGGCGCTGTTTGCCGACGAGCGTGAGCCGCTGCAATACACCTCGGCCGACGCCAAAGCCTTCATGACCGCGCTGACACAACGGTTAGGCCTGACCGACCAACACATCCAGCCCGGCTTTGAGGACACCTGGTACTACCTGTGGCGTGAGCGCCGGCTGCCGGTCAACGTGGACCCGTTTGATGCCAAGCTGGACGACGTGATGGAGCGCGACCGCCTGCGCCGCGTCTTCATGCAGGGGCTTGACCACGACGTGGGTTATGCGCTGCCGATCAAACGCGCGGACATTGGCAACGACGCGGGCCGTGCCGCCAACCCGGCCCACCCGCTCTCAGCCGATGGCCGCTGGCAGACCGGCGCCTGGTTCTTCCGCGACGAGCGCATGTATTTGTTCCCCGGTGATTCACCGATGGGTTACCGGCTGCCGCTGGACAGCCTGCCCTGGGTCAAGAGCACCGATTACCCGTACCACATCGAGGCTGACCCGTTCTCGCCGCGTGACGCGCTGCCGGCGGCCACTGTGATCCGCAGCCAGTACGCCGCGCATGTGATTGGTGGTGGGTTTGCCGAGGGGGGTGTGGTGGCGCTGCAAGCCAGGCGGGTGGAGCCGGGCAGTGGCCGGCCGCTGGGTGAGCGGGGTGGTGAGCGGGGTGGTGAGCGGGGTAGCGAGCGGGGTAGTGAGCGGGGTAGTGAGGGCGCCGGCGCCGGCTTGTCCGCCGCTGGCAGCCTGGCCAGCCTGGCTGCGGGCAAGGGCGCCACCGTCACCGCGCTGCAGGCGGCCACAGCGCAAGACAGCAACCGCCAGCCGGTACTCAACGAGTCGGCCCACTGGATCACCCGCAGCGCGCTGGTGGTGGAGGTGCGTGACCCGGCGCGGTCGAATGGGCCAAAGCCCAAGGATGCGGTGACACGCGCCGAGGCCGGTGCAGGCGCACCCGGCCTGCTCTACATCTTCATGCCGCCGCTGGAAAAGCTGGAGGACTACCTGGAGCTGCTGGCCGCCGTGGAGGCCACGGCTGCCCAGCAGGCCGTCAAGGTGGTGCTGGAGGGCTACCCCCCGCCGCGTGACCCACGCTTGAAGATCCTGCAAGTCACGCCCGACCCGGGTGTCATCGAGGTCAACATCCACCCGGCGCACAACTGGGCCGAGCTGGTGGAGCACACCGAGTTTTTGTACGACGCGGCCTGGCTGTCGCGCTTGTCGAGCGAGAAATTCATGCTGGACGGCCGCCACACCGGCACCGGTGGTGGCAACCACTTTGTGATGGGTGGCGCGCGGCCGGCCGATTCCCCGTTTCTGCGCCGGCCCGACGTGCTGGGCAGCCTGCTGGCCTTCTGGCACAACCACCCGTCACTCAGCTACCTGTTCTCGGGCATGTTCATCGGCCCCACCAGCCAGGCGCCGCGCATTGACGAAGCCCGCAATGACCAGCTCTACGAGCTGGAAATTGCACTCGCCGAGATCGAGAAAAACAAGCAGGTGTATGGCCAGCAGATGCCGCCCTGGCTGGTGGACCGCACGCTGCGCAACATCCTGGTCGACCTGACCGGCAACACCCACCGCAGTGAGTTCTGCATCGACAAGCTGTAT
>JANPOW010000193.1:0-7528 GCA_031428185.1 Betaproteobacteria bacterium | reverse complement strand
GAGCCAAACATGTCGGGCTCCACCGTCATCGTGTCCATGGCCTTGATGAAACTCTCGGTGCTCAGGTTGCTGCCGGCCTTGGTGGCCGCGCGCGCAAACATGTCAACAATCAGGTAGCCGTAGACCGAGAACACCGTGGGGTCGTCGGTGAACTTGGTCTTGTACTTGTTGGCCCAGAAGCGCAGCGGCTGCGAGGCTTCATCCAGGTAGGGGTGTTGCGCTGTCATGGTGGCGTACATGCCGTCCATCGGCTTGCCGCCCAGTTTGTGGATCAGGTCGGTGTACGACGCACTGCTGCCCAGAAACGTGGGGTTGAAACCGGTCTTGCGGGCCTCACCGATGGCGCCGATGGTCTCGCGGATGATGGTGCCCAGCACCACCAGGTCACATCCTCCGGCCTTCATCTTGGCCACCTGGGATGAAAAATCCGTGGCGCCGCGCTTGTAGCTGGTCTTCTCGACCAGTTCCATGTTGAGGGTCTTGAGCCCGGCCTCGGCACCACGCAGTACCTCCAGGCCGAATTCATCGTCCTGGTACATGGTGCAGACCTTCTTGGCGCTTTTGTCAGCCACCATCTTGGGCAAGGCGGTGCGGATCTGGTCGAAGTAGGTGGCGGCAAACGAATACTTGAGCTTGTGGAAAGGCTCATACATCTCCCGCGCTGCGGTGATGGGCAGGAAGTTGATGACGTTTTTCTCGAACTGCACCGGCATGGCGGCGTTGTTGTGGGCGGTGCCGATGTGGCCGGCCATCAAGAAAATCTTGTCCTGGTTGACCAGTTTTTGCGCCGACAGTACCGCCCGCTTGGGGTCGTAGCCCGAATCCTCGACCAATAGCTTGAGCTTGCGCCCGGCAATGCCACCTTGCTCGTTGATCTCGTCAACCCGCAACTGCATGCCATTGCGCGACTGCTTGCCAAAGGCGGCAATTGGGCCTGACAAGTCTTGGATCGTGCCGATCAGGATTTCAGTCTTGCTGACGCCCTGGGTCGGCATGGGGGCCTGGGCTTGCGCGCCACTGGCCAGTGACAACACAGCAGCGGCCAGTGTGACCGGCGCGAACCGGGGCAAAAACTGTTGCAACGACGGGGCAATTTTCATGGGCATGTCTCCGGATCGGCCCGCTGGATGGGGGCCGTCAGACCATGCTAGCCGTGGCCGGGCTGCTGCAGGCTGCTGGCAAACGCGAAGCCGGCACCACCGCATCCGGCGCGCGGGCCGCGGTGATCAGCGCACCGGCAACAGCTTGGCCGGGTCGATGGGCTTGCCCAGGCGGCGGATCTCGAAGTGCAATTGCACCCGGTCAGCATCACTGGCGCCCATCTCGGCGATCTTCTGACCACGCCGCACCGCCTGGTCTTCTTTGACCATCAGCGCCTGGTTGTGGGCGTAGGCGGTGAGGTAGGTGTTGTTGTGCTTGACGATCACCAAATTGCCGTACCCACGCAGGCCGGAGCCGGCGTAGACCACCCGGCCATCGGCCGCTGCCAGCACCGGGTCACCCGCCTTGCCGATGATGGCCAGGCCTTTGTGACGGCCCTCTTCAAAACCGCTGGCCACCGCACCCAGCGACGGCCAGGCCCAGGTCACGTCATCGTCCGCGTCGCGGGCGCTGGCCACGGGCGGCGGCGGGGCGGCGGGTGCAGGTGCAGCCGCTGACGCCGCACCGGCCACCGGGGCAGACGCCACCGCGCTGGCCGCCGCCGCACTGGCTGCCGGTTTGGCATCCAGCGGCCGGGCATCCACCTTGGGCGCCACCACGCCGCGGCTGGCCGCAGCGGCTGCGTCCACCGTGGGCGGCACCACCCGCAGCACCTGCCCCACTTCAATCAGGTTGGGATTGTCGATGGCGTTCCAGCGCACCACATCGCGCCAGTTCTGGCCGTTGTCCAGGCCGATACGGATCATCGTGTCGCCCGGCTTGACGGTGTAGTAGCCGGGCTTGCCGGCGTTCTCGGCGCCGGGCAGCACTTTGGCCGCGTCAGCAGGCTGCGCACCACCCACCGAAACGTCAGCCGCAGAGGCCGCTGCCGACGCCGGTCGGGCAGCGGGCTTGGCCGGTTTGCGGTCCTCCACCGGCGCCTTGTTGGCTGGCGTTGCACAGCCGGCCAGCAGCACCACCAGCACGGTGGCCAAACACAGCCGCAGCTTGAGCGAAGGGAGATGCATGGTGGCGAGCGGGGCCTGCGGCCGATTCAAACGATGCCGGATTTTAGGGGGACAAAATGCACCGCCTCGTGCTCGGTGCGGACCAGTCCGCTGGTCTTGCGGTCCACCACCACCAGCACCTGACCACGGCCACCTGGCCGCTGCATCGGCGCCACCAGGCGGCCACCCACCGCCAACTGGTCCAGCCAGGCCGGCGGCAGCTCGGCGCCACCGGCGGCGGCCACGATGCTGTCGTAGGGCGCATTCGGGCCGTGGCCCAGCATGCCGTCGCCGTAGACCAACCGCACCTGGTCATAGCGCCAGGGCGCCAGGTGCTTGACGGCCTTGTCAAACAAGGGGCGCAACCGCTCGATGGACAGCACCCGGCGCGCCAGCTGGGCCAGCAAGGCGGTCTGGTAACCACAGCCGGTGCCCACCTCCAGCGTATTGCCCAGGTGGCCGTTGCTGCGTGCTGACGCACCGTCAAACAGCAACTCCAGCATGCGCGCCACCACCGACGGCTTGCTGATGGTCTGGCCGTGGCCGATGGGCAGGCTGGTGTCCTCGTAAGCCTGGATGGCCAGCGCGCTATCGACAAACAGGTGGCGCGGCACCTGCGCCATCACCGCAAACACCGGCTCGCAGCGGATGCCCTCGGTGCGCAGCCGCTGCACCATGCGCTGGCGCACCAGCACAGAGTCAAGCCCCAGGCCTTGTGGTGGCGTCTGGCGCTGCGGGTGGGCGTCTCGGGCATCGCGTGCGGCCTCGCGCAGCGGGCGCTGCGGGCGCAGGGTCTCACGCGGCTGGCTGGGGCTGCCGGGCTGGCTCATGCGGTTCAGCAGCAGCGGGAAACGCGGTGTGCGGTCCGCCGCGCCGTGTTTGCTCACAGGCCGTTTTCCAGCCGGGCGCGCCAATCGGGCAAGCGGGCGTGGTCGGTCAAGTCCACCTGCAGCGGGGTGATGGAGACACAGCCGTTGGCGGTGGCGTGGAAGTCGGTGCCCTCACCCGCCTCGCGGGCATCACCGGCCGGGCCGATCCAGTAAATCGGCTCACCACGCGGGTTGGTCTGGCGGATCACCGGCTCACTGGCATGGCGCCGGCCCAGCCGGGTGATGCGGCGTGGCAGCGCGTCGGCATCGGGCTGGTTGGGGATGTTGACGTTGAGCAGAAACGGCAGCGCCGGCAGGCCTTGCGCCAGCACCTGCTGCACCACCGCGCGCACCACACGGCCAGCCGCATCCAGCTCAGCCCAGCCTTTTTTCACCTGTGAAAACGCGATGGCCGGGATGCCGAACAGATAACCCTCCATCGCCGCCGCCACGGTGCCTGAATAGAGCGTGTCGTCACCCATGTTGGCGCCCTGGTTGATGCCTGAGAGCACCAGGTCGGGCCGGTAGCCCAGCAGACCGGTGAGTGCCACATGCACACAATCGGACGGCGTGCCGTTGATGAAGCGCACACCAGGCAAGGCAGCGCCGGCATCAAACACTTGAAGCGGCCGGTTCAGCGTCAGCGCGTTGGACGTGCCGCTGGCGTTTTGCTCCGGCGCAATCACCTCGATCTGGCCCAGGCCCTGCACCGCAGCAACCAGCGCGGCCAGCCCGGGTGCCAGGTAACCGTCGTCGTTTGCAATCAGGATGCGCATGGGTTGAAGATTGTAGGCACCCGCCCCGGGGCCAACTGACGCACAGGCGGCGCTGGCAGTGCATCCGGCTGAGGTCGGTTTCCGTGTGTTTCCACCTGCCGGCGCCGCACAACAACTGCGCTAGCATGCGCGCTGGGAGAATTGACCATGGCCGTGAAGGTGCTGATCCTTGAAGACAACCCGGTGGCCCGCAGCTTTTTGTGCAGGGTGGTGCGCGAGAGTTTCAGCGACACCATCAACATCACCGAAGCCGGTGATCTGGAGTCGGCGCGCGCCCACATCAGCCTGACAGGCGGCCAGAGCGGCATGCACGGGGTTGACCCATTCAAGCTGATCCTGGTAGACCTTGAATTGCCCGACGGCAACGGCATGGAGTTGCTGTCCGAACTCACCCAGTACCCCGCCACCAAGATCGTCACCACGCTGTACTCCGACGACGACCACCTGTTCCCGGCGCTGCAATGCGGCGCCGACGGTTACCTGCTGAAGGAAGACCGCTTTGAGGTGTTGGTGGAAGAGCTGCAGAAGATCGTGCGCGGCCAGCCGCCGCTGTCACCGGCCATCGCACGCCGGCTCTTGAGCCACTTCCGCCACGGCAGCCGCAGCGGCCGGACCGGCATGGATTCGGGTTTTTCGATGCCCACTGACTTTGTCACCACCACCAGCGCACCGGTGCCGATCGAAAAAGTGCCTGACCATGAGCGCCTGACACCGCGTGAGAGCGAGGTGCTGACCTACCTCAGCAAAGGCTTCACCATCAAAGAAATCGCCAGCCTGATGGGCATCAAGTGGTTCACCGTCAACGACCACATCAAGTCCATCTACAAAAAGCTCAACGTGTCCAGCCGCGCCGAAGCCGCCGTGCTGGCCACCAAGCAGGGCCTGGTCTGACGGCAGCGGTGCCCACCCGCGGCTGAGCCATGGTGGCGCGCCCCGCTGGCCGCGACAGCGCCAACCTCGAAACGCGGATCGACTCACGCTGGGTCGAAGGGGCTTTGGGGCCAGATCGGCCCAACCGCCCCAAACCGCCCGCGCGGCGTGCTGGCGGCTTGCTGCTGCTGGGCCTGCTGGGCGCGGTGGTGGTGGTGTTGTGGCTGCGTTTGCTGGCCAGCGAGCCGCATCTGCCGCTGGTTTGGCGGACCACCGCCGACGGCGCCATCCTGCTCGAATCCAGCAGTGATGTGGCCTTGCGGCCGGCCTACGGCCACCGCCTGCAAGCCGTGGTGTTGGCCGATGGGCGTCGCATCGAGGCCAGCGATGCACTGCCGCCGCGCTCACCGCGCTGGGTGGTGGACGACCGCTTGCGCCAGCACCAGCAGGCCCAGCGCGAAAGCCTGAGCGCGGCCACGCACCAAGCGCAACTCACCCTGTTGTTTGACCATGACCTGGCCATCGTGCTGACACCGCAACGGCGTGGGCTGGGACACCTGGGCCTGCTGTGCTGGTGCTTGTGTGTGCTGGCCTTGGCCTTGTACCTGGCGGCCGTGGTGGTTGCCCTGACCACACCCGGCACCGCATCGGCGCTATTCACCGTGGCTTGCTTGTCGCAGGGCTTGAGCCTGTTGCTGATTGGCGCCGAGCTGTTGCCGGGCTTGGGCCTGCCCGCCACGCTGGTGCGGCTGGACCTACCCCTGCGCCTGATGGCCGACATCCTGGCCGTGGCCGCCTTGCTGCATCTGGTGCTGCTCTACCCACGCCGGCTGCCGCATGCGGGCTGGCTGGCTGCTGCGGTGTGGGGCGTGGTGGCGCTATTTCTGGTTTGGCTGCTGCTGCGTCAACCCGCTGGGCTGTGGTGGTGGACCCAGCTGCTGCTGGTGAGCTACGGCATGGCCACGGTGCTGGTTTTGCGCTGGTCACGCCGGCGTCTCAGCAGCCCGCTGTCGGGCATGCTGCAGCGCATGGCGCTGGCTGGCGCCAGTACCTTGCTGCTGCTGAGCCTGGCCGTGGCCGCGGCCAGCCGCGACGGCACGGTGCACCACACGCTGGCCCATATCGGCTCTGTGGTCTGGTCGGTGTTTTTTGCGTCGCTGCTGATGCTGGCGCCATTTTTGTCGCGCTCACGCCAAGTGCTGCGCGAGCTGGCCATGTTGGCCGGCGTCAGCACCGTGGCCAGCTCCCTGGAGCTGTTGTTTGAAACCGTGTTTTCACTCGGCCCACTGCCGTCACTGCTGCTGGCCTTGCTGATCTCCGGCGCCCTGTATCTGGCCCTGCGTGGCTGGATCCTCGGCCAGTTGAGCGGCTCTGCCGCGCTCAGTGCCGAGCGCATGTTTGACAGCCTGTACCGGGTGGCGCGCGAGCTGGAGCAAGCGCCAGAGCAGGCCGGGCGCCAGATCAGCGGCCTGCTGCGTGAGGTGTTTGATCCGCTGGAGCTGGCGCGCACCACACAACCGGTGTCGCGTGTGCGTGTTGCGCACGACGGCTTGACGCTGGTGGTGCCTGTGCCCCGCATGCCGGGGTCGGCGCCGCAAGCAGACAGCGACGCCACACCCGGGGCCATCGTGCTGCGCCACGCCCGACGCGGGCGCCGGCTGTTCACCGAGGCGGATATCCACCTGACCGAGCGGCTGATCGAGCAACTGCGGCGTGCCGTGGCCTACGACCGCGCGGTGGAACACGGCCGCACCGAGGAGCGCATGCGCATCGCGCAAGACCTGCATGACGACATCGGTGCGCGCCTGCTGACCTTGATGTACACGGCGCCCAACCCCGAGTACGAGGAGTACATCCGCCACACCTTGCAAGACCTGAAAACACTGACGCGCGGCCTGGCCGCAGCCAACCAACGCTTGTCGCACGCGGCCGCCGAGTGGAAGGCCGACATCAGCCAGCGCCTGGGTGCCGCCGGTTGTGATCTGCACTGGAGTTTTTCAGCCGACCGTGACCCGATGTTGTCGGTGGTGCAGTGGTCAGGCTTGACGCGGGTGCTGCGTGAGTTGGTCAACAACATCCTGTCGCACGCCCACGCCACCCAGGTGGAGATCAGCGCG
Source organism: Betaproteobacteria bacterium (assembly GCA_031428185.1). Classification (GTDB taxonomy): domain Bacteria; phylum Pseudomonadota; class Gammaproteobacteria; order Burkholderiales; family Burkholderiaceae_C; genus Pseudaquabacterium. The sequence continues at coordinate 749 of JANPOW010000193.1, read as the reverse complement.
CACTTTGACCGCGGCCGGCTGACGTTGCTGGTCGGCGACGACGGCATTGGCCGCCTGCCCAAGGATTGGTCCCACGGCCTCGGGCTGGGCGGTGTGCGCAAGCGGGTCAAGCTGCTGGGCGGCCAGGTGGTCTGGCTGGAGCGTGAGCCCAGCGGCATCCGCTGCGAGGTGCGGGTGCCACTGGCGACCGACATGGCCTGAGCATTTGCAGTGGTGTTTGCAGCCACAAAAAAACCGGGCGCATGGCCCGGTTTTTTTGGGTGCGCCCGCCGCGTTGCAGCACGGGGCGGCACGAATCTGGCGGGCTCAATGGGGTTCAGGTGGGGTGGCGGGTTCGGTGGCCGATGGGGTGGCTGATGGACATTGAACAATGCTATGCAGGCCGCGCCAGCGCTGGGTTTCTTCGGGGAAATTTGGTTTTGTTCCCCCATCCGTTCCCCTACTTTTTGCCGCCTGCCTCGTTCATCGCCAAGCGGCAAATGCCGCCTGTAGGTCCAAGCCCTGCGCGGGTTGTCCAGCCGGCGCCGACAGGGCATAGACCGGGACCGGCCTTTTTACGCCGGGGCGGCGCACGCTGTCCACTTTGTTGACATCGCCAGCCGTCACCATGTTGTCAAGCGTCCGCCTGGTCATGCTGATGCCAACGCCGGATCGAAGGGCCAATTCGCGCGTCGTGCCCGGTCCGTTGGCAAGGGCGGCATGCAGGACGATTCTGATTTCTCCGCGCGGTCTGCTCATGGCTCAATTTC
>JANPOW010000192.1:0-14158 GCA_031428185.1 Betaproteobacteria bacterium | reverse complement strand
CGGGTGCGGCGCTGCTGCCCACCCGGCCGCATGCGCCGCCACACACGATGCCGCACACGATGCCGCACAGGATGCCGCACACCCAGCCCGCCTTGCTTCGGCTTAGGGATGCCCACCGCAACCCGCAGGCCCAGCCGCTGCGGCTGCCATCACAATGGCCAACGCACAAAGGGCAAATTCACGCTATGGCGGAAGATCGCATCGTTCCATTCAGCGCCGGCGACAGCCGGGGCCTGAACCTTGTCCACGTGCAAGGCCTCAACATGCCCACACGGGGGCCTGTGCTGCTGGTGCATGGCGCAGGGGTGCGGGCCAATATCTTTCGCCCGCCGGTGGCCTTGAGTTTTGTGGACGCGCTGCTGGCCGCCGGTTTTGATGTGTGGCTGGAAAATTGGCGCGCCAGCATCGACCTGCCACCCTGCAACTGGACACTGGACCAGGCTGCCCTGTATGACCACCCCGCCGCCGTGGCCACCGTGCTGCGCGAGACCGGCGCCCGCACTCTCAAAGCGGTGGTGCACTGTCAGGGCTCCACCAGTTTCATGATGGCGGCGGTGGCCGGGCTGCTGCCGCAGGTGGATGTGATCGTCAGCAATGCGGTGTCGCTGCACCCGCAGGTGTGCACCGCGTCGCGCCTCAAATCGCGTTTTGCGGTGCCGCTGGTGGGCTGGTTGACCGACCACCTCAACCCGCAGTGGGGCCAGGGCCAAGGCGTCGGCGCCGACCAGCGCGCCGCGCGCTTTCTGCGCTGGTTGGTCAATGCCACCCACCGCGAGTGCGACAACGGCGTCTGCCGGTTTTCCAGCTTCACCTACGGCACCGGCTTCCCGGTGCTGTGGCGCCATGAGCACCTGAACGACGCGGTGCATGACTGGATCAAAGACGAATTTGGCGCGGTGCCGATGACGTTTTTCCGCCAGATGGCGCGCTGCCTGGCGGTCGGCCACCTGGTGCGGGTTGAGGCCCTGCCCGGCCTGCCGGCCGACTACGCGGCCAACGCGCCCAAGACCAAGGCCCGCATCACCTTTGTGGCCGGCCGGCACAACGCCTGCTTCAACTGGCAAGGCCAGCAAGCCAGTTTTGACTGGTTCAACCAACACCAGCCCGGCCGCCACGCCCTGCATGTGTTTGACGACTACGGCCACCTGGATGTGTTCATCGGCCAGCGCGCTGCGCGCGACACCTTTCCAGCCATGCTGGACGCGCTGGACGCGCCACTGCACTGAGGCGTTTCAGCCCATCCCACACCCCCGCCCCGCCACCCACCGCCAGCACCGCCCACCCAAGGAGCCCCCGCCATGACCGCCACGCTCAACACCCCCCACACCGGCATCCATTTCAAGGAGACCATGAAAGGCGGCTTCACCTTGGGCGCCACTGACCCCGAGGTGGGCGCACGCGGTGAGCACGCATTGGCGATGCACGCCACGGTGGACATCCCCGACATCGATGCCTTTGTCGCCAACGCCCAGCACCACGCCAGCCTGTCGGGCAGCATCGATTTCGCGCCAATGGGGTTGGGCATGGTGGCCGATACCGGCGTCTTCGGCCTGTTCAGCCCCAGCGGTGACCCGGCGCTGACCTACATGGTCTACGAGCTGGGTTTTGCCCACGGCGGCCAGCGTTGGTATCTGGCCGGCAAAAAACATGTGCAGGTGGGCAGCCCGCTGCGCTTGTGGGGCGAGACCACCACGCTGTTCACCACCCTGCACCAAGGCACTGACGCCACCGGCCCGATTGCCGGCGCCGGTGTGCTGGCGCTGGGCGTGGTGGACTTGTTCAAGCTGATGGGCACGCTGGAGACCACCCAGAGCAGCGGCACCGATCCATCGATGCGCGCGTCCGCCAGTGCGGTGGCTGGCTTCTTCGGTTTTTTTGCCAAAGAGCTGACCCGCACCTACATCACCCACCGGCCGCAGCGCTGACTTCCCCATTCACAGCCACAGGCACCCGTGATGAGCACACTTGATTTCGACGTCATCGTCATCGGCAGCGGCTTTGGTGGCGCCGTGTCGGCCTGCCGCCTGGCCGAGGCCGGCATAAAAGTGCTGGTGCTGGAGCGCGGCCGGCGCTGGACCCCAGAGACCTACCCACGCGAACCGGGCGACGCCTGGCTGTGGAACCAGGACCAGCCCGAGCACTTCAACGGCTGGGCCGACTTGCGCACCTTCAGCGACATGTGGGTGGCCGCCGGCGCCGGGGTGGGTGGGGGGTCGCTGATCTACGCCAATGTGTCGGTGGAAGCCCAGCCCCGGGTGTTTGATGCCAAGTGGCCCAGCGGCGTTGACCACCCCACCCTCAAGCCCTACTACGACCGTGTCGGCAAGATGCTGGGCCTGCAACTGCTGCCCGACAACCAGCTGACCGCCCGCTACAAGCTGATGCAAGAAGGCGCCGAGAAATGCGGCTGGGGCGACCGGTTCCACAAAGTGCCATTGGCCGTCAGCTTTGATCCTGACTTTGACCCCGAGCGTGCGCCAGCGCGGGACGACCGCCATAGCAAGCCCTTCACCAACATCCACGGTGTGCAGCAAGGCACTTGTGTGCACTGCGGCAATTGCGACATCGGCTGCCAGGTCAAGGCCAAAAACACACTCGACCTGAACTACCTGGCTGTGGCCGAGCGCCACGGCGCGCAGGTCCGCCCGCTGCACCTGGTCACCAAGCTGGCGCCACTGGCTGCTGACGGGGCTGGTGGCACTGCCGGCAGCAGCGGCTGGACGGTGTTTTTCGACCAGCTAAAAGACGGCCAGCGCCTGCCTGGCAGCGCCAGCGCCAAGCGGGTGATCCTGGCCGCCGGCTCGATCGGCAGCACCGAGTTGCTGCTGCGCTGCCGCGACCAGCACCGCACGCTGCCCGGCTTGTCGCCCCGGCTGGGCAAGGGCTGGGCCTTCAACGGTGATTTTGTGACGCCCACGTTTTACAAAAACCGCAAGGTGTCACCGTCACACGGCCCCACCATCTCCTGCGCGATTGACCTGCTGGACGGCACCTACAAAAACCAGGCGCTGTTCATTGAGGACGGTGGGGTGCCCAACCTGGCGGCGGATTTCATCCGCGAGCGGCTCAAGTCACTGCCCGGCGGCAAGCTCAAGCAACTGTGGGCCGGCCTGGGTGGCCATGCCAATGTGCAAGACCCGCTGCAAGACATGATGCCGTGGTTTGGCCAGGCGGTGGACGCAGCCGACGGTGAGCTGTATCTGGGCCGGCTGTGGTACATGCCCTGGCGCCGCACGCTCAAGATGCACTGGGACTACCGCGCCAGCGAGGCCACCGTCAACGCGATGGTGGAGGTGCACCAAAAGCTCTCAGCCGCCACCGGTGGCACGCCATTCGTGCCACCCACCTGGACACTGGCGCACAACCTGATCACGCCACATCCGCTGGGCGGTTGCAACATGGCCGACAGCATCGAAAAAGGCGTGGTGGACAGCCACGGCCAGGTGTTTGGCCAGACCGGGCTGTATGTGATGGACGGCGCCATCCTGCCGCGCGCCATCGGCCTCAACCCGTCACGCACCATCGCCGCGCTGGCTGAGCGTGGGGTTGAACGCATCATCGCCACAGCCTGAATGCTTGAGCGGCCCCGCCCCCCAAGGCCGGGCGGGTTCTCAGTCCGGCCGCTGCCAGACCACGCCGTCCTCGTTGAGGATGGCGTCCAGCGGCACGTCGTGCGGCTCGGCCTTCAACCACGGGATGTAGCCGTGGCCATAGCCCACGCCCACGGTGTAGGGCTTGGGCGCGATGGCGGCCAGCGTGCGGTCATAAAACCCGCCGCCGTAGCCCAGCCGGGTGCCGTCCGGCCCGTAGCCCACACAGGGCACCAGTAGCAGCGCCGGCTCAAACTGCGCGGTGTCCTTGGGCTTGGGGATGCCAAAAGCGTCTTCTTCCATCGGGCAACCGGGGTACCAGACATGGAAGCGCAACTGCTTGCTGCTGCGGTCAATCACCGGCAGGCCGATGCGGCGTGCCTCATCGGCCTCGCTCCAGCGGTACAGCGCTGGCAGCGCGTCAAACTCACCCTTGATCGGCCAGTAGGCGCCCACCGTGGCCTCTTGGCGCCCCACCAGCCAGACCCGCAGCACCTGCTGCAAATGCACCGCACGCTGGTGGCGGTCCAGCATGGCCAGCCGCTCGGCCTGCAATTGCTTGCGCAACTGGCCCTTGTCCTGCGACGGCTCAAAACTGAGGTTGTAGGTGGATGCGCTCATGCGCCGGATTGTCGGCCACACCTCCACCCAGGGGGTGGCTGGCGTGGCAAAAGGTTGCGCTCAGCACGGGGCAAGCTGGCCACGCGGCCGGGCAGCCGGTGCAACAGCCTGGCTGGCGCCGGGCGCTGGTGGGCAAGCCGGTGCCACCGCCCCGCCACCCGCGGCCCAGCACAGTTGGGCTGGCACACCGGCGCGCCAGGGCTCTGCCAGCACCTGCTCGCCCCGGCCCAGATACAGCCGTTCCCCGCTGGCCAGCACATGGTCGCTGAAGTCACCCGGTCGGGTCAGCCAGACCTGGCCGCGGTCCACCGTCAACCAACCGGCCTTTTGCGCCTGCAGCCGCAGCACGCCCGCCAAGTGCAACTGACGGGGCACGGCGTCAAGCGGTTGCAGCGCGCTGGATTGATGCAAGATGATCATGATTTGCTCCTGTTTGGTTGGTCGGCCCGTTGCCGCTCTTGTCGATTCGGTGCTGGGTGGACGTGCTTATCATCGCGACAAGCTGGCCTGTGATCGAATGCGGCCGGTGCCACCAATTCATATCAAATCAACATGAATCAACGCAGCCGCCGCCCTTTGTCGCTGGACGGCCTGCGCGCGTTTGAGGCGGTGGCGCGGCGGCTGTCGTTCAGTGCGGCGGCGGGCGAGCTGTTTGTCACCCAACCCGCCATCAGCCGCCAGATCAAGGCGCTGGAGGCCGAGCTGGGCGCGCCGCTGTTCATCCGTGGCACCCGGCGGGTGGAGACAACCGCCGCCGGCCTGGCGCTGCGCCAGGCCGTGCTGCCGGCGCTGGACGGCATTGACCGCGCGGTGCGCCAGCTGCGCACGGTGCAGGGGCGACGCCATGTCAACTTGTCCACTTTTGCCAGCTTCACCACGCTGTGGCTGATGCCGCGGCTGGCTGGTTTCCAGCAGCAGCACCCCGACATCGACATCCGCATCACCGCCACCGACGTGCTGGCCAGCCTGGACGACCCCGAGCTGGACCTGGTGCTGCGCTACGACTTTGCCAACAACGTGCCGGCCGACGCCGAGCTGATGTTTGGCGAAGTGCTGACCCCCGTGGTCAGCCCCTGGCTGCTGCAACAAGCCGCCAGCGGCCAGGCGCCACCGCTGACCAGCGCGGCTGACCTGGCCGGCCACGCCCTGCTGGAAGAAGACGACCACCGGCCCAGCGCCAGCACCCTGAGCTGGCGGCGCTGGCTCATGGCCAACGGCCAGCCGGCGCTGGAGCCACGCCGCTGGACCTACCTCAACTACACCCACCAGCAGGTGCAGGGCGCGCTGGCCGGCCAGGGCGTGGCGCTGGCCCGCCTGGCGCTGGTGCATGAGCAGGTGGCGCGGGGTGAGCTGGTGGAGCCCTTCGGCCCCGCAGGCCGGCTGCCCGGGCCAGCGGCGTATTGGCTGCTGCCGCTGCCCGGCGCCCGGCTGCGGCCTGAGCTGCGCGCCTTCATCGCCTGGGTGCGGGGTAAGGCGGCGGTGACACGCATGGCCTTGGCCGGGCCGGCTGAATAACCGCTGGGCCGACAGTCCCCGGGGCATGCGCCGACCACATCGCAGCGATGCCCAATCCGCATGCCGGCGCCGGCCCGCCTGCCACTAGCATGCGCAGGCGCCGGCCCACACACCAGCCCGCACCCATCCGCCAACAGGACACCACCCCATGCTGCAACTCGCGATCGGCAACAAAAACTACTCGTCCTGGTCGATGCGGCCGTGGGTGCTGCTGCGCCATTTCGACATCCCGTTCCAGGAGCTGATGCTGGGCTTTGACGGTGGCTTTGGCCCTGGCTCGCCGTTCAAACAGGCGCTGGCCAAGCTGTCACCGGTGGCCAAGGTGCCGGTGTTGACGCACGGCAGCGGCCCGGACGCGCTGGTGGTGTGGGACACCCTGGCGATTGCCGAATACCTGGCCGAGTACGCGGCCGAGCACCTGCCCCAACACGCGCTGTGGCCCCGCGACCAGGCTGCCCGTGCCCGCGCCCGCAGCCTGTGCGCCGAGAGGCACAGCGGCTTCTCCGCGCTGCGCAGCGCCTGCCCGATGAACATCGAGGCCAGCCTGCCTGACGTGGGCGCCCGCGTGCTGGCCCAGCAGCCCGCCGTGGCGGCTGACCTGGCGCGCTTGGTGGCCATGTGGCAAGACGCGCTGGCGGCCAGCGGGGGGCCATTCTTGTTTGGCAGCTTTGGCATTGCCGACGCCTACTTTGCGCCGGTCTGCGCCCGCCTGCGCACCTACGCCCTGCCACTGCCGGCACCCAGCACCGCCTACGTCGGCCGGATGATGGCCAGCCCCGGCGTGGCCGCCTGGGTGCAAGGCGCGCTGGCCGAGCAGCACTACCTGGACTTTGAAGAGCCCTACCGCAAAGGCCGTTGAACGCCCGGCCGGTGCGCAGCGCCGGCCACTGCCGCGCAGGTGCTGGGTTACAGTGGATTGACGGGTTTCCCCTGCACCCCGCCCCGGGGCGCACAGCCACCGACCCCCCTGCGATGACCGGCCTACCACCCTCCATTCGATCCCTCGCCCGCATCGGCGCGATTTGCCTCAGCGGCTTCATTTGTGCCACCTTGCCCGCCGTGGCGTTGGCCCAGACCAGCATCACCACCCGCCTGGACACCACCGTGGTGGACGCCCGCGACGCCGCCCGCCGGCGCGACCGCAACCGCCTCGCCGGCGCCCGTGCCGCGCTGCAGGCCGGCAACCACCCGCTGCTGCTGTGGGTGGACTACTGGGATTTGAGCGCGCGCCTGGCCGAGGTGCAGGCCGACGAAGTGGAGGCGTTTTACGCCCGCTGGCCCGGCAGTTATGTGGAAGACCGGCTGCGCAACGATTGGCTGTTGGAGCTGGGCAAACGCCGCGACTGGCCGGCGCTGGCGCGCGACTACCCGCGCTTCCGCATGAACGATGACCGCGAGGTGACCTGTTGGTGGCTGTTCACTGAACATCTCGCCGGGCGTGATGTGCAGGCCGCCGCCCGCAGCGCCTGGCTGGCGCAAAAAGACAGCGACGAGGGCTGCAACCTGCTGGCCACCGCGATGGTGGACGCCAAACGTTTTGGCGGGGATGAGGTCTGGCGCAAAGCCCGCTTGTCGCTGGAGCTGCAACGCCCGGGTGCGGCCAAACAAGCCGTGGGCCTGCTGGGCAATGCCGCCGCACGCGACGGCGCCGAGGCCATCGACAACCCCAGCCGCTTTTTGCGCCGCTCGATGGCCCCCGGCCGCCAGGCGCAAGAGCTGCGCCTGCTGGCCATCCTGCGGCTGGCCGTGGCCGAGCCCGAGGCCGCCGCCAGCGCGCTGGACAGCGAGCACATCAACCTCAGCGCCAACCAGGCCGCCTGGGGCTGGGCCTATCTGGGCCGCCAGTCCGCGTTCAAACTGCAGGCCGACGCGGCCGGCCAGTACCAGCGTGCGCTGGCCCTGCTGCGTGGTGACGACGCGCGCCAGCCCGGCTGGTCGGATGACACCCTGGCCTGGGGTGTGCGCGCCACGCTGCGCGGCGCCGCACCCGCTCAGCGCTGGCCACAGGTGCAGCGCCTGGTGGACGCGATGAGCGCCGCCGAGCAGCGTGACCCGGCCTGGGTTTACTGGAAGGCCCGTGCGCTGCAAGCCCAGGCCCAGGTGCTGGTGGCCAAAGACGGGCGTGACGGCAGCGAGAGCGAAGCCCAGCGCGGTGAGGCCCGCCGGCTGCTCGAATCCTTGTCCGGCAGCCTCAGTTTTTACGCCCTGCTGGCCCATGAAGACATGCGCCGCCCGCCCACCCTGCCGCCCAGCCCCAACGCGCTGAGCGCGCCTGAGCGTGACGCCGCCGCTGCCCACCCCGGTCTCAACCGGGCGCTGCTGCTGGTGGACTTGGGCCTGCGTGATGAAGCGCGCCGCGAGTGGAACTTCAGCCTGCGTGGCATGGCCGACCGTGAACTGCTGGCCGCCGCCCGCCTGGCCTGTGACCGCAGTGATTGGCAGCTATGCATCAACACGGCAGAGCGCACCCGCAGCGACATCGATACCAGCCTGCGCTACCCCATGCCGTTTGCCAGCGAGATCACCCAGGCCGCCAATGCCGCCGGGCTGGACCCGGCGCTGGTGTTCGGCCTGATCCGGCAAGAGACCCGCTTCATGCCGCAGCTCAAATCCAGTGTGGGCGCCAGCGGGCTGATGCAGGTGATGCCGGCCACGGCCAAGGTGGTGGCCAAGAAGATCGGCCTGGACTGGAGCCGGCCCGAGCTGATCAGTGACCCGCTGACCAACCTGAAGCTGGGCACGGCCTACCTGCGCATGGTGCTGGACGACCTGGGTGGCTCACAAGCCATGGCCGCTGCCGCCTACAACGCCGGGCCCGGCCGGCCACGCCGCTGGCGTGAAGGCCCGCTGATGGAAACCGCCGCCTGGGCCGAGAACATCCCGTTCAACGAGACACGCGACTACGTCAAGAAAGTGCTGTCCAACGCCGCCATCTACAGCACGCTGATCGACAGCCAGAAGCCCCCCGCGCTGCGCCCGCGCCTGGGCGCAGGCATCGGCCCACGCGACGCGGGTGCACCCGCAGTGGCCGATTTGCCCTGACCGACCAGGGTGGGCTGGCAGCAGGCCACCCCACTGCATCACACCGTTTCCGTACCCGAGACCCCATGCAAAAAATCGTCATCACCGGTGGCACCGGCTTTGTGGGCCGCAACGTGATTGAGCGGCTGGTGGCGCACGATGCGTCCACCCGGCTGGTGGTGCCCACCCGGCGCCGCGCCAGCGGCAGCGCGCTGCAAATTCTGCCCACGGTGGACCTGCTGCCCTGCGATGTGCATGACCCGGCCGCGCTGGCCGCGGTGCTGGCCGGTGCCGATGCGCTGGTGCATCTGGTGGCCATCCTGCACGGCAAGCCTGCTGACTTTGATCGGGTGCATGTGCAACTGCCACGCAGCCTGGCAGCCGCCTGCGTGGCAGCGGGTGTGCGGCGGGTGGTGCATGTCAGCGCGCTGGGGGTGGGCGGGGGTGCGCAAGGTCAGGCGCCATCGGCCTACCTGCGCAGCAAGGCCGCCGGTGAGGCGGTGTGGCAGCAGGCGGCCACGCAGCATGGCCTGCAGGTGACCGTGCTGCGGCCGTCGGTCATCTTTGGCGCCGAGGACCAATTCACCAACCTGTTTGCTGCACTCCAGCGCGTATTGCCACTGCTGCCGCTGGCCGGCAGCACAGCCCAATTCCAGCCCGTGTGGGTGGGCGATGTGGCGCAGGCCGTGGCACAGGTGCTGGCCCAGCCACACGGCCCCGGCCCGGTGATCGAATGCGCCGGCCCCGAGGTGTTGACGCTGCAGCAGATCGTGCAGCGGGTGGGCGCATTTGCCGGCTGCCAGCGGCCGGTGCTCGCGCTGCCCGAGGCGCTGGGCATGCTGCAGGCCGCCGTGCTGGGCTTGCTGCCGGGCACGCCGCTACTGTCGCGCGACAACCTGTTGTCGATGCGGGTGCCCAATGTCGCCAGCGGCACGCTGCCCGGGCTGCAGGCCCTGGGCATCACGCCGGCAACGCTGGACACCCTGCGCAGCCACTTTGACCCGGTGGACCCTCGCCGGCGCCGTTGATCGCAGCCGGCCCCAAATGAAGACCTACATCGTGGGCGGTGCGGTGCGCGACCGGCTGCTGGGCTTGCCGGTGCATGACCACGACTGGGTGGTGGTGGGCAGCACACCTGAGGCCATGGTGGCCGCTGGTTACACGCCGGTGGGGCGTGATTTTCCGGTGTTTCTGCATCCACAGACCAAGGAGGAATATGCGCTGGCCCGCACCGAGCGCAAATCCGGCCGCGGCTACCAGGGCTTCACCGTTTACGCCGCACCCGAGGTGACGCTGGAAGACGACCTGGCGCGGCGCGACCTGACCATCAACGCCATTGCCCAAGACCCGGCCAGCGGCGCGCTGACCGACCCTTTCCACGGCCAGCGTGATCTGCAGGACAAGCTGCTGCGCCATGTCGGCCCGGCGTTTGTAGACGACCCGGTGCGGCTGCTGCGGCTGGCCAGGCTGGCGGCACGCTTGCCGGATTTTTCAGTCGCCCCTGAAACACAGCTGCTGCTGGCCCAGCTGGTGGCCGATGGTGAGGTGGACGCGCTGGTGCCCGAGCGGGTGTGGCAAGAGCTGTCACGCGGGCTGATGGAGGCACGGCCTGACCGCATGCTGCAGGTGCTGCGCGGCTGCGGCGCGCTGGCCCGGCTGCTGCCCGAGGTGGACCGGCTGTGGGGCGTGCCGCAACCCGCGTTGCACCACCCCGAAATTGATACCGGTGCGCACCTGTTGCTGGTGCTGCAGATGGCGGCACAGCTGCAAGCGCCACTGGCCGTGCGTTACGCCTGCCTGTGCCACGACCTGGGCAAAGGCAGCACGCCGCCTGAAGACTGGCCACGCCACATTGCGCACGAAGCACGCAGCGCCAAGCTGGCCGCCCAGGTCAGCAGCCGCTGGCGTGTGCCCACCGACTGCCGAGAACTGGCCGACCTGACCGCCCGTGAGCACGGCAACGTGCACCGCAGCAGCACGCTGGACGCCGCCGCCACCGTGCGCCTGCTGGACCGCTGCGACGCCTGGCGCCGGCCAGACCGGTTTGCCGGCCTGCTGTTGGCGTGTGAATGTGATGCGCGTGGCCGGCTGGGCCTGCAGCGCACCGCCTACCCGCAGCGCCCGCGCCTGCTGGCTGCGCTGGCCCAGGCGCGTGGTGTGGACACCACCGCACTGGCAGCGGCCGCCGCCGCCAAAGGCCAAGCCGGCCCGGCCATTGGCCAGGCCATCCACGCCGCACGGGTGGCGGCCTTGCAGGGTGCGGCGCCGGCTTGATTCAAAACCAGTGCACCGCCCAGTTCACCAAAAAACTCAGCAGCAAACTGGTGGCCAGTGGCAGGTAGATCTCACGGCCCAGCAGGTGCCAGGTGAAATCCCCCGGCAGCCGGCCCAGCCCCACTTTGCGCAGCCAGGGGCGCAGGCCGCCCAGCAGGATCAGCAGCACAAAAAACAGCACCAGCCAACGCATCGTCAGGCAGCGGGCGGCTTACAGCCGGTGGCTGCGGTCACCCTGGGCAAAGCCAAGCGGATCGAACCCGGCCGCGGCGCCCACACCACGCGCCAGCGCGATGACCTTGAACAACTCACCCATCTCATGCTCGTTGATCAGGCGTTGGGCCATGCTGCGCTCGGCCAGGCTGGCCGATTCCAGCAGCCCCACCAGCCCGCAGTTCAACAAGAACCGGGCTTGTGAGGTGTAGCCGATCACATCCAGCCCGGCGTCTTGCGCGGCCAGCGCGATGCCGCTGAAGTTGATGTGGGCGGTGATGTCTTTCAGGCCCACATCCAGCAGCGGGTTGGCATCGGCCTGGTGGGCACGGTGGCACATCAGCGTGCCGCCCAGGCGTTGCGGCAGGTAGAACTCAGGCTCGGGGAAACCGTAGTCGAAAAACAGCGCCACGCCGCGCCGCAACAGCCCGGCCAGGGTGCGGATGAAGGCTTCGGCTTGTGGGTGGATTTCGATCACCGTGCCGGGCAAGAAGGCCGCAAGTGCAGCCGCATCCAGCGGCGGGCGCAGCGGGGTTGGCCGGTCGGCCCAGACAAAACCATCACCCCCCAGCGCCACACCACGCTCCAGCCAGGCGCTGCCATCAAAGTGCAGCAGTTGCACCGGCATCGCGTCCAGCACCTCGTTACCCAACACCACGCCGTCAAACGCCTCAGGCAGGCTGTCCAGCCAGCGCACCCGGCCAGCAAAGCGGGCCAGCAGGGCTTGCTGGCGCGCGCGCAGCGTGCCCGACACATCGACGATGGCGTAGCCAGTCACCGGCACACCCGCTGTGTCCAGCGCGTCCAGCACGCCTGCGGCCAGCGCGCCAGAGCCGGCGCCAAACTCCAGCACCTGGCTGCTGCCACACGCCGCCAGGGCTTGCGCCACCTGGGCGGCCAGGGCGCGGGCAAACAGCGGGGACAGCTCCGGCGCGGTCACAAAATCACTGCCCGAGGCTGGCATGGCGCCAAATTTGCGGCTGCTGTTGGCGTAGTAACCCAGGCCGGGCTGGTACAGCGCCAGCGCCATGAAGGCATCAAACGGCAACCAGCCGCCAGCGGTATTGATCTTTGCGGCAATCACCCGCTGCAGCGCAGCGCTGGGGGCGCTGGCTACACTGGCGGGTTCGCCCGGGGCGCAGGCAGAGTCGTCTGGAATCCGGGGCATTGCGGCATTGTAGAAACCATGGTTGCCTCCCCACTTCCCCCATCTGCCCCCGGCGCATCAGCGCTGCAGGCGGCGCTGACCGCCGGCGCAGCGCGGCCGGTGGCCCTGGTCACCGGTGCGGCACACCGCATCGGCCGCAGCATCACGCTGCACCTGGCGCAACACGGCTGGGATGTGGTGTTGCATGGCCGGGCAGGCGCCGCTGCCACGGCGGATGCCGAAGACACCGCCGCCCAGGCCCGCGCGCTGGGTGCCCGCGCCCAGGTGCTGGCCGCTGACCTGGACGACGAAGCCGCCTGCGCAGGCCTGGTGCCGGCCGCTGTGGCCGCGCTGGGCAAGCTGGACGCGGTGGTCAACAACGCCTCGCTGTTTGAGTACGACAGCGTGGCCAGCTTTACCACCAGCACGATGGACCGCCACTGGCGCAGCAATACCGCGCCGGCCGTGATCCTGGCGCGTGCGCTGCACGCCCACCTGCTGCAGCGTGGCGGCCGCGGCTGCGTGGTCAATTTGCTGGACCAGAAGCTGGCCAACCCCAACCCGGATTACTTCTCGTACACCTTGTCCAAAGCCGCACTGGCCACGGCCACCGTGCTGCTGGCGCAGGCCCTGGCGCCGCTGCTGCGGGTGTGCGCGGTCTCACCCGGCGTCACGCTGCGCTCGGGGCCGATGGACGAGGCTGAATTTGCCGCCGCCCACCAACTCACGCCGCTGCAGCGCTCGTCCACCCCCGACGACATCGCCCACGCGGTGCGCTTTCTGCTGGAATCACCCGCCATCACCGGCCACACCCTGCTGGTGGACGGTGGCCAGCACCTGCTGGGCCAGCCACGTGATGTGCTGTTTCTTGCGCAACAAGCCCTGGCCAAACCGCAACTGAAAGACACCTGACATGCAAAGCCTGCTCACCAACCCCAGCCTGATGGACTGCCGGCGGCTGTTTTTGCGCGACTACGAGGTCTGGATCAACATCGGCGTGCATGACTTCGAGAAAAAAGGCGAGCAGCGCGTCAAGCTCAATGTTGATCTGTATGTGCCGCTGGCCCTGTCCACCCCCACGCTAGACCAACTGGACGAGGTGCTGGACTACGACTTCATCCGCCGCAGCATTGCCGAACGTGTCGCCCAAGGCCATATCCATCTGCAAGAAACCCTGGCCGACGATGTGCTGCACCTGATGCTGGCCCACCCCAAAGTGCGCGCCGCCCGGGTGGCCACTGAAAAACCCGATGTCTACCCCGATTGCGACGCGGTGGGTTGTGAGGTGTTTGGCATGAAGGAGGCCACATGAATTCACGCAGTACCGACCCGGCGGCAGCGCACAGCGCCGCGCCTGAAGACGGCAAGGCCCGCAAGGCCGCGTTTGAAGCCAACAAGCTCAGCAAAAAACTGCACCGCCAGGTGGGCCAGGCCATTGTTGACTTCAACATGATCGAAGAAGGCGACAAGGTGATGGTCTGCCTGTCCGGTGGCAAGGACAGCTACGCCATGCTAGACGTGCTCTTGGGCCTGCAGCAGCGGGCGCCGATCAACTTCTCGCTGGTCGCCGTCAACCTGGACCAGAAGCAGCCTGGCTTCCCGGAGCACGTGCTGCCTGACTACCTGACGGCGCGTGGTGTGCCCTTCCACATCGAACACCAGGACACCTACAGCATCGTCACCAAGCTGGTGCCTGCAGGTAAAACCATGTGCAGCCTGTGCTCGCGGCTGCGGCGCGGCATCTTGTACCGGGTGGCCGGTGAACTTGGCGCCACCA
>JANPOW010000191.1:0-3032 GCA_031428185.1 Betaproteobacteria bacterium | reverse complement strand
GCGGCTGCGGCTGCGCTACCCGACGGTGGCGCAGGGGCTGCTGGCCTGAGCCGGCCCGGGCCGCTGCAGGGCAGGGCGCTCAGATGCCTTCAGCGCGGCTCAGGGTCTTCATCCGATCAACCGAAAACACCTTCAGCGTCTGGGGCCGCTGGTCGCGCTCGATCTCCAGCGTCACCTCGCGCTCCGGCGCACCACCGGCCCACAGCGCCTGCCACAAGCTGGCCAGGGCACGCACCTCGGTGCCATCAATGCGCAGGATGCGGTCCCCGGGCTGCAGGCCCGCCACATCGGCCGGGCTGTCGTCGCTGACACGCACCACACGCAGGCTGCCGGCCTGCTCCACACAGTTCAGGCCCAGCCAGGCGCGCTGGCTGGCCGCGCTGCTGCCGTGGCTGCGCAGCTCATCCAGGATCGGGGTCAACAAATCGACCGGCACAAACATGTTGCCACTGCGCTGAGCTTGCTCCGTCGAGCCCGAACCCAGCGCGTCGGCCACCCGCAGTGAGCCGATGCCGATCAGCTCACCGTCCGCGTTGAACAGGCCGGCGCCACTGTGGTCAGGGTGTGGCGGCGCAGTGAACAGCGCACCTTCGATGTGGTATTCCCAATAGCCCGAGAAGGCGCGGCGTGACAGCAACTGCGCCACGCTGACCTGCCCCGCATCGCCACCGCTTGCGATCATCAGTGGCTCGTCGGTCACCCCGCGCCTGGGCCGGCCCAGCGGCGCTGGTTGCAGGCCCAGCGGTGCCAGTGCCTGCAGCAGACCAAAGCCGGTGGCCACGTCATAACCCAGCACCCGGGCGGGCACGCTGTGGCCGTCGTCAAGCACCAGTTGCACCTGGTCGGCCTCCAGCACCAGGTAGCCGATGGTCAGCACCAGGCCGTCGGCATGGATGAGCACGCCCGATCCGCTGCGCATCCGCCCCAGCGTGGTGCTGGAGCGGGCCTTGTCCAGCGCCACCACCTGAACCCCCAGCACGGCGTGGTGGGCGCGCTGCAGGGCGCGGGACTGCTGTGTCAGCGTGCTGATGTCATCGGCCGCCGCCGCCCGGCTGGGTGGTGACCAGGTGAGCAGCCAGGCAGCCATGGTGGCCAGCACCATGACCCAGATGACCGCAGGCATGGATCTCAGGCTCGGTTTCATCATCAATCCCCGGAGTGACACAGCCGGGCAAGCTTGATCCGTTCCGCCCGCCCTTGTCGGGCCTGGGGTGTATGGCAGTTGGGGTCTGCGGGCGGCGGCCCGTCGCAGGGCAGGTCAGCGCCGGCTGCGTGGGCCGCTGCGACCAAACGGCAGCTTGCCGCGCCACCAGCTGATCATCAGCCACGCGCCCAGCATGCCGCCCAGGTGCGCAAAGTGCGCCACACCGCTGCCACCCGTCAGGCCGAACAGCAACTCCAGTCCGCCAAACACCATCACAAAGGTGCGCGCCTTCATCGGGATGGGCGGGAACAGCGGCATGATGATGCGGTCAGGGAACAACATGCCAAACGACAGCAGCAAGCCGAACAGCGCACCCGAGGCGCCCACGGTAGGTGCGCGTGAACCGGTCAGAAGTGTGAAGACCAGTTGCACCAGCGCGGCCGACACCACACTGGCCAGCAGCATCTGCAGGTAGCGGTTGCGGCCCCACAGGCGCTCCAGCTCACTGCCAAACATCCACAGGCCCAACATGTTGAAAAACAGGTGCATGGTGTCACCATGCAAAAAGCCGTAGCTCACCAACTGCCAGGGCCAGAAGCGGCCACTGCTGAGCGGCCACAGCGCAAACAGCGCATCCACCGGCACGATGGGCAACAGCAACTGCAGGCAGAACACCGCCGTGCAAATCAGCATCAGCGCCTTGGTGACCGGAGGCAGAGGCGGCATGGGCGATGTGCTGCGGGGTCAGCAGGCTTGCAGGGGAGGGGGGAGTGGTGCCCGCGGCCAGACTCGAACTGGCACGCCTTGCAGCGGCGGATTTTGAATCCGCTACGTCTACCGATTCCGTCACGCGGGCTCGATGCGCCAGACCGGCGCAACGTGTCGTCGATTATGGCATGCGCGCTTGCGCTGCTCGCTCCGGGCGCTTGCGGCACGCTTGCCAGGCCCCTGCGCGACTGACCCACCACTGCCACAATCCCGCCGCTAGGAGACCACCCCACATGCCCACAGCCCCGCCAGTGCCCACCTACCAGACGATTGAAGACGTGATTGGCAACACCCCCGTGGTGCGCTTGCAGCGCCTGCCGGGCAACGCCGGTGCACCGCGCGGCAACGTGATCCTGGGCAAGCTGGAGGGTGACAACCCGGCCGGATCGGTGAAAGACCGGCCGGCCATGAGCATGATCCGCCGCGCTGAAGAGCGTGGTGACATCCACCCGGGCGATACGCTGATCGAGGCCACATCGGGCAATACCGGTATCGCGCTGGCGATGGCTGCGGCGATCCGGGGCTACCACATGGTGTTGATCATGCCGGAGGACTTGTCCATCGAGCGGGTGCAGACCATGAAGGCCTACGGCGCAGAACTGATCCTCACCCCCCGCTCTGGCGGCATGGAATACGCCAGAGACCTGGCCGAGCAGATGCAGCGTGACGGCAAGGGCACCGTGCTGGACCAGTTTGCCAATGCCGACAACCCACGCATCCATTTTGAGACCACCGGGCCCGAGATCTGGCAGCAGACCGGTGGGCGCATCACCCACTTTGTCAGTGCGATGGGCACCACCGGCACCATCACCGGGGTG
Source organism: Betaproteobacteria bacterium (assembly GCA_031428185.1). Classification (GTDB taxonomy): domain Bacteria; phylum Pseudomonadota; class Gammaproteobacteria; order Burkholderiales; family Burkholderiaceae_C; genus Pseudaquabacterium. The sequence continues at coordinate 302 of JANPOW010000191.1, read as the reverse complement.
GGGCGCTTCTTGAAAAGCCAGAACCCTGCGGTGCGCATCATTGGCGCCCAGCCAGCCGAGGGCTCACGCATCCCAGGCATCCGCAAGTGGCCCGAGGCCTACCTGCCCAAGATCTACGACCCGGCGCAGGTGGACGAGCTGATGCTGGTCAGCCAGGCCGACGCCGAGGACACCGCACGCAAGCTGGCCCGGCAGGAGGGCATCTTTGCCGGCATCTCGGCGGCCGGCGCGGCTTTTGTGGCGCTGCAGATGGCGCAACAGGTGCAAGACGCCACCATCGTTTTCATCGTCTGCGACCGGGG
>JANPOW010000190.1:0-12087 GCA_031428185.1 Betaproteobacteria bacterium | reverse complement strand
GGACCGGGGGGTGATCCAGGTGATGGAGGGCCGGCATTGCTTTGCCCACCTCAGCATCGAAGAAAACCTGTTGACCGGCGCCTACACCCGGCAAGACGGCAAGGCTGCGGTGGCGGCCACGCTGGACAAGGTCTACAACTACTTTCCGCGCTTGAAAACCCGGCGCACAAGCCAGGCGGCCTACACCTCGGGTGGTGAGCAGCAGATGTGCGCCATCGGCAGGGCGCTGATGGACAACCCGAAGATGGTGCTGCTGGACGAGCCCAGCATGGGCCTGGCGCCGCAGATCGTTGAAGAAGTGTTCGAGATCGTCAAGGACTTGAACACCAAAGAGCAGGTCACCTTTCTGCTGGCCGAGCAGAACACCAACATCGCGCTGCGTTATGCCGACCACGGCTACATCCTGGAAAACGGCCGCATCGTGATGGAAGGCGTGGCCAGCGACTTGCGTGAGAACGAGGACGTGAAGGAGTTTTACCTGGGCATGGGTGGTGCGACAGACGGCAACCCGCGCAAGAGCTTCAAGGATGTCAAAAGCTACAAACGCCGCAAGCGCTGGTTGGCTTGACGGCCACACCACCATGTCCGACGACTTCGGTTTTGCGCTGCCGCCATTCAAGCCCGCCGAGGCGCAGCAAGCCCTCAGACGTGAGCTTCGCGCCTTGGGCCTGACGGAGCGAGAAGGCCAATTTGAGCGGCGCGGCAGCTTGATCGCCCGTGCCGTGGTGGACGGCGCAGTGATCCGTGCTGCGCGTGTACAGCGCCCCGCCCGCAGCAGCCCTGAGTGGCTGGACAAGACGCTGCGCAGCAGCGCCGATGTGCGCGACTTTGTCGCCGACCTGAAAAAACAATTGGCGCAGTGGAGCGACAGCGATGAATGACTTTTACGATGCGCTGGAACAGCGCGACCCGGCCCAGCGCGAGGCCGCACTGCTGGCCGCACTGCCGGCCCACATCGCCCAGGCCCAGCGCAACACCAGCGCCTTTGCAACGTCGCTGGCCGGGGTGGACGCCACCAGCATCACCAGCCGCGCCGCGCTGGCCCAACTGCCGGTCATCCGCAAACACGAATTGCTCCAGCAGCAGAAGGCGCTGCGTGCTGACCGCTCGCAGCATGAGCCGTTTGGCGGTTTCTCGGCCATCGGCTGGCATGGCTTGCGGGCCGCCAGCGGCGCCCGCCGGGTGTTCCAGTCACCCGGCCCGATCTATGAGCCCGAGGGCCACGGCACCGACTACTGGCGCATGGCACGCGCCATCTTCGCGGCGGGCTTTCGCGCCGGTGATCTGGCGCACTGCAGCTTCAGCTACCACCTCACCCCGGCCGGCGCCATGATGGAGAGTGGTGCCCACGCGGTGGGTTGCACCACCTTTGCCGGCGGCATCGGCAACACCGAATTGCAATTGCAGGCGGTGGCCGAATTGCGCCCACACGGCTATATCGGCACCCCCAGTTTCTTGAAGATCCTGGTCGACAAAGCCACCGAGACCGGCACCGACATCAGCAGCATGGGCAAGGCCATGGTGGGTGGCGAGGCCTTTCCACCCAGCTTGCGCGACTGGCTGGGCCAACGTGGTGTGGCCACCTATCAAAGTTATGCCACTGCTGATGCCGGCCTGATCGCCTATGAGACCAGCGCCCGCCACGGCCTGGTGCTGGACGAAGGGGTGATCCTGGAAATCGTCCGCCCGGGCACCGGTGATGTGCTGCCAAACGGTGAGGTGGGCGAGGTGGTGGTGACCGTGCTCAACCCCGGTTACCCGCTGGTGCGCTTTGGCACCGGTGACTTGTCGGCCATCCTGCCCGGGCCTTGCCCCACCGGCCGCAGCAACAGCCGCATCAAAGGCTGGTTGGGCCGGGCCGACCAAACCACCAAAGTACGCGGCATGTTTGTGCACCCCGGCCAGGTGGCCGAGGTGCTGCGCCGCCACCCCGAGGCCTTGCGTGGCCGCTTGGTGATTGAAGGCGAAATGGCCAACGACCGCATGACGCTGCAGGTGGAGGCCGATGCGCTAGCGGCGCAAGCGGCCCCTGGCCTGGCCAGCGCGCTGGCCGCCAGCATCCGTGACGTGACCAAGCTGCGTGGCGACGTGGTGCTGGTGGCACCTGGCAGCCTACCCAACGACGGCAAGGTGATTGACGACGCGCGCAGCTATGCCTGATCCATCACGCTGGTGGCTCAAGCACGCTGGCGGGTAAGTGTTTCCCGACACGGGCCAACCGTGTGGCCAGCCCTAGCATTCAGGATTGCGCTGCAACCCGTTTTAGGAATTCATGATGAAGCATTTGTTCACCGCCGTCGTGCTGCTGGGCGCCGCTGGCGCCGCCCTGGCTGAGTACCCTGAAAAGCCCATCACTGTGGTGGTGCCGTTTGCCGCCGGTGGCCCCACCGACAAGGTGGCGCGCGACCTGGCAGAGGTGCTGCGCAAGCAGTTGGGCCAGACCATCGTGATTGAAAACGTGGGCGGTGCCGGTGGCACGCTGGGCGCGGCCAAGGTGGCCAAGTCAAGCCCTGACGGCTACACCGTGCTGCTACACCACATCGGCATGGCCACGTCGCCGGCCCTCTACCGCAAGCTGCCCTACGACACCCTGGCTGACTTTGAATACCTTGGCATGGTCAACGAGGTGCCGATGACGCTGATCGGCCGCAGCACCCTGCCGGCCTCCAACTTTGCCGAACTGCGCAAATGGATTGACGCCAACAAAGGCAAGATCAACCTGGCCAACGCCGGGCTGGGTGCGGCATCCCACCTGTGCGGCCTGCTGTTTCAGCAAGCCGTGGCGGTGGACATGACCACCGTGCCCTACAAAGGCACCGCCCCGGCCATGACCGACCTGCTGGGCGGCCAGGTGGATTTGATGTGCGACCAGACCACCAACACCAGCCAGCAGATCGAGAGCGGCAAGGTCAAGGCGTTTGGCGTGACCACGCCCAAACGCCTGAGCACACCCGCGCTGGCCAAGCTGCCCACGCTGGACGAGTCCGGCCTGAAGGGCTTCAACGTGGCCATCTGGCACGGCATGTATGCGCCCAAGGGCACACCCAAGGCGGTGGTGGACAAGCTCAACAGCGCGCTGCGTGCTGCGCTGAAAGACGCGGATTTCATCAAACGTGAAGAAGCCATGGGCGCCGTGGTGGTCACCGATGCCCGCCTGGGCGGGCCTGAGCACAAGAAGTTTGTCGAGGCCGAGATCAACAAGTGGGGCCCGGCCATCAAGGCGGCGGGCCAGTACGCCGATTGAGGCTTAAACCACCCGTAGCGGGATCGTCACCGGCCCGTCGTTGACCAGGCTGACCTGCATGTCAGCGCCAAACTGGCCTGCAGCCACCAGCGGGTGGCGCTCACGCGCGATGCGCAGCAGTGCCTCGTCAAGTGTCCGCCCCAGCACCGGGCCGGCGGCGCCGGTGAAGCTGGGCCGGTTGCCGGCCGACACATCGGCCGCCAGCGTGAACTGGCTGACCAGCAGCAAGCTGCCCGCCACGTCCACCAGGCTGCGGTTCATCTTGCCTGCAGCATCGGCAAAGATGCGCAGTTTCAAGAGCTTGTCGATCAGCTTGCTGGCCTGCAGTTCGGTGTCGGTGGGCTCGGCACACACCAGCACCAGCAGGCCGGGGCCGATGGCGCCCACCACCTGGCCATCCACCCGCACTGCTGCATCCAGCACCCGCTGTACCAGCGCGATCATCGCAGCGGCCTTTGGTGCGGGCCGCTCAGGCCGTCAACGTGACCCGCGCAAACTTGCGCTTGCCCACCTGCAGCACCAGCGTGCCGACGGCCAGCTTCAAGCCTTTGTCGCTGACCACCACACCGTCGATGCGCACACCGCCCTGCTCGATCAGGCGCAGCGCCTCACTGGTGGACGGCACCAGCCCGGCCTGCTTGAGCAGGGCGCCAATCGCCAGCGGCGCACCACTCAGCGTGACGGCCGCAATCTCGTCCGGAATGCCACCCCGCGCCCGGTTGGCAAAGTCGGCCTCGGCTGCATCGGCCGCCGCCGCGCTGTGAAAGCGCGTGACCAGCTCACGCGCCAGCAACACCTTGGCGTTTTTCGGGTTGTCGCCGGCGGCGATCGCGGCCTTCAGTGCAGCCACCTCGGCATCACTGCGGAAACTCAACAGCGCAAACCAGCGCCACATCAGCGTGTCACTGATGGACAACACCTTGGCAAACATGCTGTTGGCCGACTCAGTGATGGCGATGTAGTTGCCCTTGCTCTTGGACATCTTGTCAACGCCGTCCAAGCCCTCCAGCAGCGGCATGGTCAGGATGCACTGTGGCTCTTGGCCGTATTCCTGCTGCAGGTGGCGGCCCACCAGCAGATTGAACTTTTGATCGGTGCCGCCCAGTTCCAGATCACTCTTGAGCGCCACTGAGTCATAACCCTGCATCAGCGGGTACAAAAACTCATGCACCGAGATCGGCGTGCCGGCGTGGAAGCGGTCATGGAAATCATTGCGCTCCATCATGCGGGCCACCGTGTAGCGCGCCGCCAACTGGATCAATCCACGCGCGCCCAGCGGGTCGCTCCACTCGCTGTTGTAGCGGATCTCGGTGCGCGCCGGGTCCAGCACCAGGCTGGCCTGCTGGTAGTAGGTCTTGGCGTTGGCCTCAATCTGCTCGCGCGTGAGCGGCGGGCGGGTGCTGTTGCGGCCGGACGGGTCGCCAATCATCGAGGTGAAGTCACCGATGAGAAAAATCACCTGATGCCCCAAATCTTGCAACTGGCGCATCTTGTTCAGCACCACGGTGTGGCCGATATGGATATCAGGTGCGGTCGGGTCCAGGCCCAGCTTGATGCGCAAGGGCTGGCCGGTGGCCTCGGCGCGGGCCAATTTGCGCAGCCAATCGGCCTCTGGCAACAATTCATCACAGTGGCGACGCGAAACAGCCATGGCTGCCAGGACGCGGTCAGTGACCGGATATTGCGGTGCAGCGCTAGAAGATTCAGGCAGGGACATGGTGTGCAGAACGCGGGCTTCTTCCGGGATTCGGGCAGCGGCACGCTGGGTATACTCGCTGGTCCCCGGCGTCAGTGTGTGTGTCAACGCACAGACATCGTTGGGTGTGAGCCGGCGATTCTAGGGCTGCAGCCCTGCTGCAACCTCCGGCGCCGCCAAGGCATCACTTGCCGGACCAGCGCCGGACCAGCGCCAGATTTGCCGCAACACACGCCAGGTCCTGGCCTGACCCGCAATACACCCGTCAACCCCGGCGCCATGTTGGCCGGCGTTGCGCAACCCGGATTGACGCCTTGAAGCTGGTGCCCACTTTTGCGATCCACACGCTGACGGCTTTGCAAGCCGCCGCCATGCGTCATCCCCGCAGAGTGGCTGGCACCGTGCTGGGTTTGCTGGGCACGTTTGCCGTTGCGGCCTTCGGCATTGCGCCGTTGGCGCCGGATGCCGCCAAACTGCCGCAACGCCTGGTCAGCCAGTCACTGCAGTTGCCCGGGCTTGAGCAGCAACTCGAGCAACTGGCCGAGCACCCGCTGGAGCTGCACCGCAACGACCTGTCGCGCAGTGCGGACACGGTGGACAGCCTGTTCCGCCGCCTGGGCGTCAACGATCCGGCCGCTGCCGCCTTCATGCGGCTGGACCGCGACGCCCGCCGCCTGATCGACGGCAGCGCCGGCAAGATGGTGCAAGTGCGCACCGCCGCAGACGGCACTTTGCTGGAGCTGATCGCACGCTTCCCGGCGCTGGATTCAGCGCGCGCGGCCAGCTATTTCACCCGGCTCAAGGTGGCCCGGGCCAACGGCCGCTTTGCCAGCAGCCTGGAGTCCGCGGCGTTGCTGCCGCAGGTGCGCATCGGCAGCGGCACGGTCAGCACATCGCTGTGGGCCGCCACCGATGAGGCCCGGTTGCCCGACGCCATTGCGTCGCAGTTGATCGATGTGTTTGCCAACGACATCGACTTCCATCACCAGTTGCGCAAGGGCGACAGCTTCAGCGTGGTGTTTGAGACGCTCACCGCCGACGACCAGGCCATCACCTGGGGCGACAGCACCGGCCGCATCCTGGCGGCCGAGTTCATCAACAACGGCAAAGCCCGGCAAGCCGTCTGGTTTCAGGACGCAGCACAAGGCCGGGGCGCCTATTTCGGCATGGATGGGCGCAACCGGCGGCGGGCGTTTCTGGCCAGCCCGATGGAGTTTTCACGCATCACCTCCGGTTTTGCGATGCGCATGCACCCCATTTTGCAAAGCTGGCGGGCGCACAACGGGGTGGACTACAGCGCGCCGTTTGGCACGCCGGTGCGCTCGGTGGGCGACGGTGTTGTTGAATCGGTCGGGCGCCAGAACGGCTACGGCAACGTGGTGCAACTGCTGCACAGTGGTGGCAAATCCAGCGTTTATGCGCACCTGAGCAGCATGGATGTGCGGCCGGGCCAGCGGGTTGAGCAAGGCCAGCGCATTGGTGCCGTGGGCGCCACAGGCTGGGCCACCGGGCCGCATCTGCACTTTGAGTTCCGCGTCAACGGTCAGTTTCTTGACCCACTGAAAGTGGCCCAAGACACGGAGAGCCTGCCCCTCAGCGCGGCGGCACGGCCCCGCTTTGAGCGCGTGGCGGCCTTGGCCCAGCGCCAGTTGGCGGCGGCCGAGACGCAGACCGAATTCCGCGGCGACGCTGAATAAAAGCCGCACACTGCGGCTTTTTGTTTGTGGTGTCCTCCAGCAGCAACTCGCAACACGCGCCGCAGCAGTTCATCGGGCTGATGTCTGGCACCTCGCTGGACGGCGTGGACGCGGTGCTGGCCAGCGCTGCCAGCCCGGACGGCGCGCTGCAGGTGCTGCAACACCAGCATTTGCCGTTCAACAGCACGCTGCGCCAAAGCCTGCTGGCCCTCAACTCGCCCGGCCCTGACGAGTTGCACCGTGCCGCCTTGGCGGCCAATGCCATCAGCCAAGCCTATGCCCAGGTGGTGCGCAGCCTGCTGGCGTCTGCCGGCTGCCAGCCGCAGGATGTGCGGGCGCTGGGCGCGCATGGCCAGACGGTGCGGCACCGCCCCGGTGAATTTGACGGCCAGGGCTACACCATTCAACTGATCAATGGCGCGCTGCTGGCTGAACTGACCGGCATTGATGTGGTGTGTGACTTTCGCTCACGCGACATTGCCGCCGGTGGCCAGGGCGCGCCGCTGGTGCCGGCGTTTCATGCGGCCGTGTTTGCCGTGCCCGGCCTGGACCGCGCCGTCTTGAACCTGGGTGGCATGGCCAACCTCACGCTGCTGGCGGCCAATGGTGCGGTGGCCGGCTTTGATTGCGGCCCGGGCAATGCACTGCTGGATTTGTGGTGTGAGCGCCACCTGGGCCAGGCCTTTGATGCCGGTGGCGCCTGGGCTGCGTCTGGCCGGGTCAACCCCGGCTTGCTGACGGCGCTGCTGGCCGAGCCCTTCCTGGCCAAACTGCCACCCAAGAGCACCGGCCGTGATCTGTTCAACGCGCCCTGGCTGGACGCCACCCTGCGCAAGCTGCCAGCCGATGCGCAAGCCACGGCGGCCGACGTGCAGGCCACCTTGCTTCAATTCACCGTCAGCGCGGCGGTGCGGGCCTTGCTGCAGCAGATGCCGACGGTGCGCAGCCTGCTGGTTTGCGGTGGCGGGGTGCTGAATGGCCACCTGATGGCCACGCTGCGCAGCACGCTGCCCGGCGTGCTGGTGGATTCAACCGACCAGGCGGGCCTGCCACCGATGCAGGTGGAGGCCGCCGCGTTTGCCTGGCTGGCGCGCGCATGCCTTGCGCAGCAAGCCGGCAATTGCCCTGCGGTGACCGGTGCGGCCGGGCTGCGCCGCCTGGGGGCCATCCACCCGGCCCATCTGCGCGCCCGGGCTTGACAGGCACGGCCTGGCACGGCCTGGCCGGGCCGGCGCCGGGCGTGGCCGGCGCGGCTCAGGCGTCGGCCACAAAACGTGGCCAGGTGCTGCTGACGTACTGCAAAAATGCCGGCCCCAGGCCTTCAGCCTGCAGATGCGCACGGCTCACCGGCCGCGCGATGCTGCAAAAGCCGGGGTCGGCCAGCGCGCGGCGGGCAAAGTCATGGTGCAGCATGGCGGCGCGGCCGATCAGCACAAAGTCGGCGCCGCTGTCCAGGCAGCGCTGTGCCGTGGCGGCGTCCATGATCTTGCCGGCCACGCCCAGCCGGGTGCTGCCACGCAGCAGTGCCGCAAAGTGGGCAATCAGCGTCTGGCCAGCGTAGGCCGGCTCCAGCGGTGGTTTGAAGCAGTCCCACAGCGACATGTCCAGGTAGTCCAGTTGGCCGCCATCCAGCACCTGCTGTGCCAAGGCCAATGACTCGGCCATGGTGATGCCAAAACGCTCAGGCGACAGCCGCAACCCCAGCTGAAACCCCGGCCCGGTGGCCGCGCGCACGCCAGCGATCAGCTCAAACAGGATGCGGTTGCGGTTGTGCGCACTGCCACCGTACTGGTCGGTGCGCTGGTTGTGCTCGGTGTCCAGAAACTGGGCCAGCAGATAGCCGTGCGCAGCGTGCAACTCCACCCCCTCAAAGCCGGCCCGCTCGGCACGCCGGGCCGCACTGATGAAGTCTTGCACCAGTTGCTGCACCTCGGCCGTGCTCAGCGCCCGGGCGCCGGTTTCAGCGTCGTCCCACGGTGCCACCGTGGGCCGGCCACTGAGCGCGGTATCCGCGCGCCGGCCCGAGTGCTGCAACTGCAGGCACGACACACTGCCCGCTGCACGGATGCCCTGGGCCAGGCGGCTGAGGCCGGGCAGGTGCGCGTCCGACCACACGCCGAGCTGGCCGGGGAAGCCCTGGCCCGAGGCCTGTACGTGGGCCGCGCAAGTCATGGTCATGCCAAAGCCGCCCTGGGACCGCATGGTCAACCAGCGGTATTCGTCGTCGCCCAGCGTGCCATCGGCGTGGCTTTGCCAGTTGGTCAAAGGCGCCAGCGTGATGCGGTTGGCCCAGGCCGGCCCACGCGCCAAGGGCATGGTGCTGGCCAGTGTGGCGGCGCCGTTGGGCGCCTGTCGGGTTGAAGCGTCGGTCATCGGCATCCTTGTGGTCTGGCGCAGTGTGGTTGGCGGGTGGCCGGCCTGGCAAACACCTCGGTGACAGGGCGCGGTGATGCGCAGCATCGTCGGGCAGCACGGTGGGCCGGCCGGCCGCGCGCATCAACGCTGCACGCCGCGTTGGCCTGGCAAGGCCAGCGCGGGCCGGCTTGGCTGCAGCGCTGCAGCCAGGGTTTGGGCCCGCGCCTGCAACGCGGGTTGCTCAGGCGCCGGCACCAGCCCGGCCAGCAGTTGCGCAGCGCACAGCGCTTCAAAAAGGCATGCCAAAACGGCGCGCCAAGACGATGGCGCGGCATAAGCGCCGGCGTGCTGCGCGCGGCTTGCTGTGGCCGATGTCGAACAGGCTGCAGATCCAGTGGTAGCGGGCACGGCCAAACGGGAAGACCAGCGCAAACAAGCGCAGGCCGGTCATGGCGGCGGCAGCCATGGGCTTGTTTGCCGATCTGCCGGCGGCCGCTGGCTGGCAGCTGGACCAGGCGGTGATGAAACCCGTCAGGCAGTGGCTGGCCCAGCCGTTGCGGGTGGCCTTGTTTGACTTTGGCGCGCAGCCCGGTGTTGTGGCCGACGGCCGGCGCCGTTTTGTGCGCACGCTGCAGCAGCACGCGCTGGTGGGCAGCCGGCCCGAGTTTGTGTTGGTCAACCGCAGCTTGTACGGCTTGTTCCGCGTTTTTGAGCAGCTGCGCGCGCGGGTGGCTTGCCAGACCCGCTGCACCACTGGCTGAGCGGCTGCGGCCGGCCGGCGCGCCGGCAGTACCCGGTGCAGGTCAGCCAGCACACGGGCCAGCAAGGCCGCATCGGGCAGCAAAGGCTGTAGCGCGTGGCTGGGCACGGCGGCAATCTCCAGGTCGGCAGGCTGCAAGCTGCCGTTGGCCAGGGCCGCACCCACCACCCGGCCCGCCACCATGGCAAGTGACGCCACCGCAGCGCCGGTGTGGCTCTCGCCGCCGTGGCGCCGCACATCCGGCGGCCAGCGGGTCAATGATGACCTCACCGCTGCCGGCGCGGAACAGGCCGGTGCGGCAGTGGCCGGCATGGCTGCCGATGGCGTGGATGTAGGCCAGCATGGCGCGCGCGCTGACCTGATCGGGGCGCAGAAAAAGTCAGGCCACCAATCATGGGTTCAAACACCGTGGCCAGCAAAGCCGGCGCCAGGCCACGCTGGCGCGCCCAGTCAACAAACGAGATGGACAGGTGACGCTGGCGCCACCCGGCACTGGACAAGGTGGCCTCTGCCGCACCGACGATGGCCGACAGCCGGTCGCCCAGGCTGCGGTGGCCAAAGCGGGCGATGGCCAGCGCACCGTGCAGCGGCGCTGGCAAACGCGGAAAGCGCAGCTGCGCCACATCACCACCGGCACGCAGGTCGCTGAAGCTGGGCGCCGTCCAGGCGATGCGGTGGCTGGCGCCCAGCGCGTCCAGCAAGCGCAGCAAGTGGTGGTGGTAGGGGAAGCAGACATGCAGGCCGGCCCTCCACCAGCGCGTTGTCGGCATCGCGCCAAGACGCCGCCTAGGAGCCTGTCGGGCTTGGGGAACGTCGGCTGCGAAACGGCCTCAGCGGTCCATTTTTTACCGGCTTTTGTCCCATAGTTGAACTATGGGCCTGCAAATCCGGCAAAAACTGTCCTCGCTGGGGCCGTTTCTCGCTATCGACGCCCCAAGTCCGACAGGCTCCTAGCCCTGCCGCACCAGCGCCAGTTGGCGCGCCTGCAGCACCAGTTGGCCGCTGCTGTCCCACAAGGCGCCGTCTTCCACCACCCGGCCGTGGCTCAAATCGTGCGACCAGAACTGGCCCAGCAGCCAACCCGGCGCCGGGCGGCCACGCAGGTGTACGGTCAGCGCTACCGTGGGCACCCAGCCCACCATGCCCAGCAGGCCAAACACCGCTGGCGGGAATGCATCGGCCATCAGCAGGCAGGCCAGCGCGTCTGGCGGGCGGCCGTCGGTGAAGCGGATCCAGCCGGTGACGCGGGCCTGGCCGGCGGCGCCGGGCACGGCCTCAGCGGGGTGCAGCCGCACGTCCAGCCGCTGCAGGATGGGCAAGTCCACCCCCTGCGCCGAGGCGGACCGGCCGGGGCAGGCCTCGGGTGGCGGGATGCTGGGCACGGGCAGGCTCAAGCGCGGCGCGGGGGCGGCAGCGGGCGCGCCCAGGTCGCCCATGGCCGCCAGCACCTCCAGCCGGGCACTGCCGTCTTGCACCAGCGTGGCCCGCACGGTGCTGAGCGTGCGCCCGCTGCGCAGCAACCGGGTTTCGATGCGGCAGGGCGCACCGGCCAGCCCAGGCCGCAGGTAGTGCACCGTGATGCTGAGCGGGTCGGGCTGGCTGGGTGTGGTTTGCCGCAGCGCCTGCGCCGCCAGGGCCAGCAAATAACCCCCGTTGGGGTTGGCGCCGATGTTCCAGGCTGGCTGCACCTGGCCTGAGAAGGCGGCTGTGCCGCTTGGGTTGGTGGACAAAGCCGCCAGCGGCGTCACCTGGGTGTCGTGGTCAAAAAAGTGCATGGCCGCCAGTGTGCCCAAAGTGGCGCCGGCCTGGCCATTGCGGCCAAATGGCGACGGTCGGGTGGGCCAGCGGGCCGGCGGGCGGCAGCAGGGCTGCGCTGCGGCCCGTGGCGCAGGCGCAGCCCCACTTCAAGGCATTCAAAGCGCGGGCCAGCGCGGCGGCCAGCGCCTGGCGCGCCATACTGCGCCGCCAGGCCCCACCCGGGCGCCAGGCCACACCATCAGGAGCCCCATGAACATTTACCGCCGCTGCAGCTTGATGTTGTGCCTGGCCGCTGGCGTGCTGGCCAGCCCGGCCTGGGGCCAGGCCTGGCCCAGCAAGCCGATCAAGTGGATCGTGCCGTTCCCGCCGGGCGGGCCGACCGACGTGTTCTCGCGCGCCGTGGCCTTGCAACTGCAGGCCGCGCTGGGCCAGCCGGTGGTGGTGGAGAACCGGGGCGGCGCCGGCGGTGGCGTGGGCCTGCAGGCGCTGGCCCAAACAGCGCCCGATTGTTAAACCATCGGCTTGTCCACCACCGGCACCCACCCCAAAAACCCGGCGCTGTACGGCGGGCGGGTGG
>JANPOW010000189.1:0-14247 GCA_031428185.1 Betaproteobacteria bacterium | reverse complement strand
GTTTGAGGGTGGTCGAACCAATGGCTACGTCATCATGCTTAAGCCTCGATTTGCAGAAAACCAGATTGTTCTCACACACGAGCTGGTGCACGTAAGTCAACACGACCGTATGGGCCGTAAAGCATTCCTGCGTCGTTACCTCGTCGAAATGGAAATGCTGGGTTACACCCGTTCACCATTGGAGCTTGAGGCCCATGCGAAGCAAAGTCATGTTCAGTAAGGAGACTCCTATCGGAACACGATGGAAAAAAGGGGAAAAAAGGGGACGCTACCCTTTAATTAACCTATCCTGCAGGCATGCCGAGACAAGCCAGAACCGTCTTCAGCGGAGTTCCGCACCACATCACGCAGCGGGGTAATCGGCGTGAGGATGTGTTCTTCAGTGACGAAGACCGTCTCACCTATTTGGGGTGGCTTCAGCAGTATTGCCTCACGTTTGATGTGGAGGTGCTGGCCTATTGCCTGATGAGCAACCACATCCACCTGGTTGCTGTGCCGGCCACTGACGACGGTTTGCAACGTGTGTTCAAGCCCTTGCACATGCGCTACGCCCAACGCATCAACCGTGCGCGCGGTTGGACGGGTCATCTGTGGCAGGGCCGGTTTTTCTCGTCCCCGCTGGACGATGCCTACCTGTGGGCTGCGGTGCGGTATGTGGAACGCAACCCGGTACGCGCAGCGATGGTGCGCTGTGCAGAACAGTACCGCTGGTCCAGTGCTGCCGCGCACTGTGGGCAACGCGCCGATGTGCTGCTCAACACAGGGTCCGACTGGGGCCGGAAATTCCTCGCCGTCAAAGAATGGTCAGCCTGGCTTGCCGAAGGTGACGACGACGAAGCGCTGAACACGGTGCGGCGCAACATCGACAAAGGGCTGCCCTGCGGCTCAGATGCGTTCATCGCGCAGCTCGGTCAGCAGGCCGGCCGACTGCTGGGCTATCGGCCGCAGGGGCGGCCGGCCAAAGATCAGGATTAAAGGGTAGCGTCCCCTTTTAAGCGCTTCGGAGAAGCTCACTTGCCCTCTACATCTACCCTTGGCCTGGAGCAGGCCCGCGCGCAATTGCCCAAGCTGGTCAGCCTGGCTGAGGCCGGCGGGCGCAGCGTGATCACCCGCCACGGCAAGCCCTGCGCGGCCGTCGTGCCGATGCAGGACTTGGCCTTGCGCGCCCCCGGCGGCGTGCTGCTGGCACTGCGCGGCAGCGATGCCGGTTTGTGGGATGCGGAGGCGGCCGCAGCGGTGCAGGCGCTGCGCAATGAGTGGGATTGAGCCCACCAAGCGCCGCCGCCAAAAGCCCCCAATGGCAGCCGGGCATGCCACCGGCGCAGCGGCCTGGGCCGGCCTGCCCTCCGGGTCGCTGGTGGTGGTGGACACCGCGCCGCTGATCTACCTGCTGGAAGACCATCCGGTCTTCTTGCCGCGCTTCATCGGCCTGTTTGAGGCCGAAGCGGCCGGTGCGCTGCACATTGCCATCTCGACCATCGCACTGGCCGAGGTGCTGACCGGGCCGCTGCGCGCCGGCCAGGACGCGCTGGCCCAGCGTTACCAACAGGCGCTGGGGCGGTTTGCGGTGGTGGCGGTGGACGTGGCAATTGCCGCTGCTGCCACCCGGCTGCGCGCACGCTACCGGCTGAAACTGCCAGACGCCATCCAGCTGGCCACCGCGCTGCAGACCGGTGCGGCTGCGCTGGTGACGCATGCCCGGGATTTTTCACAGGTGGACGGCTTGAGGATCATCACAGGTGATGTTGCCGGCGGCTGACCGGCCGAACGGGTTGCGCCCCCATGACACCGGCACCAGCCCAGCAAGCACCACCAGCGGTCACCCAGGCGACAGGCCACCCGATTTGCGGGCTTGGCTGGGTGTTTTTCCGGGACTCGATTGCACCTTTCGCGTGCAATATCGTTGCTGCAGGATCATAATTGCTGCACTGCACAATTTTTTGTTCCGTTGTCAGGTGCAATGCAGCGCCGCCGCTACAACGATGCCAACGCGCCGACTGACCATCTGCTCACCTTCCGGAGACTCCCGCCCATGCTCTACCAGATCTACGAAACACAGCGCGCCTTGATGGCACCGTTCTCAGAGTTCGCCAGCGCGTCGGCCAAGCTGTACACCCATCCGCTGTCGGCGTTCTCGCACACCCCGATGGCACAACGTGTCTCGGCCGGGCTGGGCTTGATGCACCGGCTGGCCAAGGACTACGAAAAGCCGCAGTTCGACATCCGCACGGTGCAGGTGGACGGTGTGGACGTGGCGGTGCAAGAGCAAGTGCCGATCACCAAGCCGTTTTGCCGCCTGCTGCGCTTCAAGCGCTTCACCGACGACCCGGCGGTGCTGGAGAAGATGAAGAGCCACCCCACCGTGCTGGTGGTGGCGCCGCTGTCGGGCCACCACAGCACGCTGCTGCGCGACACCGTCAAGGTGCTGCTGCGTGACCACAAGGTGCTGATCACCGACTGGACCGACGCCCGCACCGTGCCGCTGGACGCGGGTGAGTTCACGCTCAACGACTACGTGGGCTATGTGCAAGATTTCATCCGCTTTGTCGGCCCCGAAGTCAATGTGATTTCGGTCTGCCAGCCCACCGTGCCGGTGCTGGCTGCGGTGTCGCTGATGGCCACCAACGGTGAGTTCACCCCGCGCACGCTGACGATGATGGGTGGGCCGATTGACGCCCGCCTGTCGCCCACGGCGGTCAACAACCTGGCCACCAACAAGCCTTATGAGTGGTTTGAGAACAATGTGATCTACCGCGTGCCGGCCAACTTTGCCGGTGCCGGGCGGCGGGTGTATCCGGGCTTTATGCAGCACACCGGCTTTGTGGCGATGAACCCTGACCGCCACCTCACAACGCACTACGACAACTTCCTGGACCTGATCCGCGGTGACGACGAGTCCACCGAGCAGCACCGCCAGTTTTACGACGAGTACAACGCGGTGCTGGACATGCCCGCCGAGTACTACCTGGACACCATCAAAACCGTGTTCCAGGACTTTGCGCTGGTCAACGGCACCTGGGTGAAAGACGGCGTCACGGTGCGGCCACAAGACATCACCACCGGCGCGCTGCTGACGGTGGAAGGTGAGCTGGACGACATCTCCGGCGCCGGCCAGACCCGCGCCGCCCACGGCCTGTGTACCGGCATCCCCAAAGCGCGCCAGTTCCACTACGACGCGCTGGGTGCTGGTCACTACGGCATTTTTTCGGGCCGGCGCTGGCGCGACAACGTCTACCCGGTGGTCAAGAACTTCATCGCCAGCTACAACCAGGACGGCGTGGCTGAGGGCGCACCGGCGGCGCTGGAGGCACCTGTTGTGGCACCTGCCAAACCGGCGCGCACGGTGGCGGTCAAGGCCGCCGCCAAACCGGTGGCCAGCGCTGCACTGGTGGTGGCCGCTGACTCCGCTGCAAGCGTCGCCACCAGCCCGGCACGCGCCAAGCGCGCTGCAGCCCGCAAGGGATAATTCGGGCGGTGACTTTCACCGCCCCTGTCCCGCCGCAACCGGCTGCTTTGCCCACCCCGCTGCGGCCACCCGCCGCAGCGCTGACAGCACCCCAGGCGGCGCTGGCTGAGCGCATTGATGCGCTGCTGCCGCAAACCCAGTGCACGCGCTGCGGCTACCCCGACTGCCGGGGCTACGCCAACGCGGTGGCTGCCGGTGAGGCCCCCATCAACCGCTGCCCACCGGGTGGCGCTGAGGGCATTGGCCGCCTGGCCGCCCTCACCGGCTTGGCCAAGTTGCCGCTAGACCCGACCTGCGGCACCGAGGCCCCACGCACCCTGGCGGTGATTGACGAAGCCTGGTGCATCGGCTGCACCCTGTGCATTGACGCCTGCCCGGTGGACTGCATCGTGGGGGCGCCCAAGCGCATGCACACGGTGATGGATGCCGATTGCACCGGCTGCGCGCTGTGCCTGCCGGCGTGCCCGGTGGACTGCATCACGCTCGTGCCGGCGTCCGCCACGCGCACCGGCTGGCAGGCCTGGACGGCCGAGCAAGCCACGCTGGCGCGCCAGCAGTACCTGGCCCGCCAGCAGCGCCAGCAACGGCTGCAACACGACAACGACGAGCGCCTGGCCAAAAAGGCCACTGCCACGCTGGCTGACCTGCCGGCCCACAGCCAGCACACCGACCCTGCCGTGCTGGACAAAAAGCGCGCGGTGATCGAGGCCGCGCTGGCCCGCGCACGCGCCACCCAAGCGGCACGGGGCGGCCGATGAGCAACACCACGAGCGGCAGCAGCAACCGCCCCATGCCCAACAGCGCCCCGCTGTCGCGCCTGCAAGCCAACGCCCTGCTGCTGCTGGCCGCGCTGATCTGGGGCTCGGCTTTTGTCGGCCAGGCACTGGGCATGGCCGGGGTGGGGCCACTCACCTTCACCGGTGTGCGCTTTGTGCTGGGCGCGCTGGTGGTGGCGCCGCTGGCCTGGCGTGAATGGCGCAGCCTGCGCGCCGCCGGCCACGCACCGGGCTGGGCCGACGCGCGCTGGGTGCTGCTGCTGGGCGGCTTGTTGTGTGTGGGTGTGGTGCTGCAGCAAATCGGCCTGATGCGCACCAGCGTGACCAACGCCGGCTTTTTGACCGCGCTGTATGTGCCGCTGGTGCCGCTGATGGCCTGGGCCTTCCAGCGCCAGGTGCCGCACTGGAGCGTGTGGCCGGCAGCGGCCGGCTGCTTGGGCGGTGTGTGGCTGCTCACCGGTGCGTCGCTGCAGGCCTTGTCGGGTGGCGATTGGTGGGTGCTGCTCAGCGCCCTGCCCTGGGCGGTGCATGTGCTGCTGGTGGGCCAGGTGGCCAACAAGTTGCGCGGCGCTTACCTGCTGGCCTGCGGCCAGTTTGTGGTGTGCGCAGTGGTCAGCAGTGTGCTGGGCGTGGCGCTGGAGCCGATCAGCGCTGACGGCCTGCGCATCGCCGCCGGGGCCATTGCCTACACCGGGGTGTTGTCGGTGGGGGTGGGTTTCACCTTGCAGGTGGTGGGCCAGCGCCATGCGCAGCCGGCCGATGCGGCCATCATCCTGTCGGCTGAAACCGTGTTTGCCGCGCTGTTTGGCGCCTGGTTCATGGGCGACCGTTTAAGCCCCACCGGCCTGGCCGGCTGCGCGCTGATCCTGGGCTGCATCCTGGCGGTGCAGATGCTGCCACTGCGGCCGAGCCATGCGCAGGCAAACCGCCAGTGACGGCCAGACCATGAAACCCGCTGACATCCAGACCTTTTTTGCCACCCTGGCCGCCGCCAACCCGCAGCCCGCCAGTGAGCTGGAATACACCAGCGTGTTTGAGCTGCTCAGCGCCGTGTTGCTGTCGGCCCAGGCCACCGATGTGAGCGTTAACAAGGCCACCCGGCGCCTGTTTGCCAGCGCCAACACACCGCAGCAACTGCTGGATTTGGGTGAGCCTGCGGTGGCCGAGCTGATCCGCACCATCGGCCTGTACCGCAACAAGGCCAAACACCTGCTGCAGACCTGCCGTATCTTGGTGGACCAACACGCCAGCCAGGTGCCACGCAGCCGCGCCGCACTCGAGGCCCTGCCCGGCGTGGGCCGCAAAACCGCCAACGTGGTGCTCAACGTGGCGTTTGGTGAGCCCACCAACGCGGTGGACACACATGTGTTCCGCGTCAGCAACCGCACCGGTTTAGGCCCCGGCAAAACACCGCTGGCGGTGGAACTGCAACTGGACAAACGGGTGCCGGCGGCCTACCGGCAGGACGCCCACCACTGGCTGATCCTGCACGGGCGTTATGTGTGTGTGGCGCGCACGCCCAAGTGTGGTGTGTGCACGGTGCGGGCGGTCTGCGACACCGGACGCACGCTCAAGCTGCCGTAGCGTGGCGCGGCGGGCCAGGTGCTGGCGGTTGGCGGGCCTGAGCCATACACCGCGCTGGCGTTGATCCAGCCGGCATGCGCCACCAGCAGCACGGCCGGGCTGGGCTCGGCGGCGCGGGCGTGGATGAAGGCCTGGCAGCGCGCCATCAAGGCCTGCAGCGCTTCACCACCACCGGGGGCGTGCTGCAAAAAATCCTGCTCCCAGGCGGCCACGGCGCTGGGTGGGATGTTGGCCCAGGGCTGGCCGTCCCAGCTGCCAAAGTCCAGCTCCAGCAGGTCTGTATCGATCCGGTGCAACCAGCCCCAGCGCGCCAGCCAGTGGCCCACGGTGGCGCAGCGCTGCAGGGGTGATGTCCAGACAACCCGGGGCAGCTGGTGGCGGCGGGCTTGTTGGCGCAGCTGGTGCGCTAAACGTTTTGCGCGCCGCCAGTGCACCACCACATCGGTCTGGCCGATGCAGCGGCCGGCCACCCCATCCGGGCGTGGGTGGCGCCACAGCCACAGCTCAAGCATGGGCGGTAACAGCAACAGCGGCCACAACCGCAGCCGGGTGCGCCGCCAGCGCCAGGTACACAGCAAGCTCACACCACTGCTGGGTGGCGCCCAGGCCGTCACCGGTGTAACCGCCCAGCCGGCGCAGCAGCCAGCGGCCACACAGCCAGGCCACCAGCGCTGCGGCGGCCACGGCCGCGCCCAGCCGCAGCGGTGTGAACCCGGCCAGGCCCCACGCTTGGCCAGCGGCCCAGCCCAGCCCCAACACCAGCGCAGCACACCAGCCCAGCGCCACCACCAGGCCGGCCGGGCTGATCTGCTGGGCCAGTGGTTTGGCCTTGGCATGGGCCACGTCCCCGCCATAAGGCAATGCGGCCAGCAGCGCCACGGTGGCGCCGCGTGACAAGCCGTGCGCCAGCAGCAACGCACCTGCAGTGCCCGCAGCGCCCAGGCTACCCACCAGCGCCACCAGCACTGCGGCTTTGAGCGCCAAGGTCAGCCCCAGGCCCAGCGCGGCGTAACTGCCCAGGCGCGAATCTTTCATGATCTCCAGCGCCCGGGCGCGTGGCACGGCACCGCCCAGCGCGTCACAGGTATCGGCCAGGCCGTCTTCATGGAAGCCGCCGGTCAGCCAGACGGTTGCCGCCATCGCCAGCAGCACTGCCACCCAGGGTGGCCAGGCCCACAGCGCGGCCAGCAGCACCACCGCGCCAAACGCACCCACCGCCGTGCCGATGAGCGGAAAGTGGCGCGCGCTGTCATGCAGCCACTGCGCATCGAAGCGCTGCAGCCGCACTGGCACACGGGTCAAAAACTGCAGCGCCACGGCGGCCAACCGGGCTTCGTGGATCAGGGCTTGCAGCATGGGTTGGTGCGGGTCTGGATGCGTGGGCGGTGTGCTTGGGCAGCCGCAGGCCTCAAGCCCGGTCGCTGACCCCGGCCGACTCAAAACTGGCCATCTGCGCCAGCAGCCGCACCGCTGCGTCCACCAGCGGCCAGGCCAGCGCAGCGCCTGAGCCTTCACCCAGCCGCAAACCCAGCGCCAGCAAGGGCTGGGCACCCAGCGCGGCCAGCAGCGCGGCGTGGCCGGCCTCGGCGCTGCGGTGGGCAAACACACAAGCGTCCAGCACCGCAGGCGCCAGCGCGTGGGCCACCAGCAGCGCGGCGCCGACGATGAAACCGTCCACCACGATCAAGCGCCGATCCGCCGCTGCGGCCAGCATGGCGCCGGCCATCATCGCGATCTCGAAGCCGCCAAATTCGGCCAGCACGTCCATCGGTGTGGTGGCGGCAGGCGCACGGCTGAGCGCGCGCTGCAGCACGTCGCGCTTGTGGGCCAGGCCGGCATCGTCCAGCCCGGTGCCGCGCCCGGTGGCAGTGGCCAGCGGCACAGCGTGCAGGCGGGCCAGCAGCAGCGCGGCGCTGGCGGTGTTGGCAATGCCCATCTCCCCCAACACCACCACGTTGCCGGGCAGGCTGCGCAGCAGGCCGGCGCCAGCCAACACCGCGTGGTGGGCCTGGGCCATTGACATGGCGGGCTGCAGGCTGGCGTCTGCCGTGCCCATCCCTTGTTTGGCGTGCACCAAGCCGGGCCGTGCACCAAAGTCAAATGCCACGCCCGCATCCACCAGCGTCAGCGCCAGGCCCATCTGGCGCGCCAGCACGTTCACCGCAGCACCACCGCTGCGCATGTTTTCCACCATTTGCCAGGTCACTTCTTGGGGATAGGCCGACACCCCCTGGTGCGCCAGTCCGTGGTCTGCTGCCAGCACCACCAGTTGCGGCGCGTGCAGTTGCGGCTGGTCAGTGCCCTGCAGCAGGCCGATCTGCAGCGCCAATACTTCCAGCCGGCCCAGCGCGCCGGTGGGTTTGGTCTTGCGGTCCAGGCGCTGCTGCAGGCGCTGCGCCAGCACGGGGTCATGGCGCGGTGTGATGCCGGTGAGCAAGCTGGCCAGGCCGTCTTGCAGGGTGGCCAGGCTGGGCAGATCGGCGGGGGCGGCAAAGGTGGTCATGTGGCTTTCAGCAAGGCCTTCAAGGCCCCGGGGCTGAAGTGTTGGTCCACGCAGTCGGCCAGGCGGTCAAACACGGCGTCCAGCGGGGGTGGGCGGCGGCCAAACAGGGCGTGTACCACGGCGGGGTTTTCAAACAGGCCGTGCAGGTACAGCGCCAGCACAGCACCACGCTGCCAGCCCAGGTGGGGCGCGTTGACAAACGCGGGGACCAGTTGATCGTCAGCCGGCTCAGGCTGGCTGATGCCGTGGCGGATCTCATACCCGGCCACCACCTGGCCGGCCAGCGGCGCCCACGGCCCCTGCAAGCCGGCCAGGTGGTGCAGCACCCGCGTCAGTTGTTTGGTGGGTTCAAACCGGGTGCGCAATGGCAGCAGGCCCAGGCCGGTGGACTGGCCGGGCCGGCCACCTTCCAGGCCCAGCGGGTCGGCTATCAGCCCGCCCAGCAACTGCAGCCCACCACACACCGCCAGCAGCGGTTTACCGGCGTCGGCGTGGGCGGTGATGGCCTGGTCCAGCCCGCTGCTGCGCAGCCACGCCAGGTCGGCCTGGGTGTGTTTGCTGCCCGGCAGGATCAGCCAATCGGCCTGCCGCACCAGCGCGGCACTGCGGCTGAACTGCAGCGCCACACCGGCGGCGCGCAGTGGCTCAAATTCATCCAGATTGCTGGCGTGCGGTGGGCTGAGCACCACCACCCGCGGCCCACCCTGGCCGGCGCTGTCATCGGGCACGGCGTCTTCTTCCGGCAAGCCGTGGTTGCGCAGCAGTGGCATCACCGCCAGCGTGGGCACACCGGTGCGTGCTTGCAGCAGTTGCGGGCCAGGCGCCAGCAGGCTGGCATCACCGCGAAACCGATTCAGCACAAAGCCCCGCACCTGCGCGCGCACCCGAGCGTCCATCAGCGCGTGGGTGCCGTACAGGTGGGCAAAAGCGCCGCCCCGGTCAATGTCAGACACCAGCAGGCAGGCGGCTTGCGCCTCCACCGCAGTGAAGGTGTTGACGTAGTCGTTGGCGGCTAGGTTGATCTCGGCCGGTGAGCCGGCGCCCTCGATCACCAGCACATCACATTCCGCCTGCAGGGATTGCAGCGCGCTGCGGGCGGTGGGCCACAGCAGCGCGCTGCGCTCACGCCAGGGCATGGTGGTCAAGTCGGGCCGCACCTGGCCCAACAGCACCACCTGGCTGCGGGTCTCGGCCTCGGGCTTGAGCAGCACCGGGTTCATGCGCACATCGGGCGTGGCGCGGGCGGCCAGGGCCTGAAAGTACTGGGCGCTGCCGATTTCACCCGCCGTGCCGTCCGGCAACGCCACCACCCGCGCATGGTTGCTCATGTTCTGCGCCTTGAACGGCCGCACCACCAGGCCTTGGCACACGTACCAGCGGCACAAGGCGGTGGTGATCCAGCTTTTGCCGGCGTCGCTGGTGCAGCCCAGCACCATCACGGCGCGGGCGGTCATGGTTGAAACACCTGCGGCATAGTCTGTGCGATGGGATTTGTGGCGGGGTTTGGGGTAGCGTTTGTGGCGCGCTGCAGCAGCGTGCCCAACGCCGCCAACGACACCGGCGCCAGCGCGTTGATCCGCCAGGCGCCCGGCAGGCCCAGCGACGTGGCATCACGTAACTGCACACCCTGGGCGGCGGCACGGGCAGCATCCCACGGTCGCGGTGGGCGGGCCAGCAGAAAGGGGGTGACGCTGGTGTTGAAGGTCGCTGTGGCGGTAGCGGTAGCGGGGTTGTTGTCAACCGGCATCCGCCAGCCCGCCTGCTGCAGCAACCCCACCAGCGCCTGGCGCCAGGCCAGCAAGGTGTGGCGGCAGGCGACCAGTTCGGCCTGGGCTTGTGGCGTGGTGAAGGCGCTGAGTAGCGCCACCCCCTCTGCCCCCACCGGCCAGGACGGGCCGGCCGCCTGCAGCGCCTGCGCCACCGCCGCCTGGCCGGGCGGTGCCAC
Organism: Betaproteobacteria bacterium; assembly: GCA_031428185.1. Classification (GTDB taxonomy): domain Bacteria; phylum Pseudomonadota; class Gammaproteobacteria; order Burkholderiales; family Burkholderiaceae_C; genus Pseudaquabacterium. Next base: position 3,973 of record JANPOW010000189.1, on the reverse strand, counting down.
GGCGTAGGCGGCACGCACACCTGTGAGCCCGGCGGCCTTGTTGGGCGACCAGAGTTGCCAGGCCTGCTGGGCCTCGGCAGGCAGGCTGGCGCCGTCCAACCGCAGCGGCTGGTAGGCCAGGTCCAGCACCGTCATAGCGCCTGCGGCCAGGGCGGCGGCCAGCGCCTGGCCCAGCGCCGGCCCACCGGCTGTGCCGCTGGGGCTGTGCGGCTCGGTCCACCAGCACAGGGTGTGGGCGTCGGGTGGTGTGTTTTCAACCGCAGCCAGCGCCAACCCGGCGCGCTGTGCGGCGGCGGCATAGTCGCCATAACCCGGCATCGGCGCGGCCACCCGATGCACACCGCGCCAGGCTTTGGCCGCCTGGGTGAAGCTGTGGATAAAGGCGGACGCGCTGGCCACCACCAGCACCCGGTCCGCCGCCACGCCATGCCAATCGGCCAGGTGCTGGCGCAGGCGGTGGTAGCGCGCATCGGGGTAGGCACAACGGTCGGCCTGCTGCACCGCTTGCATGACGCTGGGCAGTGGGCCAGCGGCATTGCGGTTGGTTGAAAAATCATGCTGCAGCACACCGTCCGGCCCGGCGCCGCCGTGTGGCACGGCCGGCCAGGCTGGCAACTGCCAGGGGCTGGTGGGTGGCATGGGCTTGTCCATCACGCGGCGGCCTTGGTGATGCCCACCACCACGCCCACCACCACGCCCACCACCACGCCCACCACCGTGGCCAAACCAGCCAGCAGCAACGCCGCCAGCAGCACAACCAGGCCCGCCAAACGCAAGGCCGCCGCCGTGTCAGCCTGTGTGGCGGGCCGGCCGCCGGCATGCAGTCGGTACACCCCCGGTTTGCCCAGCCCAATGCCCAGCGCCAGCGCCATGGCGCCCATGGGCCAACCGCCGTTGGGCGATGGCGTGCGGGCAGCTTCTTGGCGCAGCGCAGACCAGCGGCGCGGCACGGGCAGCAGCAGCACACCGGCCAGGCGGGCCGGCAACCAGGACAACACGTCGTCCACCCGGGCGGCCAGCTTGCCGGCCCATTCCCAGCGGCCCCGGTAACCCCACATCGCGTCGGCCGTGTTGGCATAGCGGTACAGCACAGCGCCAGGCAGGCCGGCCACCGCCCACCAGAACAGCGGCGCCAGCACCGAATCATTCAGGTTCTCGGCCAGGGTCTCGATGGCGGTCTCGCGCACCTCCAGCGCGCTCAGCGTGCTGGTGTCGCGGCTGCACAGGCGGGCCACCTGGGCGCGGCCGGCGGGCAGGCTGCGGGCCAGTGCGGCCTCCACGGCCGCCACCTCGTCATGCAGCATGCGCCAGGCCAGCAGGGGTTTGAGCAAGAAGCCCAGCACAGTGGCCAGCAGCAGCGCCTGCAGAACGCTCTTGTCGGGTGATAGGCCGGCCCACAGCGCGTCGTCCACCCAGGCCGCCGCGCCGGTACACATCGCTGCACCCAACAACCACGCAGCCGCACCACCCAGCCAAGCCTGCAGCGGTGGCCGGCCCGGCCAGGGTTGGCCAGCCCACGCCAGCCAGCGCCCCATGGCCACCACGGGATGGGCCCAGGTGGGTGGCTCACCCAGCAGGCGGTCCACCACCAGGGCCACGGCTATTGCCGCGGCTGGCACCAAGATGGCCAGGCCCGTCATGGGGCTGCCGGCAGCGCCGGCTGCAGCACCATGGGCTGAAAGACCAGCGTGGTGGGCGACAGCGGTGGTGTGGAGGCCACCCGCCGCTGCGGCAAATCCAGCACCTGCAGCGGTGCGGCAAAACCGGGGCCGCCCAGTACCACGGTGTGGAACTCACCGCCCTCCCCCACCGGGCAGACACCGGCGGGCAGCCTGTCCAGCAAGGCCTGGTCGTAGGCTGCACCGCAAAACGTGGCGTCCAGCCAGCGCGTGTCCACACACACCAGCCGGGCGTGCATGCCGCTGGCAATCACCAGTTGGGCCAGCGCCGCGCGCTGCAGGCCCCACAGCGGGAACAGCGCCTGCAAGCCGGCGCGGGCGCAGGCCGGGACCAGCCAATCGCGGTGGGCTTGCAGGTCGATGTCACCAAACACCACGGCGCTGATGCCGCTGGCCCGCAGGCCGTCCAGCGTGGTGGCAAAGGCGGCGCCATAGCCGCCCGGCGCCACCAGCACCGGCTGCCAGCTGCCACCCAGCGCCCGCACCTGGGCGTCGATCAGGTCGGGTGGCAGGGCATGGCTCTTGCTCAGGCCGTCGGGCTCACACATCGTAAAAAAGTGCTGCACATGCCAACCCTGGGCGCGGGCATGTTGCAAGGCCAGGCAGGAGTCTTTGCCGGCGCTCCAGCTGATGGCGGCGCGCTGCGGGTGCGGTGCGGTCTGCATGGCGCTGCGGCTCAATCCTCAATACCGCGCTGCGCCGGCACACCGGCTTTGAAGTGGTGTTTGAGCAAGCGCATCTCGGTCACAGTGTCGGCCAAGTCGATCAACTCGTCCGGCGCATTGCGGCCGGTCAGCACCACATGCACATGCGGCGGGCGCTGGCGCAGGCAGGCCAGCACCGGGTCCAGCGGCAGCCAGCCGTAGCGCAGCGGGACCATGATTTCGTCCAGCACCACCAAAAAATGCTGGCCGGCGGTGATGGTGGCTTCGGCCCTGGCCCAGCCGTCGCGCGCCAGTTGGCCGGAGTGCTCCAGGTCTTTGCTTTTCCAGCTGAAGCCGTCGCCCAGGCCCTCGATGGGCACACCGAGTTGCTCAAACACCCGGTGCTCACCAAAACGGGCGCTGGGCACTTTCATGAACTGGTAAATCTTCACCGCCTTACCCCGGCCGTGGGCACGCAAGGCCAGGCCAAACGCTGCGGTGCTTTTGCCCTTGCCGTCGCCGGTGTGGACCAGCACCAGGCCACGCCGCTCACCGTCGGGTTTGGGGATGTTGCGGTCAACCGGTGGGGCAATGATTTGCACGGGAGGGTTCCAAAAAAAAGGGATGGGACGCCGTGCATCAGAGTGCCGGCACCGCCACCCAGCGCGGCTGGGCGGCGGTGCCGGCCGAGCTTGCGGACGACACGCTGACCGCCTCGATGCTGAAGGCGTGGTCAAACACCTGCACCAGGCGCTGGCGCACGGCTGGGTCAGCCGGCTCGCCATCCGCCACCAGGCGGCCGTGTTGCATCACCAGCAGGCGGTCAGCGGCCAGGGCCAGGTTCAGGTCATGCAGCACCGCTGCCACCGCCGCGCCAGCGCGGGCACGCGCGGCCAGGCTGCGCACCAGGGCGCGCTGGTGGGGGGCGTCCAGGTGGGTGGTGGGCTCGTCCAGTAGCAGCACCGGCGCACCCACCGCCAGCGCACGGGCCAGCAGCACACGCTGGCGCTCACCGCCGGACAAGGCGCTCAAGCGGCGGCTGGCAAAGGCGCTGCATTCGGTTTCGGCCATCGCCGCTTGCACGGCCGTCTCGTCGGCCGGGGTGGCTGCACCAAACAAGCCTTGGTGCGGCAGCCGGCCCAGGCGCACCACATCGGCCACGGCGATGTCGCCTTCGGCCTCGCCTTGCTGGGACAGCCAGGCCAGCCGCACGGCACGCTGGCGCGCTGTCCACGCCGCCAGCGGCCGGCCGGCCAACTGCACCGTGCCGGCGTCCGGTGGCCGCAGGCCGGCCAGCAGCGACAGCAGGCTGCTTTTGCCAGCGCCGTTAGGCCCCACCAGTGCCACCCACTGGCCGGCGGCCAGGCGCAGGTCCACCTGGTCCACCACCGCCCGGCCGCCCAGGCGCAGCACCAGGCCGCTGGCCTGCAGTGCTGGCACGCCGGCGGCGGTGCTGGCCGGGCCGGTGTTGTTGATCACCAGGGTTGCCGTCATATCGCGGCCCCCTGGCGGCGCAGCAGCACCAGCAAATACACCCCACCCAGCAGCGCCGTCAGCACCCCCACCGGCAGCTCTTGTGGGGCGATGACGCTGCGGGCAGCCACGTCAGCCGCCAGCAGCAACACACCACCCGCTGCGGCCGACAAGGCC
>JANPOW010000188.1:0-4022 GCA_031428185.1 Betaproteobacteria bacterium | reverse complement strand
CACCCGCTGGCTCAGTGTGAGCTGGATATCACCAGTGCCGGGCGGCATGTCGACGATCAGGTAGTCCACGTCCTTCCAGTTGGTCTGGCGCAGCAACTGGTCGAGCGCCTGGGTGGCCATCGGGCCGCGCCAGATCATGGCCTGGTCAGCGTCCACCAAAAAGCCGATGGACGCCACTTGCAGGCCGTGGCCTTGCATCGGCTCCATGCTCTGGCCGTCAATGCTCTCGGGCCGGCCGCTGATGCCCAGCATCATGGGCTGGCTGGGGCCGTAGATGTCGGCGTCCAGCACGCCCACGGTGGCGCCCTCGGCGGCCAGCGCCAGCGCCAGGTTGCAGGCGGTGGTGCTTTTGCCCACACCACCTTTGCCTGAGGCCACCGCGATGATGTTCTTGACCCCCGGCAGCAACTGCACGCCACGCTGCACCGCATGCGCCGTGATGCGCGTGACCATGTTGACGCTGACATTGCCCACCCCCGGCACGCTGCGCGCAGCAGCGATGCACTGGCGCCGCAGCGCCGCATGCTGGCTTTTGGCGGGGTAGCCAAACTCCACATCAAACGCCACCTCGTCACCGTCGATCTTGAGCTGCTTGATCTGCCGGCTGGTGACAAAGTCTTTGCCGGTGTTGGGGTCGACAACGGTTTGCAGGGCGGCAAGAACAGCGGCTTCGGTCACGGTGGACATGGGGGGATCACGGCTAGGGAAATGGACCCGCAGCCCCAGACATCGCCGGGCTGCCGGAAGTGGGCGCGAGTCTATCGGACCCGGGCAGGCCACGCGGTGCGCAGCGGGCGCAGCCCCTGCCCAGACACACCCGCAACCTAGAATCGCGGGCTGTTTCTGCAAGAAAGCCGCCATGCCGCCCAAGCTGTTTGTCACCACCGCCCTGCCCTATGCCAACGCGGCCTTCCACATCGGCCACATGATGGAATACATCCAGGCCGACACCTGGGTGCGGGGGCAGCGCATGCAGGGCGCGGAGGTCAACTTCGTCTGCGCCGATGACGCGCACGGCGCGCCCATCATGATCGCGGCTGAAAAAGCCGGGCAAACGCCGCAGCAGTTTGTGGCGCAAATTGCCGCTGGCCGGGCGCAGTATCTGGACGGCTTCCACATTGCATTTGACAACTGGCACTCCACCGACGGGCCAGAGAACCACCGCCTGGCGCAAGACATTTACCGCGCGCTGCGCGCCAACAGCCTGATCGACGTGCGCAGCATCGAGCAGTTTTATGACCCCGAAAAGCGCATGTTTCTGCCTGATCGCTTCATCAAGGGCGAATGCCCCAAGTGCGGTGCCAAAGACCAGTACGGCGACAACTGCGAAAACTGCGGTGCGGTGTATGCGCCCACCGATTTGAAAAACCCGTATTCGGCCTTGTCGGGCGCGGTGCCGGTGCTGCGCAGCAGTGAGCACTTCTTCTTCAAGCTCAGCGACCCGCGCTGCGTTGAATTTTTGGAAACCTGGACCCAGGACGGCAAGTTGCAGCCCGAGGTGGCCAACAAGGTGCGTGAGTGGTTTGCACGCGATGAATCCGGCAAATCGGCCTTAAACGACTGGGACATCAGCCGTGACAAGCCCTACTTTGGCATCGAGATCCCGGACGCACCGGGCAAGTATTTCTACGTCTGGCTTGATGCCCCGGTGGGCTATCTGGCGTCGCTTGAAAACCTGTTTGCCAAACGTGGCCTGGCCGCTGACGCGGTGGACGCCTACCTGGCCCAGCCCGACCTGCAGCAAGTGCATTTCATCGGCAAGGACATCGTCACCTTCCACACCTTGTTCTGGCCGGCGATGCTCAAGTTCTCGGGCCGCAAAGTGCCCGATCACATCCATGTGCATGGCTTCTTGACGGTCAACGCCGAGAAAATGAGCAAAAGCCGCGGCACCGGCATCAGCCCCCTGCGCTACCTTGAATTGGGGCTGAACCCGGAGTGGCTGCGCTACTACCTGGCCGCCAAGCTGAACGCCCGGGTCGAAGACCTGGACTTCAACCCGGACGATTTCATCGCCCGCGTCAACAGCGACCTGGTGGGCAAATACATCAACATCGCCAGCCGGGCGGCAGGCTTTTTGAGCAAGCGCTTTGATGGCATGTTGTCGGCTGACCTGGGTGTGGAAGGCCGCGCCCTGCTGGACGGCCTGCGCGCACAACGCGGCGCGATTGCCGCGCTGTATGACGGGCGCGACTTTGGCAAGGCGGTGCGCGAGACCATGCTGCTGGCCGACCGCGTGAATGCGTTTGTGGACACCCACAAGCCGTGGGAGCTGGCCAGGGCGGCGGGCGACGACGCCGCCAAGCTGGCTGCGCTGCACGATGTGTGCTCGGTCTGCATCGAGGCCTTCCGCCTGCTCACCATCTACTTGAAGCCCATCCTGCCGGCATTGGCAGCGCAGGTGGAGGCCTTTTTGCAAGTGCCGCCGCTGCAGTTTGCCGACGCTGCGCGGGCGCTTGGCCACCACCGCATTGCCGCCTACCACCACCTGATGCAGCGCGTGGACGGGGCCAAGGTTGAAGCCTTGCTGACCCCACCCGAGCCCCCTGCACCAGCCGCAGCCGTGCCGGGCGGTGAGGACATCGCCGACGAGATCACCATCGCCGATTTCAGCAAGGTGGACTTGCGGGTGGCGCGCATCGTCAACGCCGAGTTGGTGGAAGGCAGCACCAAGCTGCTGCGCCTCACCTTGGATGTGGGCGAAGGCACAACGCGCAACGTGTTCTCCGGCATCCGCAGCGCCTACAAGCCGGCTGACCTGATCGGCCTGCTGACGGTGATGGTGGCCAACCTGGCACCGCGCAAGATGAAGTTCGGCATCAGCCAGGGCATGGTGCTGGCCGCCAGCCATGCCGACGACAGCGCCCAGCCCGGCCTGTTTGTGCTGCAGCCCGGCCCGGGCGCCCAGCCGGGCATGCGGGTGCGGTGACACTCCGCCGCAGCGCGGTGCGGGCGCTGGCCCTGGTCGGGCTGCTGGCCGCCGGGCCAGTGGCCACACTGGCGGCTTCTGCCGCACCGGCGGCCAACGCGCCGCCGCCAAACACATCGCCGCCAACCACATCGCCGCCCAACGCGCCGCCGCCCACCCCATCGCCGGCCAACGCACCGCCGCCAGCCCCATCGCCGCCCACCGCTGCCCGGCTGACCCCGGCGTTTGACTTCATCGCGCTGGGCGACATGCCCTACGGCGCTGACCTGCTGGTGGGCAACGCCTACCGCCACCTGATCGATCTGGTCAACCAGACCGGCCTGCCCTTCACCCTGCATGTGGGCGATTTCAAGGACGGCGTCACCCGCTGCGACGACGCTGAATTTGCGCTGCAACTGAGCCACTTCATGCGCTTCAGCCAGGCCCTCATCTACACCCCGGGTGACAACGACTGGCTGGATTGCCGGCGCCGGGGTGACGACCCGTTGGCGCGCCTGGCCGCGTTGCGGCAGCGGTTTTTCCCCAGCGCGCAGTCCCTGGGCCAGCACCCGGTGCCGGTGCAGCGCCAGGCCGATGTGATGCCGGCCTATGCAGCATTTGTTGAAAACCTGCGCTGGTGGCACCAGGGTGTGCTGTTTGCCACTTTCCACACCGTGGGGCCGGACAACGGGCTGGAGGGCGGCACTGCCGCCGTGCGTGCCGCGTCGCAGCAACGTGAGCTGGCCAACGCGGCCTGGATCAGCGCCGCGTTTGACGAGGCCAAACGCGGCCACAGCCCGGCGCTGGTGGTCATCACCCAGGCCGAGCCGCTGCGCTACCCCAGGCCCAGCAAACCGCATTGGGGTGAGCTGCGCGCCAGCCACGCCCTCAGCGTGGGCCGCACCCTGGTGCCGCTGGCTGCGGCTGCACCCTTTCCAGTGCTGCTGATCCACGGTGACGGCCACCGCTACACGGTGGACCGGCCGTTCCGCGACGCCAACGACCGCAGCATCACCACGCTGTGGCGCATGGAGGTGTTTGGCGCCCCGCGCATGCATGCAGTGCGGGTGCGCATCCAGCCGTCGGCCGACCCGCGCCAGCCGCCGTTTGCCTT
>JANPOW010000187.1:0-12852 GCA_031428185.1 Betaproteobacteria bacterium | reverse complement strand
CGCGGCTGCAAATATGCTCAAACGCCGCGTCATGCACCGGGCCACTGGGCCAGGCGGCGGCGGCGATGGCCACTTCGTAGTCGGCCCCGGCGGCCTCGGCCAACTCGATAAAGGCGGCAATGGCCGACCCGGTGCCCCGGTACGCCGCCACGGCCGCCGCGCCCTCGGGCGGCAGGTCGGCGCCGGTGGCAAAACGCGACAAGGGTGTGGGCACAGGCGAGTAGGTGTTGGTCTCGTGCTTCATTTGCGCGATCACAAGTTTCATGGGGTGCTCCGGTGGTGACGCTGGTCTTGACGCTGGCGCTGCATGATGCCGCAGGTGGGCGCCTGAGCCACTGCCCGCGCCACCACCACCCGCACCACCGCCCGCACCGCCGCCCCACCGTCACAACAACACCCGGAGAGCTTGCATGGATGATCTTGTGTTTTTGCCCGCGCATGAACTGGCCCGGCGTATCCGCCGCCGCCAGGTGTCAGCGCTTGAGCTGCTGGATGCCTATCTGGCGCGCCAACAGCGCCTGGGTGACGCCATCAACGCTGTGGTGGTGCTGGACGTGGCGCGTGCCCGCCAGCGCGCCGCAGCGGCCGATGTGGCGCTGGCGCGCGGTGACAGCTGGGGCCCACTGCACGGCGTGCCGATGACGGTGAAGGAGTCGTTCAACGTCAGCGGCCTGCCCACCACCTGGGGCCATTTGTCCCACCAGCACAACATCGCCCAAACCAACGCTGGTGCCGTGCAGCGGCTGCTGGATGCCGGTGCGGTGATCTTCGGCAAGACCAACGTGCCGGTGTCGCTGGCCGATTGGCAGAGCTTCAACCCGGTCTACGGCACCACCCGCAACCCGTGGGACCTGGCGCGCACACCGGGTGGCTCGTCCGGCGGTGCCGCCGCCGCGCTGGCCGCCGGGCTGACCGCGCTGGAGCTGGGCAGCGACATCGGCGCGTCCATCCGCAACCCGGCGCATTACTGCGGCGTATGGGGCCACAAGCCCACCTGGGGCGTGGTGCCGCTGGCCGGGCATGCACTGGACGCTGAGGCCTGCGCCGACAGTTTTGACATTGCCGTGGCCGGCCCGCTGGCCCGCAGCGCGTTTGATTTGCAACTGGCGATGGAGGTGTTGTGCCGCCCCCTGCAAGCCATGACGCCGCTGGGCCGTGTGCCCATGGCCTGGCGTGACAGTGGCTTGGCGCCACGCCACTGCCGTGTGGCCATGCTGATGGACGACCCACAGGCCGAGGTCGATGCCAGCGTGCAAGCCGCGCTGCACAACCTGGCCACTTTTTTGCGCAACCAGGGTGTGCAGGTGACCGAGGGTGCGCGGCCGGTGGACAGCGCCGAAGCCAACGCCGTCTACACCTTGTTGTTGCGTGCGGCCACCGGCGCGCACTATGACGACGCGGCCTATGCCCAGGCACAGGCACGTGGGGCGGCGTATGCGGCCGACGACACCAGCTACCCGGCGCGGCATTTTCGCGGCAACACCTTGTCGCACCGCGACTGGTACCAGCTGGACGAGCGGCGCGCAGTGCTGCGCCAGCAGTGGGCGTTGTTTTTTGAGCAGTTTGATGTGCTGATCTGCCCCACCGCCACCACGCCGGCCTTCCAGCACAACCAGATGGGGGACCGCTGGGACCGCATGATCCCCGTCAACGGCCACCACCAGCCCAGCACGGATGCGCTGTTTTGGGCCGGTTACCCCGGCATCGTGGGCCTGCCGGCCACCGCCGTGCCACTGGGCTTGAGCCCGGGTGGCCTGCCGGTGGGTGCGCAAATCATCGGGCCGGTTTTTGCTGACCCACTGTGCCTGCGCTTTGCGCAGTGGCTGGAGTTGGACTACCGCAGCTTTGTGGCGCCGCCCGGGTTGTGAGCCGGCCCGGTTGGTGCAGTGCACGTCACTTGGCGTCGTTCAGCGCCCAGTCGTAGTCCAGAAACGCCACCGGCGCGGCCAACGCCAGGATGCGGCTGCGGTCGGCCGGTGCGTCAGTCAACTGCGTGGCGTAACGCGCCAAAAACACCGGCAGCGATGTGATGCCCCGGTGGCCCTGTTTGAAGTCGCCGCCGTACCAGTCAAAAATCTTGCTGACCTGCAGCTTGCCGTCGGCATAGCGGTTGCGGCTGCGGTCGGACATGAAGCGCAGCGCTTGTTCGTCCAGCTGGGTGTCCAGCCGCTCGGCCACAAAGGCTTCTTCACGCAGCATGGGGCAGCCCACGCTGGCGCAGTTGACGGCAAAGTGGATGCGGGGGTCATTGAAGCGGCCGGCTGCGCGCAGGTTCTCGTGCTCGATCTGGTCCAGGCTGAGCGTGCTGCCCAGCAGTGGCACAAAGCTTTGTTTCCACGGGTTTTGCAGCAGGCTGCCCAGGTCTTTGATGGAGGCCAGCTTGGGGTATTTACCCAGGATCAGATCCACCGTGAAGGCGTTGTAGGCGTTGATCAAAAACGCCATCTGCTGCGGTTTGGGCCAACTGTCCAGCGTGGCCGCGCTGACGGCTGACAGCTGCGCCAGATAGGCCTTGAGCGCCGCCCGGTCGGCCGCCATGCCGGCGTAGCGCAATTGGGACGCATGGCCACCGTCCAGCAACACCACATGTTTTTTCAGCAGCGTGGTCCAGGCGCTGTGGCGCTGGTCAAAGGCGGCACTTTGCGCCTGGGCGGCGCCGGGCAGGCCCCAGGCCAGGGCGCCGGCACTGCAGATGGCCGCTGCCAGCAGGTAGCGCCGGTTGGGGTGGGACGTGGTGGTGCATGGCATGGCAGTGGGCTCCAGGGGCTGGCGTGCAGTGCTGCGTGGTCTTGTCCAGATCGGCGCGGCTAACGCCATTGTGCGGTGTGGCCTGTGGCCTGCGGCGCCCTGTCGTCCTACGCCAATCTAGGCCTTGGCCGACAGACCCGGCCGACCGTCCCTCCAACACTGGCCGCACCACATTGACAGGACAACCACCATGAATCGCACTCTCTTGATCGCCGCATTGCTGGCCAGCGCCGCACTCGCCGCTTGTGACCGGCCCGCTGTTGTGGCCGTGCCTGTGCCGGTGGCCGTGCCTGGCCCGGCTGGCGCCACTGGTGCAACCGGTGCCACTGGCGGCACAGGCATGGCCGGCAGCACGGGCAATACCGGTGACACCGGCGCCACCGGCAAGGCCGGTGACGGCACCACGGTCATCGTGGTGGCACCGCCTGCATCCGCACCGGCCAACTGAGCCGCTGCTGCACCACAACCAACAAGGAGAACACCATGAGCTTGGGCACCATTCTGTTGATCGTTTTGGTCTTGCTGCTGGTCGGCGCCATCCCCACTTGGGGCCACAGCAGGTCTTGGGGCTATGGGCCCAGTGGTGGCATCGGCCTGGTGCTGCTGGTGGTCATCGTGCTGCTGCTGACCGGGCGGCTTTAAGACTGCCTGGCCGCACAGGCCCGGTCAGCCCGCCGCAAACAAGGCCTTGATGCGGCCTGCGGCGGCCAGGGTTGTGCGGTAACCGGCGGCAATGCTGCGCTCACGGTACTCGCGCGAGATGTTGGTGTAGTACCCGATGTCGGGCTGCAACAGCAGATCGGCAGCCAGCGCATCAGGCCGGGTCAGTGCATGCTTGCGCAGGTCACCGGCGCGCCAGTGCTCAGTGCCTGCGGGTGCCTGGGTTTCGTCAGCCGATGCATCCACCGCCAGGATGCGGCCAGCACCCAGGCTGCGCGCCAGGCGCACCGGCAGTGGCTGGCGCAGGTCGGCGTCCGCATGGCGCTGGCCGTTGATGCGCACCGGCGTGAACTGGCCTACCACCGCGCACGCGGCCTGCACCGCAAGGCCAGCATCGCCTCGGGTGAAGGGCACGATGGCGCCATCTATCAAGCGCTGCGCTACACACACCACCATCATCGGCAAGGCCTGCAGGCGGGGTGCGCAGCCTTTTTTTTGCAGGCGCTCGCGCACCAGGTCAGCCACTGCGCTGCCGCTCAGATAGTCACCACTGCCAACGGTGACACGGGCCAGGCAGGCCGGCTGCAAGTCCAGCGCCAGCGCCTCCAACTCCGGCCCACGCAGGCCACCAGCGCGCAACACGCCCACCAGTGCGCCGATGGATGCACCCACGATCAGGTCAGGCACCACGCCAATCTCGTCCAGTGCCTTGATCACCCCCACATGCACATAGCCCCGGCTGCCACCCGAGCTGAAGACACAGGTGACGTGCGGCCGCGCTGGCAGCGGCCCGGCGCTGGGCGCATCGGGGCCGGTGTGGTCGGCGTCGGCATTCATGGCGCAGCCCGACAGCGGGCTGCCGGCCCAGGCGCTGAGCAGCAGACTGCGGCGCGCAATGGTGGTGGGCGGCATGGTTCAGCGTGCTGGGGTGTGCAGCGCCAGGCTGTGCTGCGTCACCCCTTCTTGGCCGCCGCGTCGCGCACCATGCGGTCAAGCTCTTCACCGCTCTTGTAGTGCGGCACCCGGAACACCATGCGCTTGGTGCGCTGCACCATGCTGTTGTTGCCTTTGACCTCATTGGCCCAGTAGCCGTCAGCCAGCGCAATGTTGCCTGGCACATCCAGCAAGAAGGCTGCTTTGGATGCCGCACCGCCAAAGATGTAGAGCTTGCCGCCCACCATGATCCAGGTGTCGGCGTCACCACCCCAGGGAATGCCGTAAGCCAGGCCGTTGGCGCAGTAACCGCCGTATTGCGGCAGGTACTTGGCCGGGTTGGCATCAAACAGGGCTTTGTGCGCAGCGCTGGCAAAGCGGAAGGTCACACCCTCGTACACGCTGTTGATCTGCGGCGCGCCCAGTGCATGCCGGCCCTGGGTGAAATAGGCCACCACGTCATGGCCTTTGAGCATCACGCGCTCATCGGCACCGTCGGCCACGGCGTTGACGGGTTTCAAGGCCGACGATGGGTTTTGCGCCTGCATGGCTGAGCAACCACCCAGCTGCAGCGCCACCGGCACGGCAATCAACAGCGCCAGCAGCAGGGCCGGGCTGCGGCCGCGTGTGGCTGTTTTTGCGTAGGCTTGTGAGTCTTGGTGCGATGGTTTGGTGGTCATGTGGATGCTCCGGGTTGGGTCAGATGGGCAGGCAGTGCAGGGTGGGACTGGGCGCTGGCCACGCTGGTGGGCCGCGCTGCGGCGGGGCTGGTCTCGGCTGCATCGCAGTACGGTGCCGGCCAGCCCAGCAATGCACTGGCGCGCAGTGTGCGCGCCCGCAGGTCAGCGGCATCGCGCCCACCCAGGTGCAGGATGCCGTAGCGGTAGTTGCCCAGCCATTTGAAGTCTCGGCCCAGTGAATGGCCGGTTTTGGGATAACAAATGAGCCGCGCATCCGGGAAGGCCCGGGCCAGCGCCGCCTGCTGGGCCGCGCCGGGCATCGGCACTTGCGCGGCCGGGTTGAATGAGCGGTACACCTGGCTGGCTGCCATGCCGGCCGTGGGTGCGCGGCGGGGCAGCCCGGCCGGGTCGTGGCCCAGGGCCAGCGCCAGCGACATCGCATGCGCATCACGGCCCTGCACACGCTGGTACAGATCAGCAAATTGCGATGCCAGGCGCGGGTTGAACTCGATCACCGCCAGTTGGCCGGTGGCCGGCTGATGGAAAAACTCCATGTTGAAAAAGCCGTGGGTGTAGCCAATGGCCGCCAGAAACTTTTGCGCCACGGCCAGCGCCTGCTGCTGCACCGGGTGCGCCAACTGGCTGGGATGCTGCCAGCGCATGAAGGCCTGGGTGCCGGGGTACATGATGGCGTCCACCACGCCTAGCGCGTGGGCTTTGCCCTGGTAGACCCAGCCGTCCAGGTTGTATTGCGGGGTGTCCACCGGCAGTGGTGTCTCCAGCAGCATGCGGTGGGCCGTGCCGGCACCGGGCAGGCGCTGCTGCATCACCCGCTCAAACGGCTGCACCAGGCGCCGGATCACCCACAGCTCACGCCGGCCAAAACGGGTGTGGGCTTGCAGCGCATCGCGGTTGGTCACCGTGCGGGCCAGCACCGAAAACGCGGCTTTCACCGGTTTGACAAAAGCCGGGTAGTGCAGGCCGGGTGGGATGTCATCACCGTAGGCCACGTCCAGGCTGCGCCAGGCGATGTTGGCCTCGGGTGCCACCTGCTGCAGCACCTGGCGCGCATGCAGCTTGTGCTGGGCCGCCAGCACCGATTCAGGGGTGGCGCCGGGCAGGCCCAATTCCTCAGCCACCAGCGCGGCGGCCAGGGCACCAAACTGCTCATGGTGCGACACCACACCGGCCCAGCCCAGTGCCCGGCCGCGCCTGGCCTGGCGGCGGGCAAAACGCAGCAGGTCGAAATGGATCAGGTGGGCGTTGCTGGGGAAGCTGAACAAATCAAAGCCGGCGTGGTCAAACCGCGCCTGGCCCTGCAGTGCGCCAAAACCGTCGGCGTCCCAGTCATAGCCAAACAGCAGGCCGATGCGCGGTTTGTCGCTCATGCGGGCTGCCGCCGCGCTTGCCGGCCACGCCGATCTTGGCGCACACGCCAGGCGTGCCGTGCCACCACCGGCAAGGCCAGCAACAGGCCGGCGGCGGCCCACAAACCCGGGCTGAGCAGGTCTTGCCAGCGCTGGGCGCTGCCCAGCGCGGTGCCGGCGTACACATAAGCCGCGCTGCCGGCCAGCATGCCCAGCAGGCTGACGCCAAAAAACTGCCGCACCGGCATGGCTGACAGGCCCATCAGCGGGTTGATCAGCGGGTAGGGAATCACCGGCGCCAGGCGCAGCATGAAGAGGTAAAAAGCGCCGTCACGCGCCAGCCCGGCATCAACGCCGGCCAGCCGGTGGCCCCAGCGGCGGCGCACCCTGTCGCGCGCCAGATGGCGGGTGGCCAAAAACGACAGCGTGGCCCCAACGCTGGACGCCAGCGCCACCAGCAGCGTGCCCGGCAGCCAGCCCAGGCACAGCCCGGCAGCCAGCGCCAGCACACTGCAGCCGGGCAAGGCCAGCGCCGACAGCACCGTGAACAGGCCAAACAGCGCGGCGCCGGTGGCCCAGGGGCGGGCGGCAGTCAGCGCCAGCAACTGGGCCTGGTGGGCTTGCAGCCAGGCGACATCGGGCCAGGGCCAGGCCCAGTGCCGGCTGGCCCACAGCAATGCCGCCAGGCAGGCCGCAACCAGCAGCAGCCAAACCGCACGCTGACGCCAGCGGGGCGGTGGGGTGGGCGCAGCGGTGGGTTCAGCGGTGGATTCAAGCATGTGCAGCACAAAGGCAGGACTGCCGCAGTCTGCCCGTGCCAAGGGCTTGATGCGGCCAGGGCTTTCGCCGAGACGGTGACGCGCCATGCCGCGCTGCGGTCAGCGCAATTCGTCGGTCAAACGCCCGATGATCTGCTTGGCCACATCGCCGCTGTCGGCGGCACCTTCGCTGTTTTGCACACTGACCTGCGACTTGGTGCCAGACGCCTTGACCAGCACGCGGTAGCGCTGGGCGCGGCTGTTGTCCTTGTCGGTGGAGAAGAACTTCATGAAGAAGTTGGGTTCTTCTTTGCCGGCAAAGCGGGGGTCGATGTAGCGCACAAAGTACAGGCCGGCGGCGCGGTCGCGGTCTTCGACCGTGAAGCCGCTGCGGTCCAGTGCCAGGCCCACCTGGCGCCAGGCGCGCTCGAAACCTTCGTCCAGCTCCATCGTGGCGCTGGTGGCCGCACTGGTGGTGGCCGTGGCTGCGCGGGCCTTGGCCGGCGCCGGTGTGGCCGCTGCCACGGTGGCGCGGGCGCTGTCGTCCTTGGCACCCAGCTTGACCATCAGGCGTGACAGGAACTCAGCCTCCAGCCCGGGGTCTGTGGGGCGCGGCTGCCAAATCGTCTGCTCACGGCGCTGGTCGGTGTAGATCTCCTGCATGCCGCGGTGGCTGATGTAGACCTCGCTGCCCGTGGCCGTACGCTCGATCCGGGTGCGGAAACGGTCACGCTCAGAGGTGCTGTACAGGTTGTCAAACACCCGGCCCAGTGTGCTGCGCACGATGTCCATCGGGATCTTGGCGCGGTTTTCGGCCCAGCTGGTTTCCATCACGCCGATCTGCGGGTTGTCCTCGGCCAGGGTGAAACCACGCTCTAGCCAGAAACCGCGCAGCAGCGGGTACAGCGTCTCGGGCGGCAGGCCGCTCACCAACCAGCGGCTGTTGCCTTGGCGCTCGATACGCATGTCGGCCAGCGCAGTGGGCGCCACCACGGCGGCGGCGGGTGCAGCGGCAATACCGCCGCCAACCCCACCACCCTGCTTGAGCGTGGACGCACTGACCACACCCGACTGCGGTTGGTAGCGGCCGTCACGCGCCAGCTGGGTCAGGTCGGGTGGCACGTCCAGTGGCTCGGTCTTGGCGGCGCGGGTGCGGTAGTCCACTTTGTCGCCGGACGTCAGGCCGTCCAGCGACGAGCAGCCAGCCAGCGCCACCATCAAAGCCAATAGCGGGGTGGCAAAGCGCAGCGTGCGGGCAGCGGGCACCGTCGTGGTGGCAAGTCTAGGTTTCACGTTCAGAGTCTCCAGGGGGCGGCCAGGCAGGCCGCCCGGTGCCAATGTCGCTTGGCCCGCCGCACAAGGCGGGCAGGGCCAGGATTTGGGGTGAGGGGCAAACAAGCGGTTGAAACAAACACCGGCAAGGGGGATGCCGGCGCCAAGCTCACAGCAGGCCAGCGTCTTGTAGCGCGGCGTCAACCAGCGCCTGGCCAGCCGTTGTCAGCGGGGTGATGGGCAGGCGCACCGCCGGCCGGCCACGGCCCAGGCGCGACATCGCCCATTTGGTGGGCGCCGGGCTGGGCTCACAAAAGAGTTGCTTGTGTACGGACAGCAAGCGCAGGTGGATGCTGCGCGCCAGCGCCACATCACCGGCCATCGCAGCAACACACATCTCGTGCATCAGGCGCGGCGCCACGTTGGCGGTGACACTGACATTGCCGTGCCCGCCTAGCAGCATCAGCGCGATGGCGCTGCCGTCATCGCCGGAGTAGATCTTGAAACTCTCGGGCGCGTGCTTGATCAACTGGGTCGCGCGTTCGATGTTGCCGGTGGCGTCTTTGATGCCGACCACGCCGGGCACCTGGGCCAGGCGCAGGGCGGTCTCGGGCAGCATGTCGGCCACCGTGCGGCCGGGCACGTTGTACAGCACCACCGGCAGGTCAACGCCCTCGGCAATGGCCTTGAAGTGCTGGTAGATGCCCTCTTGCGATGGCTTGTTGTAGTAGGGCACCACCTGCAGGCTGCACTCCGCGCCCACGGCTTTGCTGAAGCGGGTCAACTCGATGGCCTCGCGGGTGCTGTTGGCACCGGCGCCGGCCATGATGGGCACGCGGCCGGCGGCATGCTGCACCGAGACGCGGATGATTTCGCAGTGCTCTTCGACCGACACGGTGGGTGATTCACCGGTGGTGCCCACCACACCGATGCAATCAGTGCCCTCGGCAATATGCCAATCGATCAGGCTGCGCAGGCCGGGGTAGTCAATGCTGCCGTCCTCGAACATCGGCGTGACCAGGGCGACGATGCTGCCAACCAGGGGTTTCATGCGGAGTTCCTTGCGAAGCGGGGATTTTAGCGGCCGGCTGCTGGCGGCTTTGCCGGGCCGGGCAGGCGCTGGCTCAAGCCGCGCCAGGTGGCCGCAGGTGATGGCGCGGCGCCGGGCTTGCTGCCGGGGTGGGCGCCAGCGCCACCAGCCGCTGCACAAAGCGCGGCGGGTTGTCCAGATAGCCGTCTTCATAGGCCACCACCCGCAGGCTGGCGCAGCGCTGCAGCAGTTCACCGGGCTGCAACAAGAAGTCGGGCCGGGATGGCTTGCCCACTGCTTCATTGCCGGCTGCAAAGGTCTCGTAGACCAGCACGGCACCGGGTGCCAGGCTGGCCAGCAGTTGCGGCCACAGGGGGCGCCAAAGGTAGTTGAACACCAGCACAGCATCAAACTGCTGGCCACGGCAAGGCCAGGCGCCGTTCTCGATGTCGGCGTTGATCAGCGTGGCTTGGCCGGCGAGCACCAGGTCTTGTGACACGGCCAGCGCGGTGCTGTCCCGGTCAATGCCGGTGGGCTGCAGGCCACGTGCTGCCAGCCAGCGCAGGTGGCGGCCACTGCCGCAGGCCACATCCAGCACCCGGCCAGCGGCCGGCAGCAGGTGGGCCCAGCGTTGCAGCCAGGGTGACGGCGGCTGCCCCGTGTGCAGGCCGGCCATCAAAAGCAGGCCCAGACGCGGTTGGCCAGGTCTACCACCAGGTGCGGGCTGCGGTAGGCCATGAAGACCAGCGCCAGCGCGGCGGCCACGGCGGCCCAGAGGATGGCCCGTGTCACGCCGGCACCGCCTGCGGGCTGGCCCGGTCAATCGCCGTCTCACGCACCGGCAAGTTGATGAGCGCGGCACACACGCCCAGCGCCACGGCCAGCCACCACACCATGTTGTAGTTGCCGGTGGCGTCATACAGCCTGCCGCCCAGCCAGGCGCCCAAAAACGAGCCCACCTGGTGGCTGAAAAACACAAACCCGCCCAGCATCGACAGGTATTGCACGCCAAAAATTTGCGCCACCAGCGCGTTGGTGGGCGGCACGGTGGACAGCCACAACACGCCCATCGTGGCCGAGAACAGATACACGCTTGTGGGTGTGAGTGGCGCCAGCAAAAACACCACGATCACCACCGAGAGCAGCGCATAAATGGCCGACAGGATGCAGCGCTTTGGCATGCGCTGGCCCAGCCAGCCGGCGGCGTAGGTGCCGATCACATTGAACAAGCCCACCAGCGCCAACGCGGTGGTGGCCACGCCCGGCGCCAGGCCGTGGTCGCGCAGGTAGCTGGGCATGTGCACGCCGATGAACACCACCTGAAACCCACACACAAAATAGCCCGCCATCAACAGCTGAAAACTGCGGTGGCTGAAGGCCTCGCGCACCGCCGCGCTGATGCTTTGTTGAAAGCCGCTGGGCGCGCTGATGGCCGGCTCTTTGAGGCCGCGCGCCAGCGGCACGATGGCCAGCGCCAGGCAGCCCAGCACAAACAGCGCGTTTTGCCAGCCCCACGTGCTGATCAACCAGCTTTCCACCGGCACCATCAAAAATTGGCCGAATGAGCCCGCAGCGGCTGTGACGCCCATTGCCCAGCTGCGCTTGTCGGCCGCCACGTTGCGGCCAATCACGCCGTAGACCACGGCATAGGTGACGCCCGACTGCGCCAGTCCGATCAACAGCCCGGCTGAGCCGGTAAAGGCCAGCCCGGTGGTCGACAGCGCCATCAGCACCAGCCCCAGGCCGTAGAGCACACTGCCCACGATCAGCACCCGGTAGGCGCCAAAGCGGTCGGCCAGCATGCCGGCAAAAGGCCCGGCCAGGCCCCAGGCAATGTTCTGGATGGCGATGGCAAAAGCAAAGGTCTCGCGGGTCCAGCCGCGGTCCATCGTGACGGGCTGCAACCACAGGCCAAAGCCGTGGCGTATGCCCATCGACAAAGTGACGATGGCCGCGCCGCAGGCCAGCACCTGCAACATGGACAGGCCGGCGGGTGCGGGGGATGGTGAGCTGATGGCTTGCACGGCCAAGACTGTAGCGCCAGCGTTGCAGTGCGGTGGTGCAGAGCGCTGGTGCAGCGCGGTGGTGCAGAGCGGTGGTGCAGTGGGGTGACGCGGCCGGGCCAGCCGCAGCAGGTGGCCGCTGCAAGCCCACTTCTAGAATCCCGCGCCATGGCCACACCCCCAGCATCAGCCCCAAAACAAGCGCCGCAGTACGGCGAAGCCTCGATCCGTGTGCTCAAGGGCCTGGAGCCGGTCAAGCAGCGGCCCGGCCTGTACACCCGCACCGACACCCCGTTGCACATCGTGCAAGAGGTGATCGACAACGCCGCCGACGAAGCCCTGGCCGGTTACGGCAAACGCATTGCCGTCACCCTGCATGTCGATGGCTCAGTGAGTGTGGACGACGACGGCCGCGGCATCCCGTTTGGCCTGCATCCGGAAGAACAGGTGCCGGTGGTCGAGATCGTCTTTACAAGACTCCATGCCGGTGGCAAGTTCGACAAGGGCGCGGGTGGCGCCTACAGCTTCTCGGGCGGCCTGCACGGCGTGGGTGTCAGCGTGACGAATGCGCTGGCCAAGCGGCTTCAGGTGAGTGTCTGGCGTGAGGGCCAGATGGCCACGCTGGCGTTCTCCGGCGGTGATGTGGTGGAGCCGCTGGTGCTGCGCAAAGCCGGCGCCGGTGAGCGCAACGCCGCCGGTGAGCAATTGCGCGACCGCAAAACCGGCACCAGCGTGCGGGTGTGGCCGGACGCCAAATACTTCGATACCACCGACCTGCCGCGCAACGAGCTGACCCACCTGCTGCGCAGCAAAGCCGTGCTGATGCCGGGTGTCACCGTCAGCTTGACGGTAGAAAAAGGCGCTGACAAAGCCCCGGAAACCCAGACCTGGGCCTACCAGGGCGGCTTGAAGGATTACCTGGGCCAGGGCCTGGCGGCCGACCCCATCATTCCGCTGTTTGAAGCCGCCGGCTACGCCACCGGCGCCGAGACCGAGAACTTTGCCGAGGGTGAGGGTGTGGCCTGGGTTCTTGGATTTACCGAAGACGGCGCTGTGCTGCGCGAGAGCTACGTCAACCTGATCCCCACCGTGGCCGGCGGCACGCACGAGAGCGGCCTGAAAGACGGCCTGTTTGGCGCCGTCAAAAGCTTTATTGAGCTGCACGCCCTGCTGCCCAAAGGCGTCAAGCTGATGCCCGAGGATGTGTTTTCCCGCGCCAGTTTTGTGCTGAGCGCCAAGGTGCTGGACCCGCAATTCCAGGGCCAGATCAAGGAGCGGCTGAACAGCCGTGACGCGCTGCGCCTGGTCAGCCAGTTCACCCGCCCGCCGCTGGAACTGTGGCTGAACGGCCATGTGGAGATGGGCAAGCGCCTGGCCGAGCTGGTGATCCGCCAGGCCCAG
>JANPOW010000186.1:0-7901 GCA_031428185.1 Betaproteobacteria bacterium | reverse complement strand
GGCGCTGATGCGCGGCCGCATCACCCAGCTGTGGCAGACCCGCATGCTGCGCTACACCAAGCTCACGGTGGCTGACGAGATCGAAAACGCACTGAGCTACTACCAGTCCACCTTCTTGCGCCAGATCCCCAAGCTGTATGCCGAGATGGAGGAGCACCTGGCCGGTTTTGCCGTGCCCAGCTTTTTGCGCATGGGCCAGTGGATTGGCGGTGACCGTGACGGCAACCCCAACGTCACCGCCGACACGATGCGCATGGCGCTGGCGCGCCAGAGCGAGGTGGCCCTGCGCTTCTACCTGACCGAGGTACACGCACTGGGCGCAGAGCTGTCCATCAGCCAGATGCTGGCCGGCGTGACACCCGCGATGCAGGCGCTGGCCAATGCCTCACCCGACAAAAACCCGCACCGCGAGGACGAGCCCTACCGCCGTGCTTTGGTGGGTGTTTATGCCCGGCTGGCCGCCACCCTGCATGACCTGACCGGCACCGAAGCGCTGCGCCACGCGGTGGAGCCGCAAGACGCCTACACCGATCCGGCGCAGTTGCTGGCCGATTTGGCGGTGATCGAGGCCAGCCTGCAATCCCACCACGCCCAGGCGCTGGTGGCACCACGGCTGGCGCCCTTGATGCGGGCGGTGCAGGTGTTCGGTTTTCACCTGGCCACGCTGGATTTGCGCCAAAGCTCCGACATTCATGAAGCCGTGCTGGCTGAGCTGCTGCGCGCTGCACGCCTGCATGCGGACTACGCCTCACTGGACGAAGCAGCCCGCCGCAGCTTGCTGTTAGGCCTGCTGAACGACGCCCGGCCGCTGCGGGTGCATGGCGCCCAGTACAGCGAGCTGGCCCAAGGTGAGCTGGCGATCTTCGAGACCGCGCGCGAGATGCTGCAGCGCTACGGCCGCGAGGCGCTGCGCCACTGCATCATCAGCCACACCGAATCGGTGAGTGACTTGCTGGAGCTGCTGCTGCTGCTGAAGGATTGCGGCTTGATGACCGGCACCCTGGACGCCGGCGCCGACGACCCTGAGACCGGTGCCGTTGGCGCCCGGTGTGCATTGATCGTGGTGCCGCTGTTCGAGACCATCGGTGACCTGCGTGAAGCCGAGCCCATCATGCGTGAGTTTTACGCCCTGCCCGGCATCACCGAGCTGGTGCTGCGCAACGGTGGTGAGCAAGACATCATGCTGGGCTACAGCGACAGCAACAAGGACGGTGGCTTTTTCACCAGCAACTGGGAGCTGTACAGGGCTGAGCTGGCGCTGGTGGGGCTGTTTGGCCCGCTGCGCACGCAATCTGATGGCCGCCACGGCATCACGCTGCGCCTGTTCCACGGCCGGGGCGGCACGGTGGGGCGTGGTGGTGGCCCCAGCTACCAGGCCATCCTGGCGCAGCCGCCGGGCACGGTGAACGGGCAGATCCGCCTCACCGAGCAAGGCGAGGTGATTGGCAGCAAATACGCCAACCCCGAGATCGGCCGCCGCAATCTGGAGACCTTGGTGGCTGCCACGCTGGAGGCCACCTTGCTGAGTGGCGCCGGCAGCAGCGCTGGCAACGCGGGCAAGGCCGGTGCACCCAAGGCGTTTTTAGACGCCGCAGCGCAGGTCAGTGAGGCCAGCTACGCCGCCTACCGCAAGCTGGTGTACGAGACACCCGGCTTCACCGACTACTTTTTTGCCGCCACGCCCATCCGCGAGATTGCCGAACTGAACATCGGCTCGCGCCCGGCTGTACGCCCCAAGGACGGCAAAGCCACCCGGGCAATTGAGGATTTGCGCGCCATCCCGTGGGGCTTTAGCTGGGGCCAGTGCCGCGTGGCGCTGCCGGGCTGGTGCGGTTTCGGCTCGGCCATCGCCCAGTTTTTGGGCACGGGTGATGGCCGGCCGGCCAAGCTGGCACTGCTGCAAAAGATGCACAAGCAGTGGCCCTTCTTCCGCACCCTGCTGTCCAACCTGGACATGGTGCTGGCCAAGAGCGATTTGCGCATCGCCGCGCGCTATGTGGAACTGGTGGAGGACAAGCGCATGGCCAAGCGCATTTTTGCCGCCATCCGCGCCGAGTGGGACCGCACACATGACGCGCTGTCACTGATCACCGGTGAGGCCGACCGGCTGCAAAGCAACCCGGCGCTGGCGCGCTCCATCGAGCACCGCTTTCCCTACCTTGACCCGCTCAACCACCTGCAGGTGGAGCTGATGCGGCGCTACCGCAGCCGCAAAGAGGGCGACCCGGTCAATGAGCGGCTGCAGCGCGGCATCCACCTGTCGATCAACGGCGTGGCGGCGGGGCTGCGCAACACGGGTTGACGCCGCGCGCGGGCGTCAGGCACCGGCCGCAGCCAGCACTGCCCGCACCGCCGGCAGCAGCCGGCGCGACACGGTCAGCCAGTGGCCGTTGCTCAACTGCACTTGCCAGCTGTCGTCGCCGTCCGCCGGGTTGGCGCCAGGCCCACCACGCGCCAGCGCTCGCACCGCCGGCAGCGCCACCACGGCATTGCGGTGCACCCGCAAAAAACCGCTGCCCAGGCGCTGTTCCAGCTCAGCCAGCGGCTCGTCCAGCAGCCAGCTGCCGTGCTGGGTGCACAGGGTGACGTACTTGAGTTCGGCCTTGAGGTACACCACCTCGGCTACCGGCACCCGCAACACCCGGCCACGGTCACTGACCACGATCACCGGGCCGGCTGCAGCCACTGCCGGCTCTTGTGCGCGGCGTTGCGCCACGCGCAGCAGCGCGGCTTGCAGGCGCTCACGCCGCACCGGCTTGGTCAGGTAGTCGGCGGCGTCCACCTCAAAAGCACGCAGCGCGTGTTCGCTGTGGGCGCTGACGATCACCACCCTGGGCGGCTGGGCCAGGCGGCGGATCTCGTCAGCCAGCTTCAGGCCATTGCCACCCGGCATCACGATGTCCAGCAGCACCAGGTCACAGGGCGTGCTTTGCAGCAGGTGCAGCGCCTGGGCCGGGTCACCGGCCTCACCCACCACCAAGGCGCGTGGTGCCGGGCAGGCTTCAACCAGGCTGCGCAGGCGCAAGCGGGCCAAGGGTTCGTCGTCAACAATCAGCACGGCCAGTGGTGCATCGGCGGTGGCCGCGCTGGTCGTCGCGGTGGTCGTCGCGGTGGTCGTCGCGCTGGTGGTCATGCCGGTGTCTGGGGTCGCGCCGGCCGCCATCACAACGGCACCACGATGCGGGCCTTGAACTCCTGGCCCTCAATGCCGGTGTGCAGTGACGCCGCCACATCGTGCAGCAGGCGCAGCCGCTCGGCCACGTTGGCCAAGGCCATGCCGTTGCCGGGCCGGCCGGGCTGGTCTTGTGCGCCCGGCAGGGTGTTGCTGACCAGCACCTCCGCCATGCCACGCATCACCCGGGTGCGCACCACGATGCAGCCACCGGCCAGCGCCGGCTCAATGCCGTGGCGCACCGCGTTTTCCACCAGCGGCTGCAGCACCAGCGGTGGCAGCGCGGCGGCCGATGCGGCGCTGTCCAGATCCCACACCACTTGCAGGCGCGGCCCGAAGCGCTGCTGTTCGATGGCCAGGTAGCGCTGCGCCAGGTCGATCTCTTCATCCAGCGTGACGGCCGCACCGGTCTCGGCCAGCGCCACGCGGAACAACTGCGCCAAATCCTCCAGCACGGTTTCGGCCTGCTGCGGCGCCACCTGCACCAGCGCCAGCGCGGTGTTGAGGGCATTGAACAAAAAGTGCGGCCGGATGCGCGATTGCAATTCGGCCAGCCGGGCGCTGGCCTCCACCGGCTGCGCCGCAGCGGCCCGCAGGCCCAGCCAGTGCCAGACCAGCAGTGACAGCGCGGCCCCCGCCAAACCACTGCCCAGGCCCGCTGCCAGGCGCTGCGGCAGCAAGCCCAGCCCCGCCAAACCGGCCCACGCCAGCAGGGCAGCACTGCCACCCAGGCCGGCCAGCAGCAGCAGCCGGCGGCGGTAGCCCAGCTGCACCAGTGTGGGCCGCAGGGCGCAGGTGGTGGGCAGCCACAACAAACCACCCGCCAAGGCGGCAAATGCCATCACTGCGGCCCGGCTGATGCCGTCCAGCAGGCCCTGGGCCAAGGGCAGCGCGGCCAGCCCCACCACCACTTGCAGCAACAGCAGCACACGCAAGCCCAGCGCCGGGCGGCACAGGTCAAACCGGGCGGCCAGGCGGCGGCGGGCATGGGCTTTTTGCTCGGCCAGCGGGTCAAAGCGGCTGGCTTCAAACAAGGAGGTGTTGCCACCGGCGCGCATGTGGCCGGTGTCGGGCCACAAGCTGGCATCCGGGTGGCCGGGCGCAGCGGGTTGCGTGGATGGGGGGGGTGGGCGGTTGGTGGCCATGCGGGCAGACGTGCGCAGCGTGCGCGGCAGGCTGCCGGCGAGGCAGCGCCAGATAATACGGTTGCACACCAGCGCGCACGCCGCAGCCTGCGGCCCACCGTCCATCCAGCCCTCACCCCGCAAAACTCCACCATGTCCGGCAACCAGTTCGACAAGAAATCCCAGGCCTGGTCGGCCCTGTTCTCTGAGCCCATGAGCGAGCTGGTCAAGCGCTACACCGCCAGTGTGGAGTTCGACAAACGCCTGTGGCGGGCCGACATTGCCGGCAGCCTGGCCCATGCCCGCATGCTGGCTGCCCAGGCCATCATCGGCGCGCAAGACCTGGCCGACATCGAACGTGGCCTGGCGGAAATAACGCAAGACATCAGCGACGGCCGCTTTGTCTGGAAGCTGGAGCTGGAGGATGTACACCTCAACATCGAGGCCGCACTGACGCAGCGGGTGGGCGATGCCGGTAAACGCTTGCACACCGGCCGCAGCCGCAATGACCAGGTGGCCACCGATGTGCGGCTGTGGCTGCGTGGTGAGATCGACGCATTGGCAGCGCTGCTGATCGACCTGCAGCGCGCGCTGGTCGGCGTGGCCAGCCAGCACAGCCAGACCGTGATGCCCGGCTTCACCCACCTGCAAGTGGCCCAGCCGGTGAGCTTTGCCCACCACCTGCTGGCCTATGTGGAGATGTTTGCGCGTGATGCCGAGCGCCTGGCCGATGTACGCAAACGCACCAACCGCCTGCCGTTGGGTGCTGCCGCGCTGGCCGGCACCAGCTACGCGCTGGACCGGGATGCGGTGGCGCGTGAGCTGGGCTTTGATGGCCTCTGCGAAAACAGCCTGGACGCGGTGAGCGACCGCGACTTTGCGATCGAATTCCTGGGCTTCGCCACCATCACCATGGTGCATGTCTCGCGCATGGCCGAAGAGCTGGTGCTGTGGATGAGCCAGAACTTCGGCTTCATCGACCTGGCCGACCGGTATTGCACCGGCTCATCCATCATGCCGCAGAAGCGCAACCCGGATGTGGCCGAGCTGGCACGTGGCAAAAGCGGCCGCGTGGTGGGCCACTTGATGGGCCTGATCACCCTGATGAAAGGCCAGCCGCTGGCCTACAACAAGGACAACCAGGAGGACAAGGAGCCGCTGTTCGACACCGTGGACACCCTGGCCGGCACCTTGCGCATCCTCACCGAAATGGTGGCCGGCATTGTGGTCAAACCGGCCGCGATGGAGGCCGCTGCACGGCGTGGTTATGCCACCGCCACCGACTTGGCGGATTACCTGGTGAAACGCGGTTTGCCGTTTCGTGATGCCCATGAAGTGGTGGCCCATGCCGTCAAGCTGGGCCTGCAGCGTGGGCTGGACCTGGCCGAGTTGCCGCTGGCCGATCTGCAAGCCTTGCACCCGCTGGTTGGCAACGACGCGCCGGGCGTGTTGACGCTGCGCGGCTCACTGGACGCACGCAATGTGCGCGGTGGCACCGCACCGGTGCAGGTGCTGGCGCAGGTGGCCAGGCACCAGGCGCGGCTGGGCTGAGGCCACCCCGCCACGCTGCACGGCGCGGTGTGGCCTGACAGGCTGGCAGCCGTCCGGCTGGCGCTGCAACGGCAGCAAGCTGGCGCGGCACGATGGCGTGTGGTGCGGGGCCGGCGCGGTTTGAAAAGCGCACCCCGCTCACGCACGCTGCGACACAGCCGCTTGACCTGGCGCGTGGACAGCCCGAGGAGCTGCGCCGCCTGCCCTTGGTCAAGGCCTCCGGCCATCACCCGTTTGATCACCTCAAACCGGTGAACTTCCTTCTGACTCATCAGCCTCAACGCCTGTGCCAGTTCGCGCCACCCCGTGCCTCCTCGTATTGCCAACGGGACACTTCTACTTGGGGCTCAGGCGACATGACCGCCTTGGGGCCACAACACGGTACGCAGGAGTCGTGCTGCGGTAAGCTACCAACATGGGTTTTTGCATCAAAACGCTTTTGATTTGGTTGTTGGCGCTGGCAGTCCCCGCCCAGGGCGCTGCAGCCGCGATCATGGCGTCCTGCGGCCCCAATCACCATGGCGGTGGAGTTGCCGCGCAGATGCAACTGGCTGCACCAGCCAACCACGCACATCACAACGGCGGCGTCGCCGGGGACCACGAGCACCCCAAAGCTGAGGCTCAGGCGGACAAGGCCTCATCCGCCTCGGTGCCGTCTGCCAAAGTCGGCGATGCCAGCAAGCACAAGTGCAGCGCCTGCGCTTCCTGCTGCTCTGTAGGTGCGATCCTGAGTTCTGCGCTGGCTGTGCTGGCGCCCGTTTTAACCCCCACGGTGTTCTCCACCCTGGTGCCGGGCGTCGACACCTTTGCCGCCGACGGCCCCGACCGCCCCCCCCGAACCGTTTTCGCCTAGCTGGCGGGTTCGCCGCGTGCCCTGACACGCGCCCTCTTGCCAGGTCCTGTCTCTCTCCTGCTGCGCATGCAGCACCGGAGCCCCCAAGACTTTGACGCGAGGACATCATGGTCCATTCCATTTCCATTTCCATTTCCATTCCCGTGCCTACAGTGCACGGGCGCTGGCGCGTGCCATCCGCAGTGCAATCCGCGCTGCTCGCGGCCTCCGTGCTCGCCACACTGACAGTCCAGGCACAACCGGCTGCAACGGCCGCCAGGCTCGATCCACTCGATCCCAAGGCCACCGTGCCCGCGCTGCGCTATCTGTCGTCGTTCTCCCAGTACCGGTTGCTGGGCGACGAAAAACCAGTCTCCTGGCGCGACGCGAACGACACCGTCACCCGCATCGGCGGTTGGCGTGTTTATGCCCGCGAGGCACAGCAGCCCGACCCGGCACCTGCCGCATCTGCTGCGGTACCCACTGACAAGGCCAAGCCCATGCCCGCCGGGCATGGTGGCCACAAGATGCCATGAAGCCCAGCCCTATGACCCTCGTCATGAACAGCGGTGCCACACCACCGCACCCCGCAGCGGTCCAAGTGCCAAGCGCAGCACGTCCGCTGCGCTTGCTGGCCGTGCTCGTCAGCGCCACCGTGCTCGGCGGGTGCGCCTCATTCAGCCCCGATGGTGGCTTCGCAGCGGTGGAAAGGACCGTCAGGGACCGACTGGGCAAGGACCTGCAATGGTCCCGATCAGACGCCGACCAGGACAGCATCGCCAAGCGTGTCGGCGACCTGTTGTCCAAGCCGCTGACCGTGGACGATGCCGTGCAGGTGGCCTTGCTGAACAACCGTGGCCTGCAGGCCACCTTCCAGGACCTGGGCATCGGCGAGGCCGAGGTCGTGCAGGCCGGGCGCTTGCCCAATCCGGGTTTCAGCTTCGGGCGGTCAAGCCGTGGCGACGAGCGAGAAATCGAGCGTGGGCTGCACTTCAACATCGCCCGCCTGATCGCCATGCCTTTCATCGGCCAGATGGAAGCACGACGCTTCGAGCAGACAAAGGGCATGGTCGCGATGAGCGTGCTGTCGCTCGCAGCCGACACACGCAAGGCGTACTACAACGCCCTGGCTGCCGAGGAGACCGTGCGCTACATGCAGAAGGTCAAACAGACCGCCGACGCCAGTGCCGAACTGGCGCGCCGCATGGAGCAGGTGGGCAAC
>JANPOW010000185.1:0-4141 GCA_031428185.1 Betaproteobacteria bacterium | reverse complement strand
GTAGATGCTGCCGGGCAGGAAGGCCATGCCCAGCAGGCGCTCCAGCGCCGGCACCAGGGTGCCGATGTTCACCGCCACCAGCAGGCCGAACAGCACCCCGCCCAGCGTGCCGATCACCCCGCTGGCCGCACCTTGCACCACAAAAATGCCCATCACCGAACGGGGGCTGGCGCCCAGGGTGCGCAAGATGGCGATGTCAGCGCGTTTGTCGGTCACGGTCATCACCAGCGTGGACACCAGGTTGAACGCCGCCACCGCCACGATCAGCGTGAGGATGATGAACATCAGGCGTTTTTCTAGCTGCACCGCGTCAAACCAGTTGCGGTTGGTGCGGGTCCAGTCGCGCACCAGCAGGTGGTTGCCCAGGCTGCCGGCCAGTTGCTGGGCCACCGCGCGGGCCTGGTGCAGATCGGCCAACTTCAGCTGGATGCCGGTGGGGCCGTCCAGCCGGTAGAGCTTGGCCGCGTCGTCCAGGTGGATCAGCGCCAGGCCGTTGTCGTATTCAAAATGGCCGGCCTCAAACGTGCCACTGACGGTAAAGCGCTTGAGGCGTGGCACGGTGCCAGCCGGTGTCACCTGACCACCCGGGGCCACCAGTGTCACCGGGTCGCCCACCTGCACCCGCAGGCTGCGCGCCAGCTCCACCCCCAGCACGATGTTCCAGGCGCCGGGCTGCAGCGTGGCCAGCAGCGTGTCTTTGAGCCGGGCGGCCAGTGGTGTCACGGTGGCCTCGGCCGCCGGGTTGATGCCGCGCACCACGGCGCCGCGCATTTCGTCGCCCCGCGCAATCAACGACTGCATCGCGATGAAGGGCGCGGCCGCCAGCACGGCCGGGTTCTGGCGGGCTTTGTCAGCCGTGGCCTGCCAATCTGGCAGCGCGTTGCCCTGCGGGTCAAGCACCTCCACATGCGCCACCACGCTGAGCATGCGGTCGGTCACCTCTTTCTGAAAGCCGTTCATCACCGACAACACGATGATCAGCGCCGCCACACCCAGCGCAATGCCCAGCATCGAGACAAACGAGATGAAGGAGATAAAACCATTGCGCCGGCCCGCCCGGCCCGCGCGGGTGTAGCGCCAGCCAATCTGCCATTCATAGGGCCAATTCATAGGGGCCGGATGCTAACTGAGTGGGTGTTGGTGGTTGGGTCCGTGCGCGTGCGCCGGGCGGTGTGTGCCGTGGTCTCAGCGGGATCGCTGCGCCGGGTCGCTGTGTTCCGTTCATGTCCCCCGGCGTCGGCCAAAAACGGCCAACGCTTCCTCCTTTACTTCACGCCACACAGCGACCCACCACAGCGCTCCTCCCACCACGGTGGCGGTCCGCGTTTGAGCGACACGCAGCGTGCGGAGACGGTGCCGGCTGGCAAGGGTGTCGGGTGAGCGGTGTAGCGAAATAAAGGGGGTGGTGGCGGCCTTTAGCCGACACCGGAGGACATTCGCGGAGCCGCTCGCCCGGCGGCCTTGCCTGCCTCGCGAGGTCTCTGCAAGCAACGCATTGAGCGCGACTTGAGCAAACCTGCAACCGCCCCCCCGGGATAATCCCCCGCACATGCACCTCATCGTCCCCTTTGCCGGCACGGCATCCGAAGCCGGACTGCAGGCCTTGCAAACCCTGTCACTGCCGCACCTGGACCGCCTGCTGGCCCGCCTGACGCCCAGCCCGCCATTCGGCAGTGACGAGTTCAGCCTCAATCCACCGCATGAGCAAGCCTTGGCCCTGGCCCTCGGTTGGACAAACAATGCAGCCACCCTGCCCGGCTGCGCCCTGCCTGACTGCGCACTCCCTTTTGCCGCGCAACAAGCCCAGGCCCTGGGTCTGCCCGGCGCCACCACCGCCGCCTGGGGCTGCTTGACACCGGTGCACCTGCACGCCGGCAGTGAGCAGATCAGCCTGACGGACCCTGCGGCCTTGCAGCTGGACGAGGCCGCGTCACGCGCGGCGCTGGACGCGGTGCAACACCTGTTCACCTCCGAAGGCGTCCATCTGCACTGGGCCGCGCCGCTGGTCTGGCTGGCCAGCCACCCGCAGTTTGACGGCATGGCCACCGCGTCACTCGACCGGGTGATGGGCCGCCAGCTCACGCCCTGGCTGCCAGACCGCCAGAGCGCCCGCCTGATCCGCCGGCTGCAAAACGAGGTGCAGATGCTGCTGTACACCCACCCGCTGAATGACCGGCGTGAGGCCGCCGGCCTGCCCACCATCAACTCGTTTTGGCTGAGTGGCTGCGGCACGCTGCCGACCAGCAAGACACCACCTGAGGCCCCGCAGATTGACAACCGCCTGCGCGCCCCCGCGCTGGCAGAAGACTGGGCCGCCTGGTGCGAGGCCTGGCAGGCGCTGGACGCCGGCCCCATCGCCAGCGTGTTGCAGCAGCCCGGCGCCCGCCTCACGCTGTGCGGTGAGCGTTTTGCCCAGCCCTTCACGCTGCAGCCGCAGCCGTGGTGGCAGGCCTTGCTGCAGCGCTGGCGTCAGCCCGCCACCACCAGCGTGCTGGAGGCCTTGTGAGCAGCCCCAACATCCCCACCCTGCGCACCCGCGATGTGCCGCCGCGCGCCGCCTTTGCGTTGGAGCAAGCCGGTGTGCACCCACTGCTGGCACGCCTGTTTGCCGCCCGCGGGGTGCGCAGCGCCGCTGAGCTGGACGATGGCCTGGCCCACCTGCTGCCACCATCCACGCTGCTGGGCAGCACTGCGGCCGCCGTGCTGCTGGCCGATGCGATTGCCGCTGGCCAGCGCATCTGCATCGTGGCCGACTACGACTGCGACGGCGCCACTGCCTGCGCGGTGGCGCTGCGTGGCCTGGTGATGCTGGGCGCCACCCCGGCCAACGTGGGCTATGTGGTGCCTGACCGGGCAGTGCATGGTTACGGCCTGACACCGGCCATCGTGGACCTGGCCTTCCCCGGCCTCACTGCCGTGCCGCCCGGCACGCCCCAGGCCACCACAACCGCCGTGCTGGTCACCGTGGACAACGGCATCGCCAGCATCGCCGGCGTGGCCCACGCCCGGGCGCTGGGGCTGCGGGTGCTGGTGACCGACCACCACCTGCCGGCACTCGGCGCCGACGGCAGCGTGGTGTTGCCTGATGCCACCGTGATCGTCAACCCATCCCAGCCCGGCTGCGGTTTTGAGAGCAAGGCCCTGGCCGGTGTCGGCGTGATGTTTTATGTGCTGCTGGCCCTGCGCGCCGAGCAACGTGCGCGTGGCCTGTTTGCCGCCGACCAGCAGCCCCGGCTCGATACCCTGCTCGACCTGGTGGCCCTGGGCACGGTGGCCGACGTGGTCAAGCTCGACAGCAACAACCGCCGCCTGGTGGCGCAAGGCTTGAAGCGGGTGCGCGCCGGCCGCATGCAACCGGGTGTGGCGGCGCTGTTCACCGCTGCCGGCCGCAACGCTGAGCGTGCTGCAGGCTTTGACTTCGGCTTTGCGCTGGGGCCACGCATCAACGCCGCAGGGCGCTTGTCGGACATGACGCTGGGCATTGAATGCCTGAGCACCGATGACCCGGCGCGCGCGGCTGAGCTGGCCCAGCAGCTCGACGCCATCAACCGCCAGCGCCGCGAGGTGGAGGCCGACATGCGCCTGCAGGCCGAGTTGCTGCTCGACGACTTGCTGGCCCGGCAACTCGACGCCGCCGCCACCCCGCCCGCGCTGGTGCTGTTTGACGCGGCGTTTCATGAAGGCGTGGTGGGCATCGTGGCCGGCCGGCTCAAAGACCAGTTGCACCGGCCCACCTTTGTGCTGGCGCGTGGCCAGGACGGGCTGCTCAAAGGCTCGGGCCGGTCCATCGCCGGCTTCCATTTGCGTGATGCACTGGATTTGGTGAGCAAACGCCACCCCGGTGTGCTGCGCAAGTTTGGCGGCCATGCCATGGCGGCCGGCTGCACGCTGGACGAAGCCGATCTGCCCACCTTTGCCAGCGCACTGCGCCAGGTGGCGGTGGAATGGCTGCAGCCCGCCGCGCTGGCCCGGGTGCTGGCCACCGACGGCCCGCTGGGGCTGGAATATTTCAACATCGCCACCGTGGCGCAGCTGGACGCGCAGGTGTGGGGCCAGGGGTTTGACGCGCCGCTGTTCTGTGATGAGGTGGACGTGCTGCAGCAGCGTCTGGTGGGTGAAAAACACCTCAAGCTGCGGGTGC
>JANPOW010000184.1:0-2446 GCA_031428185.1 Betaproteobacteria bacterium | reverse complement strand
GGCGCAAGCCGTAGCCCAGGCCCTGGCTGTCGGCCGCCAGCACCCAGGCGGCCAGGCGGGACAAGCGTGCTTCCAGCGCCGGCCCGGTGCTGCTGCCGGGCCCGGCGGTGGCCAGGTCCAGCTGCAGCGCTTGCGCGGCGCTGGCGCTGGTGTCGCGGCTGACCAACTCACCCGCGTGGGCCACCTTCTTCCACAGCACCCGGCTGGCCGGGTCACCCCGGCGGTAGGCGCGCGCACCGTCAAATTCACCGCCGCTGCCCAGCCGCACCGGCCGCTCACCCTGGTCGGTGGGCCGGCCGGCGGGCAGCGGCGGCGCGGGCTGCTGCGGTGCCGGATAGACCAGCACGCTGGCGGCCGGCCGCCACACCGTCCAGGCGCGGAACAGGCCCAGCGGGAAGTGGGTCTCCACCAGCAGCGTGGGCAGCGGGTGCAGGCCGCGCGCGGCGGGTGTGAAACGCAGCCGCAGGCTGGTCTGGCCCAGTGCCGGCACATCACAAAACGCCATGCCCCGGCGCCTTGCGGTGTACAGGCCCAGGCCCACACCGTGCCGCTCACGCCCGGGGTTGGCCAGCACCACCTCCAGCGTGGCCGGCTCACCGGCAAATACCGGTGCCGGTGCTTTGACATGCAGCACCAGCCGGCGCAGGTTGCCGTGGGTCTGGTGCATCGAGATACCGGCCGCACCCCCCAGCAAGAAGGTGAGCGCGTAGCCCAGGTTGAGCTGGTAGTTGATGGACGCCAGCAGCATCACCGCCAGCGTGATGCCAAACGCCCAGCCGGCCCGGGTGGGCAGGATGTAGAGGTTGTGCTGGCTCAAAGTCCAGCTGTCGCTGCGCGGCAGCCGGGTTTCGAACCAGGCGCGAAGTCGTCGCCCCATCACCGCCATTGACCAAGCGGCCGCCGCGGAACCGGCTTTGCCGGGCCGCTGGCGGCGCCCCCTTGAGGGGGAGCGCCGAAGGCGCTGCGGGGGTGGGTCAAGGGATGCCGATCGCCTCAACCATCGCCCGCACCTGTTCAACCCGGCCCCGGCCGGCGCCGGCCACTGGCACCAGGCGGTGGGCTGCGGTCTGCGGCAGGATGGCCTGGATGTCGTCGGGCGCCACGTAATCACGCTGGCCCAGCAGGGCGCGGGCACGGGCGGCGCGCAGGATGTTGATGCCCGCGCGTGGGCTCAAACCGTCGGCAAACCATTTACCCGAGCGGGTGGCGGCAATCACCGCCTGCAGATAGTCCAGCAGCGCGTCGGACGCATGCACCTGGCCCACCGCCGCCTGCGCCGCCAGCAGGTCGGCCGCGCCCATCACCGGGCCCAGCCTGGCCACCAGGCCACGCCGGTCTTCACCGGCCAGCAGCGCGCGCTCGCGGGCGCGGTCGGGGTAGCCCAGGGTGATGCACATCAAGAAGCGGTCAAGCTGGCTTTCGGGCAGTGGATAGGTGCCCAGCTGGTCACTCGGGTTCTGGGTGGCGATCACGAAGAAGGGCTTGGGCAGCGCGCGGGTGTCGTTGTCCACCGTCACCTGCTGCTCCTCCATCGCCTCCAGCAAGGCGCTCTGGGTTTTGGGGCCGGCGCGGTTGATCTCGTCGGCCAGCAAGACCTGGGTGAACACCGGGCCGGGGTGGAATGCAAACGCCTCTTTGCTGCGCTCGAACACACTGACCCCGACCAGGTCAGACGGCATCAGGTCGGCGGTGAATTGCACCCGCGAAAACTTCAAGCCCAGTGACACCGCCAGCGCATGGGCCAGGGTGGTTTTGCCGACGCCGGGCACGTCCTCGATCAGCAGGTGGCCGCCGGCCAGCAGGCAGGCGATGCAATCGTCAATCTGCGGCTGTTTGCCGACGATGACCGTGCTAATCTGGCTTGAGAGTTGCGACAAGCGCCGCGCAAGATGTGGGTCAGCCATGCGCGGCACCATACCGGAAAACAATTCGAGACAACGCATGGCAACCGCCTTCTACAGCCACCCCGAGTGCCGTTTGCACGACATGGGTGACGGCCACCCCGAATGCCCGCAGCGGCTGGACGCCATCAGCGACCAACTGCGCGCCTCGGGCCTGGACATCGCGCTGCAGCAGCGCGACGCACCGCTGGCCACGCTGGCGCAACTGGGCCACGCGCACAGCAGCAACTACGTGGCCGAGCTGCAAGAGTTCATGCAGCAGGTGCAGGCCAGCGGTGAGCCGCGCTACCTGGACCCGGACACGCTGGTGTGCGCCGGCACCTGGCGTGCCGCGCTGCGCGCTGCCGGGGCGGCGGTGGCGGCCACTGAAGCGGTGTTCAAGGGCGAGGTGGACAACGCCTTTTGCTCGGTGCGGCCCCCTGGCCACCACGCCACCCGCAGCGAGACCATGGGCTTCTGTTTTTTCAACAACGTGGCCATTGCCGCCCGCCACGCGCTGGACGTGCTGGGCCTGCAGCGGGTGGCCATCATCGACTTTGATGTGC
>JANPOW010000183.1:0-8342 GCA_031428185.1 Betaproteobacteria bacterium | reverse complement strand
TTGATGGCGCCGGCCAGCAGCAGGCCGCCGGCGCCGCCGAGTCGCAGCCCAAAAGCGCTGTCCGCCACCGCGCTGATGCTGCCCAGCGTCAAGCTGCCGGCATCAGCGTTGATGCGCGCTGCACCCGCCAGCGTCAGCGCGCCGCTGACCGTGTTGTTGCCGCTCAGGCTGCGCAGCGCGCCGCCGTTGATGCCGCCGTTCAAACCGCCGTCGTTGATGCCCACACCGGCCAGGGTCACTGCATTGGCCAGCGTGATGCCGCCGCTCAGGCCGAGTGCCGCCCCGCTGGCCACGCTGACCGCGCCAGTGCCAAGCGCCGTGTTGGACTGGGCCTGCAGCATGCCGGCCTGCACCGTGCTGCCACCGCTGTAGCTGTTGGCGCCGGTCAGTGTCAACACACCGGCGCCGGCCTTGAGCAACTCGCCGGCGCTGCTGCCATCGGCGATCACATCGGCGATCACGCCTGCCACGCTGCTGTTGCCCGCCAGCGTCCAGGCATTGCTGCCCACCAGCTTGATGCCACCGGTGACCTGCAGGCTGGACGCGGTGAGCGCGGCGCCCAACACATGCTGGCCGGTGCCGGCCACACCGTTGCTGATGACGATGGCGCCGTTGGCACTGAGCGGGCTGTTGACCGTCACCACCCCCGCCGGTTTGGCCGGCGCCAGCGCAATGCCGGTGTCGGCATTGCTCTGCAGGGTCAAGGCCTTGCCGCTGCCGGCCAGGCTGATGGGCGCACTGACCGTCAAGTTGTTGCCGGCCTGCAGGGTCAGCGCAAAGTCGGTGGCCGCACCGGCGGTGATGGCGCTGGTCACGCTCAGGTTGTTGCTGGCTTGCAGCGTCACATCGCCGCCCGCCAGCAAGGCCTTGACCTGGGCCGCCGTGACCTTGCTGAGCGCGCTGCCCTGCTCGGCAAACAGCAGGCTGCGCAGCGCCAGGTCATCACCCAGGGTGGTATCACCATTCAGGTTGGCGGCAGCGCCAATCTCCAAATCCAGCGGGTCTAACAGCAGCCGGCCGCTGCGGCCCAGCGGGGCGCTGCGGTCCACACTGCCGGCAAACAGCAAGTTGCCTTTGGACGACACCTCCACCAGCCCGCCATCACCGCCCAGCGGCCCGCCCCGCACACTGGCCGCAGCGGCAAAACGGGTGGCCTGGTCGGACCAGACAATGACGCGCCCACCATCACCCTGCCGGGTGGCGTCGGCCTGCAGGGTGGCGCCGGCCTGCACCAGCACCTGGCTGGCAGCCTGGCTGGAATACGGCAGCAGCGTGGCAGCAGTGCTGCCCTGCAAATCACCGCCCACACGCACGCTGCCACCACCCGCTGCCCCGCTGGCATCGAGCTTGGCGCTGCTGGCGAGCAACAGCTTGTCACCCAGCACCAGCACCTCACCGCCGCGCCCGCTGGCCGCGTTGTCGGCCCGCACCTGGCCGTTGATCTGGCTGATGCCGCTGCTGCCGCCGTCAATCACCACCCGGCCGTCCTGCAGGCGCAGGCCGGTGGCGCGCACCACGCCGTCCAGGTTGAGCACGGTATCGGCAAAACCGCTGCGCGCCAGGGCCCGCAGCTCAGCGCTGCCGGCGCGCAGCTCAGCCCCGGGCAGCAGCGCCAGGCGGGCGGCCAGGCTGTCGTTGCGCAGGTTGAAAAAGATCAGCCCGTCGCCGTCCACGTCCACCTGCACCGCCGCCGCAGCGGCCAGGCCTACGCGCCCCGCCAGCACCTGGCCGCCCACCCGCACGCTGGGGCCCACCAGCGCCACCGTGCCAGCCGGGGCGCGGATGCTGCCGTCCATCTGCAGCGCGCCGGTGTTGGCGTTGGCGCCCGACAACTGGTAGTTGCCGTTGACCAGCGCGGTGGTATTGACCGCCAGGGTGGTGGCCACCAGCCCACCCACATCCACCTGCGCGCCGGCACCAAACAGGATGCCACGCGGGTTGCTGAGAAAGACCCGGCCGTTGGCCTGCAACTGGCCAAAGATCAGCGATGGATCGCCGCCCGTGACGCGGCTGAACAGCACCGACGCGGCGTCGGGCTGGTGCACCACCACGCGCTCACCGGCGGCGATGGAAAAACTGCGCCAATCGAGTGCGGCACGCGCGCTGCTCTGCACGATGTCGAGCACGCTGCTGCCCACTGGCCGCACCACCACCTGGCCCAGTGTGGCCACCGCGTCTTGCGGCAGCGCCCACAGCGGCGCCGGCGCGGCCCACAGCGCTGCGGCCAGCGCCACGGCCAGGCTGACCGGCGAGCGCACCGGCAGGCATGGCTGGGCCAGAGCGGCGTTTGCTGGGCGGCGAGGGCGCGGCGCGGTCATGGGCGGGATCAGAAAAACATGCTGATCTGGGCATACAGCCGGGTGCTGCCCGACTGGGTGTCTGACCTGGCCTTGCCGGCAACGCGTGAGGCCAGGCTGAGCCGCGCCGCAAAGGCACGCGGCCGCTCCCAGGCCATGGCCAGCCCGGCACCGGTGAAATGGGCCTGGTTGACAAAATTGGACAGCTGCGCCGATGTGTTGTGGCGAAAGCGCACCACGCCGTGGTCAACAAAGGCGCTGAACACCAGCTCACGCGCCAGCCGGCCCAGCCAGTCCTCGGGTGGCAGCAGGCGCAGCTCGGTGCTCAGCACCGCGCCGCTGTCGCCCGTGCCCTCACCGGGCGCAAACGCACGCACACCGTCCGGCCCACCGATGCGGAACTGCTCACCGCTGTCCAGGTTGGCCAGCGCCAGTTGCGCGCGCAGTGCCGCATACAGCAGCAGCCGGCCGTCCAGCACGTTTTGCAGCCGGTTGAAACCCAGGCCGGCGCGGTTGTACTGCGGCGCGTCATCCACGCTGCCGGGCTTGCCGCCGGCGTACTGCACCTGGCCGCTGGTCAGGTTGGCCTCGAAGGTGCTGACCGCACCACCCAACAGGTTGTCGCGCAGGTCACCGGTCAGGCCCAGCGTCAGGTTGGTGATGGTGCGGCGCTGCTCAGTGCCACCGATGCGGTCGGTGTTGAACTTGGCGTCCAGCGTGCCCACCACAAACAGGTTGAGGTTGCGTGAGCGCACCCACGGGTACAGCGCGTAAGTGCTCAGCGCCACGGCGTCGCCGTTGACATCGAGCTGGATCAACTTGGGGTCCAGCTTGTAGTGCACCGCTGAGAGTGACGCGCCCAGCTTGATGCCGTCACTGCCCACTGGCAAGGTGTAGCCGGCCAGCGCAAAGGCCAGGCCACCGCTGGTGGACACCAGCGTATTGACGGTGACTGAATCCCCCCGCCCCAGCAGGCTGTTGGCCGACACCAGGCCAGAGAGCCGGCTGGTGCCCAGGAAGCGTGAGCCATTCACGTCAGCTTCAGCCTTGGCCGACCAGCGGCTCTCGGCCTGGCCAGTGACCAGCAGGCGTGAGGTGCCCGGCACACTGCCTTGCAAGACCTCGAAACGGGCGGTGATGCCGCGCAAATCGTTGATCAGGAAGACCACCCGCTCCAGCACGTCCACCCGCAAGATTTCACCGGCCTGCAGCCGGTCCAGATAGGCCCGCACCACGGCACGCTGCACCGGCAGGCTGTCGGGCCAGACCAGTTGCGGCGGGCCGTCCAGCCGGCCCTCCAGCACCTGGATTTTCACGATGCCGTCTTGCGGTTGCTGCTCGGGCAGGTAGGCGTAGCCCAGGTAATAGCCCGCGTCACGCTGCAGGTAGCGGGTGACATCGGCCGCCGCGTTGACCAGGTCCTCAAACGTGCGGCCGGGGCCGACATAAGGCGCCAGCAGCGTGGGCAGCGCGGCCACCAGCGCCGCCGGTGCGTTGGCCGACACCTGGTAGGCCCGTACATCGAGCTGGAACTCGTTTTGCGGTTTTTCCAGCTCACGCGGCAAGCCGGGCTGGGGTGGCAGGTCAGCGGCGTCGGTGCTGGTGGCCGGGCGTGGGGCCAGTTGCTGCGGTGTGGGCAGCAAACCACCGGGGCGTGTGTCCGCCGGCTCGGCCAAGGGTTTGATCTGGCTCTGGGTCTGGGCCTGGGCCACCCGCGGCAGCGTGGCCAGCAATGCCACCAACAATCCGACAAACATCATCTGCGGGGCAAATGCGGGCACGCTGTCACGGGCATTTGCCGCCTCTCCACCGTCCTGCTTGTGCTGCATCCACGCTTTGCCCATCGGGGCATGGTAGGGGATATGCCGCTGCAAGACCTGGCTTGCAAGACGCCTGAACAGGGCATGCAGCCTAGGGATTGCAAGCTGCCGGCGGGCTGTGTGTTGGCCGCTGCAGCGGCGCATCAGGCGGCGCTGCAGGCCACGAACAAGGTGGCAAACGCAGCCGCGAAAAAGTGGCGGCAGCACCAGGTTCAGCGACTCAAGGCCCCGCCTGGCGGCCAATTTCGACCCGGCGGTTCTCCGCCGCAAACGGGTCAGCGCTGATTTTGGGCGCCCGTGAACCCATGCCCACGGCCTGCAGCATGGCGTGGTCGGCACCACTTTTGACAAGGTAGTCCCGCACCGCCTCGGCGCGGCGCTGCGACAGCGGCAGGTTCACATCGTCGCTGCCGGTGGCGTCGGCGTGGCCCTCGATGCGCAGCACCTGGCTGCTGTCACGTTTGCCACGCAGCACGTCGGCAAAGCGGTCAAGCTGCTTGCGCAGCATGTCAGGCAATTCAGCCGACCCCAGCTTGAAGTTGGCGCTGGGCAAGGAGAAACGCACCGCTGGCTTGAAGCCCATGCATTTGAAGCCGGCCTGCTGCAGCTCTTTGCAAGCGTCCTCCGGGAACAGGCCCTCGCTGATGGCCTGCACATCGGGCACTTGTTGGCCCAGATCAATCGCGTCGGCCGCCTGCAGCGGCAGCGGCATCAACAACAAGGGGGACAACAGACACAGGGCACGCACCACGGCTTGATGGCTGGTGCTGGCGAATTGGGGGGTTTGCAGCATGGCGACCTCCGTTGTTGCAACACCCGGCGGCCGCCTGGCGCCTGGGGGGATGTTTGGCCGGGCAATCGACCCGGCAAACGCGGCGCTGGCCCACCGGAGGGTGGTCCGGATGCGAGGCCCGGCGCCCGTCAGGGTGGCCGGTTGCACGCGCATCCCAAGCGGCAAATCATAGCCCTGCGCATTGGCTGCGGTACATCCCATGAAAGGCGGATGGTTGGCTGTGCCGGCGGCCGCAACGCGGCCCGACAGCCCCGCCAACCCAGGCCCGCAGATCAGCGGCCAGCGTGCTGCGCGGCCTGGCGGATGGCGGTCAAGGTGCTGCGGCTGGTGCTGACATCCACAGCCAGCTTGAGGTGGATCAACATCGGCGCGCCGGGCTGCAGTGCCTCGGCAAACACGGCCTCAAATGCGGCTGTGTCCAGCACCGTGGCAGCACGCCAGCCAAAGGCGCGGGCCATGGCCGCAAAGTCAGGGTTGAACAAATCACTGCCGCTGGTGCGACCGGGGTATTCACGCTCCTGGTGCATGCGGATGGTGCCGTAGCTGCCGTTGTCCACCAGCAGGCAGATCAGGCGGCCACGGCGGCCGTGGTCCAGGTAGCCGGTGGCGGTGGCCAGCTCTTGGCCGTTCATCAAAAAGTCTCCATCACCGGCCACGTTGACCACAGTGCGTTCGGGGTACAGCAAGGCCGCGCTCACCGCCGCCGGAAAGCCATATCCCATCGCACCCGACGTGGGCGCGAGTTGCGTGCGGCCGTGGTGCTGCAGGCCAAAGTAGCGCACATAGCGGTGCAGCCAACCGCTGAAGTTGCCCGCGCCGTTGGTGTACACGGTGTCCTCGGGCGCCAGTCGCTGCACGGTTTTCATCACCACGCCTAAGTCCAGCGGCGCCACGGCTGGCGCCACCTGATTGGCTTTGTAGTCGGCGTGGGCAGCGGCCGCAGCGGCCGCCCACGGCACGGCCACCGGTGCGGCCAATGCCTCCAGCGCCTTGGCCGCGCTGGCCATGGACGACTGCAGCAGCAGGTCTGCCGCAAACACACGGCCCAGCTCCTCGGCCCCGGCGTGGACATGCACCAGTTTCTGGCTGGGGCGCGGCGGTGTGATCAGGGTGTAGCCGCCGGTGGTCATCTCACCCAGGCGGATGCCCAGCGCGATGATCAGGTCAGCGTCTTTCACCCGCTGCGCCAGCTTCGGGTTGATGCCGATGCCCACATCCCCGGCATACAGCGCATGCCGGTTGTCAAAGGTGTCTTGAAAGCGGAAGCCGCAGGCCACCGGCAGTTGCCAGTTCTCGGCAAAGCGCTGCAGCGCACAGGCGGCGCCGGCGTCCCAACCGCTGCCACCGGCAATCAACAACGGGCGCTGGGCCGCCAGCAGCAGGGCGCGCAGATCACGCAGCGCACCGGGCGCCGGCCAGGCATGGGCCGGCTCGACACGCGGCAGCACAGCGGCACTGGTCTGCGTGCTCAGCATGTCCTCGGGCAGCACCAGCACCACCGGGCCGGGCCGGCCCTGCATGGCGGTGTGGAAGGCACGGCTGATGTACTCGGGCAGCCGGTCGGCCTGCTGCACCTCGGCCACCCACTTGGCCAGGCCCAGCGTGCCGGGGCCAAACATCTGGCGGTAGTCCAGCTCTTGAAAGGCCTCGCGGTCACGCTGGTCACTGGCCACCTGGCCAACAAACAGGATCAGCGGGGTGGAATCCTGGAACGCGGTGTGGATGCCGATGCTGGCATTGGTGGCGCCCGGGCCACGGGTGACAAAGCAGACCCCCGGCCGGCCACTCAGTTTGCCTTGCGCCTCGGCCATGAAGGCCGCGCCGCCCTCTTGCCGGCAGGCGATGAAGCGGATCTGGTCGCGGTGCTGGTGCAAGCCATCCAGCACCGCCAGGTAGCTTTCACCGGGCACGCCGAAGGTGGTGGTCACGCCCTGGGCGATCAGGGCTTCAACAAGGGCGTGGCCGGCGGGGCGTGGGGTGGTCATGGGCGGCGTTTTGGGTGCTGGTGGGTGGGCTGCGGGGATTGTCGATCAAGGCTTGCCCAGCGCCCCACCCCGGCGCGACCGCCTCGCGTCGGGCCACGCCGCACATCTCAGCTGAACAAGCGCCGCGCTGCGGCTGAGCCCGCCGCCAGATCACGCTGCGCCAACGCGCTGTAGAGCTGCGCCAGGTCTGTGCCGATGGTGGCAAAAGCATGCAGGGTGATGGGCCGGCCGGCGCCGTCGATCATCAGGGCGTCCATCTCGGCAGCCAGCAGGCGGGCGGCTTCGTGCCAGGCCGGGAAGGGCTCGGCGGCTTCAGCGGTTTGCGGCACGTCAAGCGACAGCTGGGCCTCACGCACCGACCTGGCCCCGGGGTTGTCGGCCAACGCGGCTTGTTGGTCAAACGCCAGCACCAGCACGGCGGGTGAGCCGTCTTCCGCGCCGGGCATCACCAGCCTGCCGGGCAGTGCGCCGGGCACAAAGCCGTGGCGGCCGGCGCATTGCTGCAGGTAGCCCAGGCTCCAGGCCGCACCGTTGGCACGCAGGGTGAGTGACAACTGGGCGTCGTGGTCGCTGGCAAAGGCATCCAGTTCACGGCCTCGGGCCACCGCGTCTTGCATGTCGGGCAGGTCAGGCATGGCGCCCACGCCGTCAGCAAAACCTTGCAGCTTTTGCACAAATTCTGAGTATTCAATCTGGTCCAGCGCGCCGCTGCGGTTGGCCAGTTGCACCCCGGCCTGAAACTCGCTGTAGCGCTGGCCGGCGGCGGGCAGCTCCCAGTCCCTGCTTTCGGCGTTGAGGCCTTCAATCAAGAAGGGCTTGGTGCCGGCGCGGCGGCTGGGTGGCAGGTGGGCCAGGGCCAGGTCACCGCTGACGGGTGTGTCCAGCCGCAGGGTGGCAATGGCGTCGATCAACGGGTCCAGCCTGGCGGTTTTGCGTGGCGCGATCGGGCGCAAATCCCCCAGCGGGGTGGTGTTGTCCATCGGCCCGAACGCGCCCTCTGCCCCGGCCAGTGTGGCGCTTGTCGGGTCAGACCCACCAGCCGCGCTGCCGCCCGCTGCACCGGCGGCAGCGCTGCCGTCCACCACGCCGTGGCCACCACCATGCAGGGATGGCGCGGTGCGGCCGGGCAGTGCGACTGCCTGGCGTGGGCTGGCCTTGCGGGCTGACCACACGCCCTGCGCCACCACACCCACCAGCACCAGCCCGCCCACGGCCATCAGACCTTCAGTCAGGGTGATGCTGATCATGCGGTTTGCACCAATCCCACAGCGGCCTGCATGTCGACCGCGACGATCCGCGAGACGCCTTGCTCCTGCATCGTCACGCCTATGAGTTGTTCGGCCATTTCCATCGCGATCTTGTTGTGGCTGATGAACAAGAACTGGGTGCCCTTGTTCGACATCTCGGCCACCAGCCGGGCGTAGCGCTCGGTGTTGGCGTCGTCCAG
>JANPOW010000182.1:0-4082 GCA_031428185.1 Betaproteobacteria bacterium | reverse complement strand
AACAGCCGCCACAGCGGCCCGGTGCGCGTGGCATAGAATGCGCGGCTGCATCTGCTGCTGCGACCGTGGTGAAGTGGATATCATGAAGCTCTCCGAAGGCTTAGTCGCAAGTTCGATTCTTGCCGGTCGCACCACCTCTTTTTTGCTGGGGTGACGCACATTTTTGAGGTGTGATCAGGCGCGCTGCATGTTGGCGCACCGCCGCCCCACCCGCGGTTGCCGCGGCCACCGCGAGCAACCCAGAGCCACCTAACGCTGATTGATGACAGGCCGCTGCCGTGCTGCGGGCATCATCGATGGCAAGCCCACCACGGGTGCTCCGGGAGTGCACATGTCGATCTGGGCCCCACTCGCGCTGTTGCTGCTGCCCTTGATCACGCTGGCCCAGCCGCGCTTTGATCTGGCCAGCACCCGCACCCTGCTGCCCAAGACCGTGCTGCCGTCGCATGTGCATCTGGCGCTTGACCTTGATCCGGCGTCAGACACCTTCGGCGGCCGGGTGCGCATGCACTTGCAGGCACGTCAGGCGGTGCCGGCGATCATGTTGCACGCCAGGGCGCTGGAGGCGCACGCTGCAACGCTCAGCCGTGCCGGTGGCAGCCCGCGCAAGCTGACGGTGCTGGCCGATGCGGCCAGCCAGACCTGGCGCCTGGTGCCACGAGATGGCAAGCCCATTGGCGCCGGCGCCTGGACACTGCAGATCGACTACCGGGGCCAGGTACAAAGCACCGGTGAAGGCCTGTACCGCGCCACGTACCGGATGGACGGCCAGCCGGTGCGCATGCTGGCCACCCAGTTGGAGGCGGTGCATGCGCGGCGCTTGTTGCCGGTCTTCGATGAGCCGGTATTCCGCTGCGCCTTTGAATTGGAGGTGCGGGCGCCGCAGGGCCTGCAGGTGGTCTCCAACATGCCGCTGGTCCGGGCATGGCCGGACGGCAGCGCCACCCGCCACCGTTTTGCACCCACACCGCCGATGGCCAGCTACCTGCTGGCGGTCGCGGTGGGCCGCTTCGACATGCTGGAAGGCCAAGTCGA
The DNA here is from genome assembly GCA_031428185.1 of Betaproteobacteria bacterium. Taxonomy (GTDB): domain Bacteria; phylum Pseudomonadota; class Gammaproteobacteria; order Burkholderiales; family Burkholderiaceae_C; genus Pseudaquabacterium. The sequence goes on along the minus strand of JANPOW010000182.1, from coordinate 3,047 downwards.
CGGCATCCCGCTGCGCATCCTCACCACGCCGGGCAAGCGTGAGCAGGCGCGCCTGGCGATGCAGGCGACACGCCAGGTTCTGCCTTTTTATGCACGCTACTTTGGCCGGCCCTACGCGCTGCCCAAGCTCGACCAGCTTGCGGTGCCCGGCACACGCGAGGGCGCGATGGAGGACTGGGGGCTGATCAGCTACATCGAGGACGCGCTGTTGTTCGATCCGGCGCGCAGCGATGAGGACACCCGGCGCACCGTCTTCCTGGTGGCGGCGCACGAGATTGCCCACCAGTGGTTTGGCAACCTGGTGTCGGCCGCGTCGTGGGACGAGATCTGGCTCAACGAGGCCTTTGCCACCTGGATGGAAAACAAGGCCGCGGCGCATTTCCACCCCGAGTGGCAAACCGCCCTGCGCCAGCGCCGCGACGTCGACCGGACGATGGCGCGCGACGCCACGCCGGCCACCCGTGCCATCCGCTCCGGCCCGGTCAGCGAGGCCAGCGTGTTTGATGTCTTCGACGGTGTCACCTACGACAAGGGCGGCGCCGTGCTGTCGATGCTGGAAGAGTGGCTGGGCGAGGCTGTGTTCCAGCGTGGCCTAGCCGCTTACATGGCCGAGCGTGGCTTCAAGCCCGCCACGGCGGGTGACCTGTGGGCGCACATCAGCCGCGCTGCCGGTTTGCCGCCTGACACGGTGGCGGCGGTGGCCGCCAGCTGGACCGACCAGCCCGGCCTGCCGCTGCTGGGCGTGACGCAGCACTGCGACGCCGGCCAGACCGTGGTGACGCTGCGCCAGAACCGCTTTTCTGCGCAGCCCGAGCCACTGGCCGGCGGCCCGTGGCAGATCCCGCTGCGCCTGGCGCGCGGCAGCCAGGTTCAATCACTGCTGATGACCCGCCCCGAGCAGACCCTGACACTGCCCGGCTGCACGCCGCTGCCACTGCTGGCCAACGCCGGTGGGCGTGGCTACTACCGGGTTGACGCTGACCCCGGCTTGCGGGCCGGCCTGGCTGCAGCCTTTGCCACGCTGGCCCCGGCCGACCGGGTGGCCCTGCTGTCAGACAGCAACGCGCTGGCCATTGCCGGGCGGCGCCCGATGGCCGAGCACTTGGGCCTGCTTGGCGCGCTGCCGCAGGCCCAGGACAGCAGCCGTGCCGCGCTCTACGCGCTGGGCTTGACGCAGTGGCGTGAGCTGGACATTGCGCTGGACGGCACGCCGGCCCAGGCACCGCTGCGTGCGGCAGCCCAGGCCTTGTTCGGCCCCGAGCTGGAGCGCCTGGGCTGGCAGCTGGCGCCGGGTGAAGACAGCGAAACCCAGACCCTGCGCGCCGACCTGATCCACCGCCTGGCCGGCTTTGGCCATGCGGCCACGCTGGCGGCAGCGCACGCCCGCTTTGGCGCGGCACTGGAGGGCACGGCCGAGGTGCCACCGTCGATCCGGCCCGCACTGCTCTACGCCGCCGGGCGCGACGCCAGCGAGGCCGAGTTCAACGCCCTGCTGGCCGCCCTGCGTGCCAGCGACAGCCAGGAGGAGCGCCGGGTGCTACTGGCCGCACTGACAGCCGGCACCGACCCGCTGCGCGCGCAACGCCTGCTGGATGAAGCACTGTCGGGCCGCTTGCCCAACGACATCAGCAGCAGCCTGCCGGGCAAGTTGGGCGGCGCGCCGGCGCTGTCGGCGCTGGCCTATGACTTTGTCGTCGCACATTGGGACAAGTTCAGCCAGCTGGCCGGAGAGGGCCCGTTTGGCGGCCGCTACTGGCTGCTGCCCAGTGCCGCCGGCGCATCCAGCGACCAGGCCTTGGCGCACAGGCTGGTGGCCGACCAACAGCGGCTGGCCGGTGCCGCCGGCAGTGCGGCCGCAGCGCAGGCGGCGGCCAAGATCGACAACCGCAGCCGCCTGCGCGAACGCGAGGCGCCGGCCCTGGCCGCAGCCCTGGGCCAATGACGATGGCCGAGCCAGCGCCTGACGCCAGACGCCTGACGCCCAACCGGGGCCAACCAAACCCCACAACCGGCGCCCCGATGCACCAAGACGCTTTCGACAAAGGCCTGAAGACCCGCCGCGAGGGGCTGGGCCGCTGAGCCAGGCAGGCTGCCTGCAGGCCAGCGCCGCCACACGGGCCACTGTCTGACAAGCGCGCAGGCCCTGCGCCCACAGGCGCCGGCCCGGCGCCCGGCACAGCATGTTGGGCAGGTGGCCAACCTGGCCACCATCACCAGGAGCAGCTTGTGGACAAAGCCCATCTCCCCGAATCATTCGGGGTGTTCAAGCCGGTCGGGCATGTGGTGATTGCCTGGCGCACTGCGGCCGATTTGCAGGCTGGTGTGGACCGCCTCAGCGCCCAGGGTGTGGATGCGGCCACGCTGGTGCGCTACAGCCCGCAAGAAATGATCGACCAGGTGGATGCCGAGTTGCTCAGCGCCAGCCCGTTGGCGTCGCTCGGTCAGGAGTTGAACCTGATCCAGGCACACCGGGCGCTGGCCGTGGCCGGCTGCAGTTTTCTGGTGGTGCCCAGCGCTGACGACGCGCGGGCGCTCTTGGTGGCCGGGGTGGCGTGTGCGCTGGGCGCCGCTGCAGCGCAGCGTTATGGCCGCTTCATTGTGGAAGAGCTGGTCACCGCACCGGCGGCTCAAGCCCAGCACGCCGAATCGCCTGCCACCGGCCTGGACCTGCCAGCGCAGGCGCGTTGAGCGCAACGCCGGTGGCGCAGCGGCCGGCCGATCCCGCAGGGGCCGTGCCAAGCTGACGGCAAAATGCCGCCGGCATGGCCCAAGCACCACCCACACCACCCACACCACCTCACCGCCGGGGCCGCCCGCACGGCAGCGCTGCTGCTGCTGCTGCGGCGTTGCGCTGGCTGGCGCTGCGCGGTGCAGTGGCAGGCGCTGTGGCCCTGTCGGGCTGCGCAAGTGGTCCGCCAAGACACACCGGCGGCAAGCCCGCATCAACCGCCACTGCAGCCGCCACGTCAAGCGCAGCGCCCAGCGCCGACAGCAGCCGCGACGGCCCCGGCGCCATCCCACCACCCGACCTGCACCTGGTGCCCGAC
>JANPOW010000181.1:0-4265 GCA_031428185.1 Betaproteobacteria bacterium | reverse complement strand
GGGTGCTGCCGTCCAGGTACTGGTAACTCAAGCCCGCAGCGTCCAGCCGCTCGCGCAGCAGGGCCAGAAAGTCAGTGAACTGGCTGAATACCAGCGCCTTGTGGCGGCCGGCCACCAGCTCTTGGGCCAGGCGCTCAAACTCTTGCACCTTGGCGCCCACCAGGCCCAGCTCGGGCGCCACCAGGCGCGGGTCACAGGCGGCGCGGCGCAGTTTGGTGAGGGCCGCCAGGATGTGCATTTGCGCCTGGCCTTCTCCAACCGTGCCATCGCTGCTCAAGGCCTGGTTGACACTTTCTTCGGCCTGTTGGCGCAAGGCCTCCAGCAACGCGCGTTCGCGGCTGCCGGGCACCACCTCGTGGACGATCTCGGTGCGCGGTGGCAAGTCAGCCAGCACCTCGCCCTTGGTGCGGCGCAGCAGGAACGGCGCCACCAGGCGGCGCAGCCGGCGGCCGGCTTGCGGGTCGGCGTCGCGCTCGATGGGGCCGGCAAAACGCTGGTTGAACTGCTCACTGCTGCCCAGCAAACCCGGGTTGGCAAAAGCCATGATGGACCACAGCTCACTCAGCCGGTTCTCGATCGGTGTGCCGGTCAGCGCCAGCTTGAAATCGGCCTGCAGCGTGAAGGCCGCCTTGGCGCGCCGGGTGCTGGCGTTTTTGATGGCTTGGGCTTCGTCCAGCACGGCGGTGTGCCAAGTGCGGCTGGCCAGGATGTCACCGTCGAGTTGCAGCAGGCCGTAGCTGCACACCAGCACCTGGCCGGCGCCCAGTGCGGCCACCTGCTTGCGGCGGGCGGCTTGGCGGGCGCTGTCGGGTGGGGTGCCTTCGGACGCCACATCGGCGGCGTCTGTTTTGGCGTCAAGCGCCGGCTCGGCCGTGTCGATGTCGTCCCCGTCGGCGGCCTGGGCGGTGTCGCCATACATCTCCACCTGCAGGCCGGGCGCGAATCGCGCGGCCTCGGCCAGCCAGTTGCCACACACCGAGGTGGGTGCCATCACCAGCGCCGGCCCACCCGCGCTGCGCGCCACCAGCAGGCCAAGCGTCTGCAGGGTTTTGCCCAAGCCCATGTCGTCGGCCAGCACCGCGCCAAAACCGCTGGCAGCCAGGCGCATCAGCCACTGCCAACCGCTGGCCTGGTAGTCCCGCAGCTCGGCCAGCAGGGCTTGTGGCAGGGTGAACACTTGTTGTTGTGATGCCTCCCAGGCCGTGCTGCGGCGCAGCCAGGCGCTATCACCGCCCAGCGCAGGGGCGTCCGCCTGGGCGCCCCAGGCCAGCGCGGCCATGGCGCTGATGCGCTGGCCCTTGCCCTGGGCTTGCACCACCGCACGCAAGTCGGCCAGTTGTTGGCGCAAGGTGTCTGTCAGGGCCAAAAAGCCACCATCGCCCAGCGCCACGTAGCGGCTCTTGCCTTGGGCCAGCAAGTCCAGCAGTTGGCGCAGGCGCAGCACCTCACCGCCGTCCAGCGCCACTTCACCGTCGATGTCCAGCCAGTCGCCCCGGCTGGCCACACTCAGCCTGACTTGGGCTGCGGCCACCGGCTTGACACGCAAGGATTTGCCCTTGGGCCATTCGCTGACGATGCCGGGTGTTGCGGTGCCTGGGGCCAGGCCGGCCAGCGCCTCCACCACCGCCAGCGCCTGCTCGGGCTCATCCAGCAGCCAGTCGGTGTGGCCCTCGTCCAGCATGGTGGCGGCGTCAGTCAAGGCGCGCAGGCTGGTGGCCTCAGCCGCCAAGTCCCGCTGGGTGGACAGGGTCAGACCCTGATGCACGGTGGTGACGCGGGCACGGCCCTGGCCGGGGGCCAGGCGCGGGCCGAAGTCACCAAACGGCGCGGCCACCAGGCGCAGCGTGATGCCGTCGCCCAGCGGTGCCAGCTCAGCCCGCAGCACACTGCTGGCCGGCACCTCTCGGCCGGTATCGGCGTCACTGGACAGTTGAAAGTGGCTGCCCAGCACACGCAGCGCGGCGTCCATCTCGTCACGTGCGGCCACCGGCACTTGCCAGCCCTGGCTGACGAGTTCAGCCACCCGCAGCTGGGCCGGGCTGATGCGCAGCAGGCGGGCGCGCTCCGGCCCGTCGCGCAGCAGCAGCACGGCGGGGCGGCTGGGGTCCACACCACGGCGGCCCAGCATCTGGGTCTGCCAGTCTTCGTCGTCCAGGTCATCGTCGTCGGCGTTGGCAGCGGCGTTGGCGGCGGCAATGGCGCTGTCCTCGGGCCGCACCGGGTCAATCACCTTGAATTGCAAAAACGCGCCACGGGTCAGCACCTCCAACTGTGGCAAGGCCTCGGCCACCTCGATGGGCTGCAGCGGGGCATCCGCCCAGGCGGCATTCGGATGCCGCACCAGGGCCAACACGGCTTGGCTCTTGTCGAGGTACAGCTTGCCGCCAAACGGCTGTTTTTTGACGGCGCGCAGCACGGCGGCGTCCTGCGCGGCCAGGCCGGTGCGCTTGGCCAGGCTGGCCAGCGACACGGCTTTGGGCTTGCCCAGGCCACGCGCGCCGGCTTTTTGCTCCAGCGGTTCGATCTTGCGCACCCGGCCCAGGGCATCGGCAGACACGGTCCAGATCAGCTTGTCGGCCTGCGCTCCCGGCCCGGCGGCCACCGCGCCACCCACCGCGCCCAGCGCGACGATGGCGTTGAGCGCCTCGCGCCAGCGGTCCACCGGCGCGCCGATGGGGAAGGGCGCGGCCGCATCCGCCGGGCTGGCCGGCCGGCCCAGCAACAGCGCGGTGCTGCGCCGCGTCATCATGGCTAGCCAGGGCAGGCTGGCGTTCTCATACGCCACCGCCAGCCCGTCGGCATGTGCGCCCAGCACCACCGGGTTGGCCGGCTTGTGGCCCAGCCAGGCCGCCAGCAGCAGGTGGTTGAGCTGCATCAGCCCGTGCATGCGCGCACCCTGCAGCGGCGCCATCGCAAAGGCCCGCACATTGCGTGGCGCATCACCCAGGCGCTGGTCAATGGCTTCTTGCCACACGCCCCAGAAGGTGTAGGCGTCGGCCTCGCGTTTGCCGGCCTCACCGGCGGTGAACTTGCGCGCCTTGGTCCACAGCGCCGGCTCGGGTTGGGCAATCAGCGACAGCGCATAAAACCAGGATGTGGGCTCGGAGAACAGGTGCTTGCGCCGGCCGCTGACGGCGGCGCATTCCTTCCAGGCCAGCTCAAACGCCAGTGCGCCGCTGGCGTAGTGGCCCTCGCTGATGTCGGCGGCAGCGCGCAAGGCCTGGGCTGCGGGGTCGTCCAGGCCCAACAGCACCCGGCGGGCTTCATCGGCCTGGCCGCTGAGCACCAGGCGCTCGGCCAGGGCCAGCCGCAGGGGGTCATGCAGCAGGTCGGTGCTGGGCCGGCTTTGCGCCAGCAACCAGTGCCACAGCGGTGGGGTCAGGGTCTCGCAGTCACCGCCCAGGTGGTTGAGCAGCTTGATCAGCAGCCGAAAGCGCAGCTCGGGCTGGATGCGCTGCCACAGCGCCACATCAAACGGCCGCAGCAGCGCATGCGCCAGCACGCCGGGTTGCTCGGGCGATGCACTGCGGCTTAACGAACACAGCCGCTCAAAGGCCTCGGGCGTATTGCCGGCGTGTACCACCACCCGCACGGCGCCGGCCATGGCCTCGTCGCCAAACAGCTCCAGATGCCAGGTGTTGTCAAAGCGAAACAGCATGCGCCAGGCGGCCCACCAGCGTTTGCAGTCCACCGGGTCGGTCACCAGCGCCACAAAGCGTGGCCAGCCGTGCGCCGCCACCGCCCACCACTGGCCTTGGGCACTGCTGGCGGCCAGGCCGGCCCGGTGCAGCGCCGCCAGCAGGTTGCGCAGTTCGGCGCCGTGGAAGGCGCTGCCACGGGCGGTGCGGCGGTCGCTCAGCAGCTCCGCCAGGCGCGTGATGTTGATGGGTGCCTGCACAAAGCACAGGCCGTCGAACACGCATTGCAGGTCGGCCGACAGCGCGCCTTGCAAAGCGCTTGACGGTGCAGGGGACGGTGGGGCGTTGGCGGGCATGGCGGGTGGGTGCGGGCAGGTGAGTACGGGCGGGTGCGTACGGGCGGGTGAGTACGGGCTGGCGAGTGCAGGCAGCCGAGTACGGGTCGGCGCGTGCAGCAAGGCGGCGCGGCTGGAGGCCGCCCGGCCAGGCTAGGAGCCTGTCGGGCTTGGGGAACGTCGGCTGCGAAACGGCCTCAGCGGTCCATTTTTTACCGGCTTTTTGTCCCATAGTTGAACTATGGGCCTGCAAATCCGGCAAAAACTGTCCTCGCTGGGGCCGTTTCTCGCT
>JANPOW010000180.1:0-7946 GCA_031428185.1 Betaproteobacteria bacterium | reverse complement strand
CCTGAGCGCGAGGTGACGCTGGAGATCGAGCGCGACCAGCGGCCCCAGACGCTGAAGGTGTTTTCGGTTGATCGGATGAAAACACTCAGCCGCCCCGAGGGGATCTGAGCGCTCAGGGCTTGCCACGGCCCGCGCAAGCCGGCTCAGGCCAGCAGCCCCTGCGCCACCGTCGGGTAGCGCAGCCGCAGCCGCAGCTCGCGCGTCAGGCGCTGGTTGTGGATGCGGCGCGATTCACCCATGAAACTCAGCTGCATCGGCGACAAAACCGCCGCCGCCTGCGCCCGCGACAAGCGGGGCGGCCGTGGCAGGCCGCACAAGTCGGCCGCCAGATCAAAGTAGTCGCCCATGCGCAGGTCGGTGTCATCGCAGACATTGACCACGCGCTGCGGCAGGCCGCGGTACAGGGCGGCCACGCAGGCGCGCGCCAGGTCATCGGCATGGATGTGGTTGGTGTAGACATCGTCCTCGGCCCGCAGCACCGGCGCAGCACGCGCCAGACGCTCACGCGGGTGCCCGCCCAGCCGGTCCGTGGCGTAGATGCCGGGAATGCGCAGCAGGCTGACACAGACGCCGGTGCGCCGGCCAAACGTGCGCAATTGCGCCTCGGCGTCCACCCGCCGCCTGGCCCGATCTGTGGCCGGCGCAACGGGGCGTGTCTCGTCAAACTGCGCCCCGGCTGCATCACCATAGACGCCGGTGGTGCTGCCATACACCAAGCGCTGCAGCCGGCCACAGCGGGCCAGTGCCTGCAACAAATGGCCGGTGCGCTGGTCGGTGCTGCCGTGCGCAGCAGGCGGCGCCAGGTGCAGCACCGCATCGGCCAGCCCTGCCAGCCGCCGCAGTGAGGCCGCTTGGTCCAGATTGGCCACGATGGGCAGCGCGCCGGCCTGGCGCAGCGCTGCCGCACGGCCGGGGGAGGATGTCAAGGCCAGCAGGCGCCAGCGGCCACGCAGCAAGGCCAGCACACGCTGGCCGATGTCGCCGCAGCCCACCACCAACAGCGTGGGTTGGCTGAAATTGCAGCGGTCTGGCATGGTGGGTGGCTGGCGGCGTTGAGTGGGGTTGCTGGCGCGGTCTGCCAGCCGGGTTGGTGAGGCCAGCAAGCGGCACTGGCAGCCCGACGACGCGCCGGTTCAGGGCCCGCAGTGGGTTGCACTGGCGGGCACAATCCCGACCAGTTTACGGGCCACCCCCGGCGCACCGGACGCCTCGGCGCCCCTCTCCTTTCAGGCCGACACGCGATGAACTTCACCGTCACCCTCCAGCCCTCGGGCCGGACCTTCGAGGTCTTGCGTGACGAGCCCCTGCTCACCGCTGCCATCCGCCAAGGCGTGGGCTTGCCCTATGGCTGCCGCGACGGCGCTTGTGGCTCATGCAAGAGCCGGTTGCTGAGTGGCCGGGTCATCCACGGCGCGCACCAACTCAAGGCGTTGAGCCCGGCCGAAGAGGACGCCGGCCAGATCCTGACCTGCTGCGCCACACCACAAACCGACTGCGTGGTCGAAGCGCGCAGCGTGCCCGGCGCGGGTGAATATCCGGTGCTCAAGATGCCCACCCGGGTGCTGCAGCTCAGCAAGCCGGCGCCCGATGTCGCCATCCTGCAGATGCAATTGCCCGCCAACCAGCACTTCAAGTACCACGCCGGACAGTATGTTGAATTCATCCTGGCCGGTGGTGTGCGGCGCAGCTACTCGATGGCCAACGCGCCGGGCCGGCTGGGCAACCCACCGGCCATTGAGTTGCACCTGCGGCATCTGCCCGGTGGTGTGTTCACCGACCAGGTCTTTGGCAGCCTCAAGGTCAAAGACATCCTGCGGCTGGAGGGGCCCTTTGGCAGCTTCTTTCTGCGTGAATCACCCAAGCCGCTGATCCTGCTGGCCTCGGGCACCGGCCTGGCGCCGATCAAGGCGATGGTCGAGCAATTGCAGGACAGCGGCAGCACCCGCCCCGCCCACTTGTATTGGGGCTGCCGGCGCCCGGCCGATTTGTATCTGCACGATTGGGCACTGCAAACGGTTGCAGCCACACCGTGGCTGCACTACATCCCGGTCCTGTCGGATGCCCACAGCAGCGACTGCTGGACCGGCCGCACCAGCCTGGTCCACCAGGCCGTGATGGCCGACTGGCCCGACCTGTCTGCGCACCAGGTGTATGCCTGCGGCGCACCACAAATGGTGGCTGCCGCCGAGCTTGAATTTGTCGCGCAGTGCGGGCTGCCCAGTGATGCGTTTTTTGCCGACGCCTTCATCAGTTCTGCGGACAAACTGGCCGACTGATGCCGCCCCGGCCCCGAATCGTGGGGCGCGCCAATGCCACCGCGCCGGCCTGCGTTGGTACATTCAATTGCCGAGCCGACGCGACAAAGAAACACGGGCGCAACACCTGCATTCAATTGCTGAAATAGGCAAACAGAACTGTGTGACCAGCCCAACGCGGCATTGCATCCAACCACCGTCGCGCTGATTGGCCACCCTGGTTGCCGCCCGTGTCTGCTGTGCCGGCCCGGGCAAGTGTCGACAACAACATCAACGGGGGGTCTGATGAATTCAAAGCGCAGGTGGGGCATTGGCATCAAAGGGCTGGGCTTGGCGGCGGCAGTGGTGTTGTCGGGCTGCGCCAACATGCAAAGCCATGACAAGTTGGCCACGCAGGTGCAGGCAGCCCAATCGGCCGGTGGCCCGGCGGCTGCGCTGAAAGAGCTGGAAGCGTCCGCCACCTCGGCCGACGCCCGCAAAGAGCTGCTCTACAACCTTGAACGGGGTGAGCTGCTGCGCCAGAACCTGCAATACAAGGACAGCATTGCCGCCTGGCTGCTGGCCGATGAGAAGGTCAATGCGTGGGAAGCCGCCGCCAAGACCGACCCCAAGAAACTGTTTGGCCTGCTGGGCGCCGCGCTGATCAGTGAGCGCCTGAAGCCGTTTGAAGGCCAGGACTATGAAAAAGTCTGGCTGACCACCCGCCTGGCAATGAACCGCATCGCCGAACAAGATTGGGACAACGCCCGTGTCGACATCAAGCGCACGCATGAGCGCGAGGCGGTGATCGCCGAGTTCCGCGCCAAGGAGACGGCCGCCGCGGAAGAAGAAGCCAAAGGCAAAGGCGCCAGCGTGATCACCAAAGAGTTGGACGGTTACCCGGTGGCCTCACTCAATGACCCCGAGGTGCTCAAGCTCAAGAACGGCTACCAAAATGCCCTCAGCCACTACCTGGCCGGCTTTTTGTACGAGGTGCTCAATGAAGGTGGCCTGGCTGCGCCGGGTTACCGCAAGGCCATTGAGCTGCAGCCCAACAACCCGCTGCTCGATGAAGGCCTGAAGGGCCTGGACACCCGCACCAGCTTTACCCACAAGCGGCGCCAGCGCATGAGTGATGTGCTGTTCATCATCGAATCGGGCAGCGCGCCGGCGCGCAAGCCCAAGAACTTCACCATCCCGGTGCCGATTGCCAACAAGCTGAGCACGGTGAGCATCTCCTACCCCGTGATCGAGCCCAGCCGCGAGGTGGGGCCCGTCGCGCTGACCATCGGTGCCACATCGCTCAAAACCGCCACCGTGGTGGACTTGAACGTGATGGCGCGCCGCGCCTTGAAGGACGAGATGCCCGGCATGGTGTTCCGCGGTGTCACCCGTGCCATTGCCAAGGGTGTGCTGCAAAACGAGATGCAAAAACGCGCCGGCCTGCTGGGTGGTGTGGTGGCGGCGGTGGGTTCAGCCGTGACTGAGCAAGCCGACGACCGCATGTGGCGCACCCTGCCCGGCATGGTCTCGATTGCCCGTGGCTACCTGCCCGAGGGTGAACACAAGCTGCTGGTGGACGGCAAGGACACCGGCACTGTGGTCAAGATCCAGGGCCAGTACGCGCTGGTGCCGGTGCAACTGCGGGGTGGCGCCATCAGCCTGGGCAGCGTGGCCAGTTTTGGCGCGCTGCAAGTGCCGATGGCCACCGCCACACCGCCGTCAGTTGCCACCAGTGTGCCCAACAGCAGCGTGGTGCCGGCTGCTGACAAGACGGTGCGCAAGCCGACCTCTGCAACCACCGCCCCCGCCAACAAGCCGGCTGCGGCCACCAGGCCAGCAGCGGCTGCCAAGCCCGCCCAGGCTGCATCTGCAGGCCGCCCATGACCGGCACAAACCCCCTGCACAAGGACATCACCATGACACTGCAATCGCTCCTTCTTGCCGGCGTGCTCGCGGTTGGCGCTGCCGGCCCGGCACTGGCACAAGGCGGCGCCGGTGTGGCGTCCAAACTGATGCTGCGCGGCGAGGCCAACGGGGTTCAGGTCTCCGAGATGCGCATGGCGCGCCGCGCGGATGTTTTGGTGGTTGAAGCCGACATCCTCAACACCAAGGTGGACAACCGCACCGTGTTCTACCGCTTCAAGTGGCTCGACAGCAGCGGCATGCAAGTGGGCGACGGTGAATCGTGGAAGCAACTCACCGTCTATGGCAAGCAGTCACAAGTGGTCAAGAGCGTGGCACCCAACGCCAATGGCGTGGACTTCCGCATCGAAATGAATGTTGAATAAGCATGTTGCGCAACCCTGATACCAGCCCTGCCCTGGAGAAAACCCCCATGCAAATCCATCGCCTCGTGATTCAACGCAGTGCGCTGTTGCTGGCCCTGGCCGGTATTTCAGTGCTGATCAGCGGCTGCGAAAGCACCAAGGTCGCATCGCCGGTGGTGCGCTTTGACCGCCAGACCACCAACTACGGTGACGCCAAGGCCGTTGAGTTGGTGACCAACGAGTTCAGCTCGTCCGACCTGCAACTGATCGCCGAGAAGATGGTGGGCAGCCTGCTGGAGACCGGCGTGTTCCAGGGCCGGCCCACGGTCACCATCTCCACCGTCAAGAACAAGACCAGCGAGTACATCGACACCACCAACGTGATGAACTCGATCCAGACCGCGCTGGTCAAGTCGGGCAAGGTGCGTTTCACCCGGTCCATCCAGGAGATGCAGGCTGGTGTGGACGAGTTGACGCGGCAAAACCAGAGCGGCCTGTACAAACAAAACTCCACCGCCAAGGTGGGCAACATGACGGCGGCCAAGTACAGCGTCGAAGGTGAACTCACCAGCATCGTCAAACAAAACCAGTCCACCAAAGATGTGTTCTACAAATTCACCATGAAACTGTTTGATGTGTCCGAGGGCACCATCGAATGGCAGGACGAAAAAGAAATCCGCAAGACCAGCAAGCGCTAAAAGGAGTTGATGATGAAACGTCTCATGTCCACCCTGCTGCTGGCCTGCGTGGCCACTGCAGCGCAAGCCCAGCCGCGCATTGCCGTGACTGACCTGGCCTACACCCAGGAGGTGGCGCAGTACTTTGAGGTGGCCACCATCAAGGAGAGTGGTGCGCTGCATGCCAACCGCAACTCGGTGTCCACCAACTACCAGGGCCAGGGCACGTATGTGGCCGGCCAGTACAGCTACATCGAGCAGCGTGAGCTGGGCTCGTTCACCAACGACGTGAAGGGCGCGCTGCTCAAGGGCAGCACCTTCCGGCTGGTGCAGGGCAAGGCGTTTGATGCGGGCGCAGCGCAGCCCAGCAAGGCCGAGCAGGTACTCAACCAGGTCAAGACCGGCAAGGTGGCCACACCGCTGCGCCAGCCGCAGGTGCATGACATCGTGGCGCGCATCCGCAAGGGTGAGTTCAACGGTGCCGACTACGTGCTGTTTGGCACCCTCACCAGCATGCAGTTCCGCGACCAGGTGTCAGTGATCCAGGGCACGGCCAACGCCAGCCACATCTACAGCCTGGACCTGGTGGCTGATTTTTCACTGATCAGCACCAAAACCTTCGAGATCAAGGCGGCCTTCTCGGCCCAGGGTGCGGGCTCGGAGACCAAGCTGCTGTCGACCCGGGGCGACATCCTGCCGCCCAACCGGGGCAAGGTGATCCGCGAGACCTCACAAACCCTGGCGGCCAACGTGTTTGAGCAGTTCTCCGAGCAGATCAGCCTGGCTGAAGGCGGCGTGGCGCGGCAGGTCCGGCCCGCAAACGCGCAGCGGCAAGAGGGTGCAGCGCCCGGCACGGCACCGGGCAAAACCGAGGCGGTAACGGTCTTCCGCTGATCCGCGTGCTGGCCACACCCAGGCGGGGCGCAAGGCGCCTCGCTTTTTTTTCGCGCCGGTGCGGGCGGTTGGCCGGTGTGCTGTTGCTGGCTGTGGCAGCGCTGGCACCGGCCCAGGCACAGCGCGCTGATGCCCAGCACGATGACGTGGCGGCCAAGATCGCCACCAAGGCCAGCCCGGCGGATGCCCACCGCGTGCCGGCCAGCTTCCAACCCGTGCCAAACACCGGCCTGCCCGGGCTGGCACTGCTGCGCCCCAGTCTGGCGCCGCCGGCGCGCTACCGGGTGCTGCTGGTGCCCGGCTCGGGCTGCGACAGCCTGGCGCCGTCTGCTGACAGGCTGGCCGCCGGCCTGCTGCACGCCCAGGTGGTGCTGCTGCAAAAACCCCATCTGCGCCCACCAGACAGCAGCGGCGCAACGGCCGCTTCGGCAGCGTCGGCCGATTGCCCGGCCGACTTTTTGCAAGCCGATGCCTTGTCCGCCTGGGCTGCGCTGGCACACCAACTGGCCGCGCACGCCCTGGCGCACACCCACCAGCACCTGCCGCTGGTGCTGGTGGGCCTGTCTGAGGGGGCTGAACTGCTGCCCACGCTGGCCGCAGCCTACCCACAAGCCGTGCTGCTGGTACTGGTGGGCCATGCCGGGCATGACCCGGCAGTGCTTGGCGGCATACAGGCCCAGCGCAGCGGCCAAAGTGCCGCATGGCAGCAATTGCAGGCGGACACCGCGCCGGGCCGCACACCGCAAGACGTGCTGCTGCAAGGCCGCCACTGGCGCTACTGGCAGGCGCTGTGGGCCTGGCCGCTGGCCGCACCGCTGCTGGCTGCGCCGCAACCGCTGCTGCAGGTCTGGGGTGGGGACGACGCCCTGCTGCCGCAGCAGGCGTTTGATGCATTCCGCCATCAAGCCCAAGGCCGTGCGGCCGGTTACTGCGGCCGGCGCTTTGACGGCGCCGACCACCAGTTGCGCAGCGCTCAGGCCGACCACCTGCAAACCGTCTGGGCCTGGCTGGAGAATGCCGGACGCAGCGGTGGCCCCTGGCAGGTCGATTGCGCGCCGCCTTGACGGCCCCAGCCCGCTCACCCACCACCCACCACCCACCACCCACCACGCCCGATGCAACGCCGCACCTTGATGTCCCTGCTGCCGGCCACCCTGGCCGCCGCACTGGCCTTGTTGGCCCGCACCGCCGACGCCCAGCCCGGCCGCACCATCCGCCTGGTGGTGCCTTAACCGCCTGGCGGCCCGCTGGACAGCGTGGCCAGGCTGTTGGCCGCCGGTGTGCAGGGCAGCCTGGGCGTGGTGGTGGTGGACAACAAGCCCGGTGCCGGTGGCAACCTGGGTGCTGACCTGGTGGCCAAGGCCGCGCCCCATGGCCTGACCTTGGTGATGGGTGCCGTGGCCACCCATGCCATCAACCCCTGGCTGTTTGCCAAGCTGCCGTACGACCCGGTGCGAGATTTCAGCCCCATCACCCGGGTGGCGCAAGTGCCCAATGTGCTGGTGATGAACGCCGACACTGCCAACCGGCTGGGCATCAACAGCGTGGCCAGCCTGGTGGCCTACGCCAAGAAAAACCCCGGCAAGCTGAACTACGGCTCAGGCGGCAACGGCAGCGCCGGCCATCTGGCGGGTGAGATGTTCAAAGCCCAGGCAGGGGTGTTCATGGTGCACATCCCGTATGCCGGTGGCAACACGGCGCAGCTAGGAGCCTGTCGGGCTTTGGGTCGGGCCTGCGTTGACCCGAAGGGCCGGGGCGATTTTCGGTGCCATCCGTCGTGGCCGGCTCGTTGTGGGACCCAACCCCACGCCTCACCGGCGCCTAGGAGCCTGTCGGGCTTGGGGCGTCGACAGCGAGAAACGGCGCCAGCG
>JANPOW010000179.1:0-7619 GCA_031428185.1 Betaproteobacteria bacterium | reverse complement strand
CGGCCGGCGGGGCCGGCGGGGCCGGGTTGGCCGGGTTCGCCGGGGTCGCCGGGTTCGCCGGTTGGGCCGGTTCGGCCGGGTTGTCCGGTTGGGCCGCTGGCGCCGGGTGTATCGATGCCGGCGCCAGCTGCCGGCGGGTCGGCTGCCGCTGGCTGCGCAGGTGGCTTGGATGGTTGGGCCGGGCCGCTGTGGCCCGGAAATCCGGCCCGCCGCAGCGCCTCCAAGGCCTGGTTGAGGCGCTGCATGCGGCCCACCGCCCCCGGGCCGGGGTTGCGGTCGGGGTGCCACTGCGACACCAGGCGGCGCCAGGCGGCTTTGGCCTCGCGGTCGCTGGCGCCCGGGGCCAGGCCCAGCTCGCTGCAGGCGGTGAAAGCGGTGAAGGTGTCGGTGGCCATCGGGTGATTTTCAGCGCTGGTGCGGTGGGCTGCAGACGCAGCCGCTCAGGCGCTGACGATCCAGCCCTCCAGCGGGTCCACATCGGCCGGCAGGCCCCAGCCCGGCTGGCCCGCCGCCCAGCCGGCCTGCAGCAGGCACAACACCGCGTCCAGCGCATCACCGCTGGCGTCGTCAGCCAGCGCATCACGCTGCGCGGCGCTGAGTTTGAGGCGCAGGCCCAGCCGGCTGCGGCCTTGCTCCAGCGCGTCCACGATGTCTTTGCGGGCGATCAGCCGGTCGGGCGTCTGCTTGGCCTTGTTGTCACTTTTGTAGGGCCGGCGCTGCACCAGCTCGCGCGCCAGCAGGCCGGGGTAGGCCTCCAGCGCGGTGCGGCTGGTATCGCCCAGGCCCGGCGCGTGGGCCGGAAAGTGCAGCCCCGCAGCGCGCAGCAGCGGCAGCCCGGCGTGCAGCATGTAGGCCACCGGCGGGTTGACCCATTTCATCGACGGGCTGGACCCGGCCGGCCCGTCACAGGCCCGGTGGGCAAATTTGCCGCCCACCGGGCGGGCATCACAAAAGGCGGCAAAGGTGTTGCGGATCTGCGCCCGCTGCAGCCCGGCGTAGTGGTCGATGCTGGCGGGCCAGTCGGTGGGCCAGCCAAGCTGGTGCACCTGGTCACGCGGCAGGCCAATCGGCAGGTGAGACGCGCCCCCCCAGGGCGCAGGCTGCTGCAGCCAGGTGGCAAAGCCGCCCAGGCTGTCGAAACGCTGCAGCCCGGCCAATTGCAGCACCGTGCCATGCAGCGCCCCCCGCGCCAGCACGATGGGCTTGCGCCGGCTGGGCCGGCTTGAAAAGTCAACACCGATCACGGTTTGGGGCATGGCGCGGATTGTCGGCGCCAGCCCCGCAGCGGGCGGGCGGCGGGTCAATCCACCGGCCAGGGCATGGATTTGGGCAGGGTCATGGCGGGGTCATGGCGGGGGCTGGCGCGGCAGCGCTGCGGGGCGCCGGGGCGGCGCTGTCCACCGCGCGCCACCACGGCAGCACAGCGGCCACCCGCGCCGGCTGCACCGGTTCACCCCGGCATGCAGCGCCAGGCTGACAGTGCCCCAGTACACCGGCAAAAACACCCCGCCACCCAGCAGCGCATTCAAGGCGACCGGCACGGGCTGAAACCGCCTGGGGCCGGCCAGGCGCCAGGGTGCTGCAACTGGCCCCCACACCGGGTCGGTCAGCACACGCAGGCCGTCCAGCTCCACCCGCACGGTGGACTGGCCCAGCCAAGTGGCGCGCAGGCCGGTCTCAGGCGGCAGGCGCCAAGCCACCAGCGGGTGGGCCACCGGCAGCCGGCCGCTGGCCACGCGGCGCTGCCCAGCGCACAAAAAAATCCACCGTCGACGGCATGGCCAGCGCGCTGTCGCGCAGGCCGGGCGTGATCGGGTGCCGGTTGCGAAAACCGTCACCGGCCCACCGTGGCGAGGCGCGCATGCGCTCCAGCCGCAGGCCGTCAGCGCGGCTGCCAAAAGTCGTCATCGCCAGCGTGCGCTGCGCCTGGTTTGACCGCTGGGCAGCGGGCGCCTGCCACTGGGCCGGCGGGCGCCGCCACAGCCTGGCTGTCCCCGGCATGACTGACAGCCACAGCGCACAACAGCGACCATCCCCACACGATGAACCTGCCGCTGCCCTGGCACACCCTAGCCCAGCGTGCGGCGCACTGGAGCCCCACCACCCGGGGCCTGCTCTGGACCAGCGCCGCCGGCCTGCTGTTCTCGATGCTGAACGCGCTGATGCGCTCACTCACGCTGCATCTTGACCCGTTTCAGGCCCAGTTTCTGCGCTATTTTTTTGGCCTGCTGGTGCTGCTGCCGGTGATGGCGCACAAGGGCTTTGCCCACTGCTGGCCACGCCAGTTGGGGCCGCAGTTCACCCGGGGTGCGGTGCACACACTGGGCTTGTGCATGTGGTTCAACGCGCTGCCACGCATCCCGCTGGCCGACATGACGGCCATCGGCTTCACCGGCCCGATCTTCATCATGATCGGCGCCTATGTGTTTTTCAAAGAACCGATGCGCTGGGCCCGCTGGCTGGCTTGCGGCCTCGGTTTTGGTGGTGTGCTGATCGTCGTCGGCCCGACGCTGTCGGCCAGCGGCGGGGTGTATCACCTGCTGATGCTGGCCTCGGCACCGGTGTTTGCCGCATCCTTCTTGCTGACCAAAGCCCTGACCCGGCATGAATCCCCCGGCGTGATCGTGGTCTGGCAATCGATCTCGGTGTCGCTGTTCAGCCTGCCGTTGGCGCTGCTGCACTGGCAGTGGCTGGCGCCCTGGCAATGGGCCGCGTTTTTGCTATGTGGCGTGCTGGGCAGTGGCGGCCACTACTGCCTCACCCGCTCGTTCATGGCGGCCGACATCTCGGCCACCCAATCGGCCAAGTTCCTGGACCTGGTGTGGTCTGCGCTGATGGGCTATTTGTTGTTTGCCGACGTGCCCAGCCAGTCCACCTTGATCGGCGGCACCCTGATCTGCGCGTCCACCATCTGGGTGGCGCAGTTTGAGGGCCGTGGCGCACGGCGGGCCACAGTGGCTGCAGCCACGGCGGCCGAGGCGGCGGTGGTGACAACAGGGCCGGATTAAGCGGCGAGGCGGCAGTCCTTGGTTGCTGGCCAGCCCTGACCAAAAATTCAAAAACTCAAAGCGCCAATACCACCGCCCCCACCGCAATACACAGCGCCCCGGCCAGCCGCCAACCCCGATCCGCCTCGCCCAGCAAGCGCCCGCCGATCAGCGCGGCAAACAACATCGACACCTCCCGCGCCGGCGCAACGTGTGAGAGCGGCGCCATCTGCACCGCATACAACACCAGCACATAAGCCAGCGGGCTGATGGCCGCCAACAGCAGCGCGGCGCGCCACTGGGCTTTGCAACTGCGTACAAAACCGGCCCGGTCGGCCAGCGCCCCAGGCAGCATGAACGGGATGCGCAGCAGGTTGCCCACGTAATCCACCAGGATGGGTGAGAGCAGCACCACTTTGACCGCGTAGCCGTCCAGCACGGTGTAGCAGGCGATCAGCAGCCCCGTCAGCAGGCCCCAGCGCACACCGGCCAGCACCCGCGCGCGCTGCGCCGACTGCTGCGCCTTGGCCCACCAGCCCGGCCCGCCGGCGATCAAGAACACCCCGCTGGTGATGCCCAGCGCACCGGCCGCGCTGCGCCAGGTCAGCGCCTCGCCCAGCAGCAGCACCGCTGCCAGCGCCGACACCAAAGGCCCGCTGCCCCGCGCCACCGGGTAGACCACCGTCAAATCAGACACCCGGTAACCCGCCAGCAGCACGTTGAAGTACAGCAAGTGCACCAGGCCGCTGGCCAGCAGCAAGGCCCATTGCAGCCAGCCCCAGCTGGGCGCGTGCTGCCACAGCAGCGGGATGCCCAGCGGTGCCCACAGCAACACGATCAGCAAAGCCGACAGCAGCACAAAGTGGGCACCACCACCGGCTTTTTTGGCCACCAGGTTCCAACTGGCATGCAGCAGGGCGGCGACCAACACCAGGGCAATGGCGGGCAAGGGCATCACGCAATTGTGTGGTGCGGCCCGGCGCTACAGTGCGCCGACCCACCACCCGCCCGCCGCGCCGCGCGCCAAAACCGACCATGCCAACCACCCACCCCGACCTTGTGCATGCGCTGCGTGGCAGCCATGTGGAATCCGTGCACCGTGGCAGCCTGGCCATCGTGGATGCCAGCGGCACGCTGGTGCAGGCGCTGGGCGATGTGGACGTGCCGATCTTTCCGCGCTCGGCCTGCAAGGTGTTGCAGGCGTTGCCGCTGGTGGCCAGCGGCGCGGCCGATGCGCTGGGCTTGACCGATGAAGAACTGGCGCTGGCCTGTGCGTCACACGGCGGTGAACCGCGCCACACCAGCACTGCCGCCGGCATGCTGGCCAAGGCCGGGCTGGACGACGCCGCGCTGGAATGCGGCGCCCACTGGCCCAGCTTTGACGGTGCAGTCAAAGCCCTGGCCCATGCCGGCAGCTCACCGGGTGCGCTGCACAACAACTGCTCAGGCAAACATGCCGGTTTTGTCTGCCTGGGCTGCTTGATGGCACGCCAGGCGGGCGTTGAGCCGGCCGAGTTTGTGCGCGGCTACATCCAGCCCAGCCACCCGGTGATGCGTGAGGTGACGGCCGCGCTGGCTGCGGCCACCGGCGCCGATCTGGCCCGTGCACCGGTGGGCACCGACGGCTGCTCCATCCCCACCTTTGGCATCCCGCTGCGCCAGTTGGCGCATGGTTTTGCGCGCCTGGCCAGCGGCGTGGGCCTGGCGCCCGACCATGCGCGCGCCGCGCTACGGCTGCGCCAGGCGGTGGCGCGGGCGCCGTTTTTTGTCGCCGGCAGCGGCCGGTTCGATACCCGCGTGATGCAGGCGCTGGGTGAGCGGGTGTTTTGCAAAGTGGGCGCCGAGGGCGTGTTCTGCGCCGCGTTGCCCGAGGCTGGCCTGGGTGTGGCCATCAAGATCGACGACGGCAACAACAGCCGGGCTTGCGAGGTGGTGATGGCCGCGGTGATCGAAGCCCGGGTGCGGTTGACCGACACCGAGCACACCCTGTTGCGCAGTTTGAGCGACGTGGCGCTGGTCAACTGGAACAAGATCAACGTGGGCAGTCTGCAAGCCAGCGCCGGGCTGCGGGCCGCGCTGGCCTGCGGCCGGCCCGCAGGCACCTCACACTGACGCCGCGCCAGCACCATGCTCAAGACCACCGTGCTGCGCGTGTTGCGCTTGTTGCGTTCACCGGGCCTGCCTGGGCAGATGGGCCTGCCTGGCCAGACGGGCCAGACGGGCGAGATGGGCCTGATGGGCCTGATGGGCCAGATGGGCCAGATGGGCCTGATGGGCCTGATGCGCCTGATGCGCCTGATGCGCTTGATGCGCCTGCTGCGCCTGCTGCGCCTGCTGGGCCTGCTGCTGTGCTGCAGCCTCAGCCGCCCGGCCTGGGCCGATGCCCCAGCGCCGCGTGATGCACAAGCCGTGCGGGCGGTGATCACCGCCCAATTGCAAGCCCTGGCGGCGGGCGACGCGGTGCGGGCGTTCTCGTACGCCGCACCGGCCATCCGCAGCCAGTTTGGTGATGCAGCTACCTTCATCGGCATGGTGCAGCAGGGCTACCCGGTGTTGATCCGGCCACGCAGCACGGCCTTCTTCCAGGCCGAGCTGGTGGACGGTGTGATGACCCAGGTGGTGCAGATGCAAAGCAGCGACGGCCGCCGCTGGCTGGCCACCTACCAGTTGCAGCGCCAGGCCAACCAGCAGTGGCGCATCAGCGGCTGCAGCGTGGTGGCCGATGAGGGCAAGCTGTCCACCTGAACATCAGGCTGCACGGCGGCACCATTGCCGCCACAGGCCGCGCAGCGCCCGCCCACCCCGTCCAAACCGCTTGGAGACCACCGATGAACACCCCCACCGACCCCGCCGTGCCGGACACGTCCGCGCTGATGACCGGCGCCGACTTTCGTGAATCCCTGCGCCGCTACAAGCCCACCGTGTTTGTGGACGGCCGGCGCGTGGCCAGCGTGGCCGATGACGCGGCGCTGCAGCCCGGCATCAACGCCATCGCGCTGACCTACGACCTGGCGCATGACCCGCGCTACACCGCGCTAATGACGGCGCTGCAGCACAGCAGCGGCAAGCGCGTCAACCGCTTCACCCACATCAACACCGGCAGTGATGACCTGCTGAACAAGCTGGAGGCGGTGCGCCTGGTGTGCCAGCAGACCGGCTGCGCCCAGCGCTACCTGACGCAGGACGCGATGAACGCGATTGGCCAGGTGACTGCGCGCATCGACGACGCGCACGGCCGGCCGCGTGGCCAGGGTGAGGCCACCGGGCGCTACCTCAACTACCTGCACCGGGTGCAGGACGAAGATTTGACGCTGGGCATTGCGATGACCGACGCCAAAGGCGACCGCAGCAAGCGCCCGCACGAGCAGGCCAACCCGGACAGCTACCTGCACATCGTGGACCACAACGCGCTGCACAACGGGGTGCGCGGCATCGTCATCAGCGGCGCCAAAGCCATCGTCACCGCAGCACCGTATGTGCATGAGCTGCTGGTACTGCCCAGCCGCAACATGGGCCAAGCCGATGCGGACTTTGCGGTGTGCTGCGCCGTGCCGATTGACGCCCCCGGCCTGACCATCATCGCCAGGCCCGCCGGCCGGCCGGGTGACAAGCTGGAACACGGCGACGCGCTGTTCAGCAAGAAGTACGGCCAGAGCACGGGCGTCTGTCTCTTCAACCAAGTGTTTGTGCCGATGGAGCGGGTGTTTTACGCCGGCGACTGGCAGCACAGCGGCCACCTGACTTACAGCTACGCCACCCACCACCGCCACACCTGCATCGGGGCCCGCGCCGGGTTTGGCGATTTGCTGATCGGCGCCAGCGCGCTGGTGTGCGAGGCCAACGGCTTCGACCCCGGTGCTGAGAGCCACCTGCGTGAGCAGATGGTGGAGCTGATCACCATCACCGAGAGTTTTTACGCCTGCGGCGTGGCCGCCAGCGTGTACGCCAAACGCGACGAGCCCAGCGGCATCCTGATGCCCGACCCGGTGTTTGCCAACATCGGCAAGCTGCTGCTGGCCACCAAGATCTACGACATGCACCGCATTGCCCACACGTTAAGCGGCGGGCTGATCGTCACGCTGCCCGGGCCGGACGAGGACCACAACCCGGAGACGGCGGCCAAGCTGTCCGAGGTGCTGCGCGCCAATCCTGAGGTGCCGTATGAGCAGCGCATCCAGGTGGCGCGCTTCATCGAGGATTTGACCGCCGGCTACCAGGGCGGCTGGTACAGCGTGATATGCCTCTGGTACGCGCCCGCACTCGACATCTCGCGGCTCTGGACCTTCACCAACTACTCGGGCGAGGTTGGCGGCAACGTCTTCCCGCAATCGGGCAACATGGGCTATCTGTTCCTGCTGTGCCTGCTGCTGCCGGTCTATACGATCACCGGTTATGACGCCTCGGCCCATACGTCCGAGGAAACCAAGAACGCTGCCCTGTCCGTGCCGCAAGGCATCGTCACCGCAGTGATCTGGTCGTCGCTGGTTGGCTGGGTGATGGTTTGTGACATCACTCTTGCCATTACGGATATGGCAACTGCCGCCAGCCAGGGCTTCGGCATGTTCTTCGCCACGATGGACGCGATCCTGCCTGCGGGCCTGTAAACCGTGCTCTACCTGGGTATCCTGATTG
>JANPOW010000178.1:0-1885 GCA_031428185.1 Betaproteobacteria bacterium | reverse complement strand
GGCCCTGCGGCCTGTCGCACGCCTGGCGAACGGTTGAGCGCCTGCTGGCGCTCAACCTGGGGACTTGAATTGGTTTGTGACTTTCGATTCGGCGCTTCGGCGCCTTTTTTGCGCCCGCGCCCTGGCCTGCAAGCTCAAAACGCCGTGTAGCCCCCCGCGCTGGTGCTTCACCACCAGCGCAAAGTTCATTGCTCCCGGGCCGCTGCCGGGCACAGCGCTCATTCAACGATGCCGGCCATGAAAAACTTGATCACACCTTTGGCGGCAAAGCCCAGCAGGCCAAAACCCAGGCCCAGCAGCAGCACAAACGTGCCCAGCCGGCCGGCTTTGGACTCACGCGCCAACTGCAGGATGATGAACACCATGTACAGCATGAAGGCGCCCAGCCCGAAGGTGAGGCCAAACCAGGCAATCTGCTCTTCGGTGTAGCCGAACATGGCGCGTGGCTGTGCGGGTTCAGGCGGCTTGGTCGGCAGGGCCGACCAGATCACGGTACGCATGCCAACTGGCATGGGCCAGCCACGGCGCTATCACCACCAAGCCCAGCAGGCCGGTGGCCATGCCCAGCAGGGTCAGCCCCATCAGCAGTGCGGCCCACAAGGCCATGGGCAGTGGGTGGGCCTGCACCACACGCCAGCTGGTCAGCACGGCGGCCAGCAAGCCCACCGGCCGGTCCAGCAGCAGCGGGATGGCCACGACGCTGCTGGCAAACACCGGGGCGGCCAGCACAGCGCCCATGGCCAGCCAGATCTCGAACAGGTGCCTGTTTTGGTCCAGCACCACCACCCGGATGAAATCCCACGGTGTGCGCACCGGCATGGGCGCAAAACCGGTGATCAGCGAGGCCGATGTGATGACCCAGCCGGTGCCGGCAAACGCCAGCAGCAGGCCAAACACCATCAGCCTGCCGTCCGGGCGCCAGGCGGCCACAGCCACGGCCAGGTTGGCCGGCTCACCGCGCTCCAGCGCCCGGCTGACGGCATACAGCCCGGTGGCCAGCACCGGGGCCACCAGCAAAAAACCGGTGAAGGCGCCTGCCAGCAACCAGAACCGGTCGAACGCCAACCACACCAGCAGGCCACCGAACAGCGCCAGCGCCAAGCCGTGCAGCAGGCCGGGCAGGGGACAGCGCATCAAGTCACGCCAGCCACGCGCCAACCATCCCAGTGGCCGCAGCAGGGGGATGGCGCGCACACCAAAGTGGCGTGATTCAGCGAGGGCGGGGCTGTCGGGTCGTTGCATCGGATTGGGTGCGATGTTGCGGCCAGCGCTGTGGTGTTGGCGTGATCGCGGTCAAGCAGTGTGGCCGCTTCAAGCCGCCGGCTGGGCCAGCGGCTGCAGGTTGGCCATCAATTGTTGCGCTGCTGCCTGCAGGGACTGGTCGCCGCCATCGGGCAAGGCCACACGGTTTGCATCCGACAAGCCCTGGAAATGGCTGCCCATCGAGCGGCCATACAGGGGGTCATAGTGCTCCAGCATCATCTGGCCAAACACGTCGGCCCACTGCCCGCTGCGCGCCAACGCCTGCCAGCGGCCCACGGTCTCGCGGCCCCGCAGCACGATCAAGCCGTCCAGCAGGCGGCAGAAGCACTCGGGGTCTTGGGCAAAAAAGCCGTAGTCCTCTAACAGCAGTTGCACACGGGCGCTGTCGGGCATCTCCACCCGCAGCACGTGGCCGTGGCTGTGCATGCGTTGCACCAGCGCATCGGGCAATTGCAGCCTGCCGATTTTTTTGCTTTCGCTTTCGACAAACACGGGCCGTGCCGCGTCCAGCACCCGCAGCGCTTGCCAGAGGCGTGAATCAAAGGCTTTTTGCGTCGGCTGGGGTTGGCCGGGCAGGCCACCCAGGATGGACCCGCGGTGGCAGGCCAGGCCTTCAAGATCA
>JANPOW010000177.1:0-18475 GCA_031428185.1 Betaproteobacteria bacterium | reverse complement strand
GCCGGGCAAGATCGACTACGGCTCCACCGGCATCGGCACCAGCCCGCACCTGCTGATCGAGGAGGTGGCCGATGTGGCCAAGGTGGAGTTGAACCACATCCCGTTCAAAGGCAACGCCGACAACATGCAGGCGGTGATGGGCGGCCACGTGATGGCCGCGAGCGACGCCACCGGCTGGGACAAGTTTGTGGACGGTGGCCAGATGCGCCTGCTGGTGACCTTTGGCGATACGCGCACCAAGAGCTGGCCCAACGTGCCTACCGCCAAAGAGCTGGGCTACAACGTGCTGGGCAATTCACCTTACGGCCTGGTGGGGCCAAAAGGCATGGACCCGGCCGTCGTCAAAACCCTGCACGACGCCTTCAAGAAGGCGATGGATGAGCCCCAGCACCAAGCCGTGCTGGACCAGCTGAACCAGCCCACCTGGTACAAAAACACGGCCGACTACAGCGCCTGGATCAAGGACAACTTCCGCAAGGAAAAAGCCCTGATCGAGCGGCTGGGGCTGGCGGCCAAGTAGGCGCATGCCGCGTTGGCAGGTGCTGCGGTGCGGCGGCCAACAACCCAGTGCCACCCGCGGCTGATGGACAACACGGATGCAGGCCGCGCTGTGGCGGGGGATGATGGCCCGGTGCAACCCGAGGAGACCAGCCCATGCCCATGCTCACCGTCAATGGCCGCAGCCGCAGCCACGATGCCGAGCCCGACACCCCGCTGTTGTGGGTGCTGCGTGAGCAACTCGGCCTGACCGGCACCAAATACGGCTGCGGCGTGGCCCAGTGCGGCGCCTGCACCGTGCATGTGGACGGTGCGGCCACCCGCAGCTGTGTGCGGCCGGTGTCCAGCCTGCCCGATGGCGCCAAGATCACCACCATCGAAGGCTTGTCGGCCGACGGCCAGCACCCGCTGCAAAAGGCCTGGGTGCAACTGGACGTGCCGCAGTGCGGCTTTTGCCAGTCGGGCATGTTGATGGCCGCAGCCGCCCTGCTCAAAAACAAGCCCAGGCCCAGCACCGCCGAGATCCGCAGCGAGATCACCAACATCTGCCGCTGCGGCACCTACAACCGGGTGCAGGCAGCGATCGCGCTGGTTGCGGCCGAGGCCTGAACGGGCGCTGTGATGACTGCATCCACCGCAAGCACCCTGTCGCGCCGCGCCTTCATCGCCACCAGCAGCGCCAGCGTGGGTGGGCTGATGTTGGGCTTCCATGCCCCGCTCAGCCTGGCCCAAGCCCAGGCCAACGCCGGCAACGCCGAGATCAACTGCTGGGTGTTGGTCCAGCCTGATGACCGCGTGGTGGTGCGCATCGCCCGCAGCGAGATGGGCCAGGGCACACTCACCGGCCTGGCCCAGCTGGTGGCCGAAGAGCTGCAGTGCGATTGGGCCAAAGTGCGCACCGAATACCCCACGCCGGGCCAGAACCTGGCACGCAACCGGGTGTGGGGCAACTTCTCCACCGGCGGCAGCCGGGGCGTGCGGGAATCACACGACTACGTGCGCAAAGGCGGTGCCACGGCCCGGCTGATGCTGGTGCAGGCAGCAGCCGATGACTGGGGCGTGCCGGCGGCCGAGTGCAGCACACCGGGTGGCAGCGTGATCCGCCACGCCAACAGCGGCAAAACCACCACTTACGGCGCGGTGGCCGCTGCGGCCGCCAAGCTCAAAGTCCCCGCCGAGGTGGCACTGCGCGATCCCAAAACCTGGACCATCGCCGGCAAGCCCCTGCCCCGGCTGGACACAGTGGACAAGACCACCGGCGCGCAAATCTACGGCATGGACTTGCAACTGCCGGGCATGCTGAACGCCGCCATCCGTGACTGCCCGGTGGTGGGCGGCAAGGTGCGCACATTTGACGCGGCGCCGGTCCTCAGACGCCCCGGCGTCAAGGCCGTGGTGCCGGTGGGCGACAGTGCAGTGGTGGTGGTGGCCGACACCTTCTGGCGTGCCAAGACCGCGCTGGACGCGCACAACATCGTGTGGTACCAAGCCCCACACGCCAAGCTCAGCAGCGCCGACATTGCGGCGCAACTCAAGGCCGGGTTGGACGCGGCGGACGCCATCGTGGGCAGCGCGGCGGGCAAGGCGCTGGAGGTGCTGGCTGCAGCCACAAATGCCACCGCCAACACCACCAACACCAAAGCGCGCACGCTGGAGGCGGTCTACAGCTACCCCTACCAAAACCACGCCACGATGGAGGTGATGAACGCCACCGCCAGGTTCACCCCCGCAGCCGGCGGCCTGCCTGCCCGCTGCGAGGTGTGGACGCCCACCCAAAACGGCGAGGCCGCGCTGGCCGCAGCGGCCGAGGCCTCGGGCCTGCCGCCGGCGCAGTGCGAGGTCTACAAAATCCACCTGGGCGGCGGCTTTGGCCGGCGCGGCGCCACCGACTGGGTGCGCCAGGCGGTGGCCGTGGCCATGGCCATGCCGGGTGTGCCCATCAAGCTGCTGTGGACCCGCGAGGAGGACATGCAGCACGGCTTCTACCATCCCGTCACGCAGTGCAAGCTGCGCGCCGCACTCGACGACAAAGGCCAACTCAGCGCGCTGCACATGCGCATTTCGGGCCAGTCCATCCTGGCCAGTTTGTTGCCGCAGAACATGCAGAACGGCAAAGACCCGGTGGTGTTCCAGGGCCTCAACGCCGGTGGGCCTGAGGGCGCGCTGGGCTACGCCATCCCCCACCTGCTGATCGACCACGCGATGCGCAACCCGCCGGTGCGGCCGGGCTTCTGGCGGGGTGTCAACCTGAACCACAACGCGATTTACCTGGAGTGTTTTATTGACGAAGTTGCCCACGCCAGCCAACAAGACCCGCTGGCGCTGCGCCAGCACCTGCTGGCCGCGTCACCCAAGCACCTGGCCGTGCTCAACGCGGTGGCGCAGCGCGCCGGCTGGGGCACACCGGCCGCAGCCATCAACGGCCAGTCAGTGCACCGGGGCCTGGCGCAAATCATGGGCTTTGGCAGTTATGTGGCGGCCTGTGCCGAGGTGTCGGTCAGCACCGACGGCGTGTTGACAGTGCACCGCATCGTGGCCGCCACCGACAGCGGCCACGCTGTAAACCCGCAGCAGATTGCCGCGCAGGTGGAGGGCTCGTTTGCCTACGGCTTGTCGGCCGCGCTGTATGGCGAATGCACGCTGCAAAACGGCCGTATCCAGCAGACCAACTTCCACAACTACCCGGCGCTGCTGATGGCGCAAATGCCCAAGGTCGAGACCATCGTGATGCCCTCGGGTGGCTTCTGGGGCGGGGTGGGTGAGCCCACCATCGCGGTGGCGGCGCCGGCGGTATTGAACGCCATCTTTGCCGCCACTGGTCAGCGCATCCGCAGCCTGCCCATCAAGCAGCAAAACCTGAGGCCGGCATGACTGTGCGGTGGATGGTGGGATTGATGGCGTGCCTGCAGGCCACCGCTGCAGCCCACGCCGCAGGCGACGCCACACGCGGCGCGGCCATTGTGGCCAGCCGCAGCCAGGGCCTGTGTGTGCTGTGCCACGCGCTGCCCGGCCAGCCGGCCCATGCGCAAGGCACGCTGGGCCCACCACTGGCCGGCGTGGGTGCGCGCCACAGCGCGCACAGCCTGCGCCAGCACCTGCTGGCGCCTGAGTCATTCAACCCCGACAGCGTGATGCCCAGTTACGGCCGCAGCAGCGGCCTGCAGCGTGTGGCCCCTGTGCTGCAAGGCAAACCGCTGCTCAGCCCAGCCCAGCTGGACGACGTGGCGGCCTACCTGGCCAGCCTGCAATGAGCCGGCAGCCGGAGGCGTGGCAGGCCTGGCCGCGCCGCCACCTGCTGGGCGCGGCCGGGGCCTGGCTGCTGCTGGCCGGCACACCGGCACGCGCGGTGAGCAGCAGCACGCTGGCCGAGGTGGTGCGCCACTGGGCCGGTGGCCGGCCCGTCAGCCAAGGCCGCGTCACGCTGGAGATTTCACCGCTGGTAGAAAACGGTAACGCCGTGCCCATCACCGTGCGGGTGGACAGCACCATGACCGCCGGCGACCGGGTGCAGGAGATCATCGTCTTCAACGAAAAAAACCCCCAGCGCGACGTGGTGCGCTTCCAGTTCGGCCCTGCCGCCGGGCGGGCTGAAGCATCCACCCGCATCCGCCTGGCCACCTCGCAGCAATTGGTGGCACTGGCCCGCATGGCCGACGGCAGCCAGTGGCAGCACACGGTGGATGTGGTCGTCACGCTGGCTGCGTGCATTGACGGTTAGGGACTTGCACCGATGGCCGACACGCCCAAGACCCGCAGCCTGATCACCCTGCCCGAGGCACCGCGCAAAGGTGTGCCGTTTGAGGTGCGCGCCCTGCTGGGCCACCCGATGGAAAACGGCCTGCGGCCGGACGGCTACGGCAACGTGGTGCCACGCCGCCTGGTCACCGCATTTGAATGCACGCTGGACGGCGTGTTGGTGCTGCGCGCTGACCTGTTCCCCGCCATCGCCGCCAACCCCTACCTGGCGTTCTGGGTGCGCGCTGACGGCCCCGCCATCCTCCGTTTTGAATGGCTGGGCGACAACGGTTTTGCGCACCGCGAGACGCGGACGCTGCAGCCGCTGTGATGCGCCGCAGCGTGCTGGCCACCCTCGCCGCCCTGGCACTGCTGGCCGGCGCCACTTGGCCGCCGCCCAGCCAGGCCCAGACGCCAATGGCGCCGCCATCCGACGCGCGCCGCTCCGGCCTGGACTTCATGAGCCCGGCGCTGCAAGCCCTGCAGCGAGACGACAGCCAGAACCCCGGCCTGCTGGCGCTGCAGGACGGTGCCGCGCTGTGGCACAGCCCCGCCGGCAGCGCCCAAAAAAGCTGCGCCGACTGCCACGGTGGCGCCAACGCGGCCCCCCGCAGCATGGCCGGCGTGGCCACCCGCTACCCGGCCTGGGACCCGGGCGCGGCGGCTGCGCTCAACCTGGCCGGCCGCATCAACAGCTGCCGCCAGCGCCACCAGCAGGCCGCGCCACTGGCCGCCGACCATGCCGACGCACTGGCGCTGGAAACCTATGTCGGCTTCCAGTCACGCGGCCTGCCACTGGCGCCACCGGCCGATGCCCGGCTGTGGCCGCTGCGCGCCCAGGGCGCGGCGCTGTGGGGCCAGCGCCTGGGCCAGCTCAACCTGGCCTGCAACCACTGCCACGACCAACGTGCCGGCCAAAAGCTGGCCGGTGCCACCATCCCGCAGGCCCACGCCAGCAACTACCCCAGCTACCGCCTGGAATGGCAAAGCCTGGGCAGCCTGCAACGCCGCTTGCGTGGCTGCGTGGTGGGTGTGCGCGCCGAGCCGTTTGCGCCCGACGCACCGGAATGGCTGGCGCTGGAGGCGTTTTTGGCCCAACGGGCGGCCGGCATGGTGGTGGAGATACCGGGGCTGCGGCCATGAGGCCTGGCGGCCGGCCGCTGGCAGCGGTGTTCAGCAAAGCCCGTGGCGTTGGCGCTGCAGCCCCCGCAAATGGCAGCAAACACCCGGGCAAGCAGGCCGTTTGATGACTTATTCTCGGGCAGGCTTGACGTCACCCCGGGACAAAAAATGGCAGCCAATCAGTCGGTCACACTTTTCATTTCGTATGCACACCGCGATGAAGGCCTGAAGACCCAACTCGACAAGCACCTGACGCCGCTCAAGCTGCAAAAAATCATCGAGAAGTGGTCTGACCGCCAGATTGAAGGCGGCCAGGACTGGGCGCACCAGATTGACAGCAACCTCAAGAGCGCCGACATCATCCTGCTGCTGGTCAGCCCGGACTTTGTCTCGTCCGAATACTGCGCCGGGGTTGAGTTGCAAGAGGCGATGAAGCGCTACCGCAGCGGTGACGCGGTGGTGGTGCCGGTGATTCTGGAACCCTGCGATTGGAAATGGCTGGACTTTGGCAAATTGCAGGCCACGCCGAAAGACGGCAAGGCCATCACCGATTGGCCCAATATCAATTCAGCGTTTCTTGACGTCATCAACAACATCCGCCAGATTGCCCAGGGCCTGCTCGACCAACGCCAGAAAAAGCTGGACGAGAAACTGGCGGCAGCGGCGCGCTACAAATCCAAGGTCGAAGAGGTGCTGTCGGACGGTGACATTACCCCGCTGGAGCGCAAGACCTTGAATGAGCTGCGCGACTTGCTGGGTTTGACCGCCGCAGAGGCCGAAGCTATCAAGGATTCAGCCTACCAACCACTGCGCGAATACCAGAGCAAACTGGTGCAATACCGGGTTGACCTGATGGAAACCATCCAGGCCGAATATCCGCTGAGCGAGCACACCACCGCCGACTTGAAACAGCGCCAGCGCGAACTGGGTTTGAAAGTGGACGACGCCGAGCGGCTGGAGGCCGAACTGCTGTGCGACGCCGAAGCGCGCCACCAGGCCAGCTTGAAGGCGGGTGAGGCCGCGCAGCAACGCGCGCGTGACGAAGCCGCGCTGCGTGCTGCCGAGCAGGCGCAGCGCGAAGCCTTGGATGCCGCCCAACGCGAGGCCGACAGCGCCAGGCGCCAGGCCGAAGCTGCGCAGCAGGCCGCCGCAGCGCAGGCCACCGCCCAAGCGCAAGCCCAGGCCGCCCAGCGGGCGGAGGCAGAGGCCGCGCTGCAGGCGGCGGCTGCCCGGCGGGCGGCAACAGAGGCCGCCCGGCAGGCGGACACAGAGGCCGCCCGGCAGGCGCAAACGCAGGCCGCAGCCCAAGCCGAGGCGCAGGCGGCAGCCGAGGCAGCGGACGCCCAACGCCGCGCCGATGACGAGCGCCAACGGCAAGCGGACCAGCAAGCCCGGCAAGCAGCCGAGGCGCAGTTGCGCCAACGCGCCGAGGCCGCCACGCTGCGCCCGGCCGAGCCGCTGCTGGCAGCGGTGGCGGCACCGCCAGCACCGGTTGCAGCCCCGCTGCAGAGCGCCGATCGGGTGGACCCACCAGCGGCCAGCCAGGCTGCGCCAACGCCCAACGCCCGCAGGCCGGCAGCCGCTGCGCCGGCTGCTGCGCCGACCACCGCACCGATCACCGCGTTCCCTGCCGCCCCCGCCCCCGCCCCCGGCAACCACAGCCCGCCAGGCAACGCCCACATGCCGGGCGCGCTGATCGGCGGCGTGGTTTGCGGTGTGATCACCGGCTTGTTGAATTCGGAGTACATCGCCGACGTCGGCACCGTTCAGCTCTTTGCTGCGGCTGCGGCGGCCACGGGTGCCATTGCCGGGGCGGTCGACAAACGCTGTCTCTGGTTTGCCGTTCCGGCGGTGGCAGTCGGCGCAATCCTGTTCAAAAACTTCCTGTTTGGACCGGCCTATCTGGTGCTCGCGCTGACGCTGGCGGCCGCAGCAGTTGTCGCGCTACGCGGGCGATCCAGCACTGGGCCGTGATGGCGGGCCGGCGGCTGCGGCAGCGGCTGGCCTACTGCAGTTGCCCCACGCCCAGCGCACCGGCTGCGGCATGGTTGGCCACCAAAATGCCCAGGATGACGGGCACGGGTTTTTTGAACTTGGCGGCCGGCAATAGCGCCAGCAATTGGGTTTTGTCACCCGTTTCACCCAGGGTGACGATGCCGGTCGAGACGAGAAATGCCTCCAATGCGCGCCCTAAAAATGCATCGGTGCGCTGACATAACAGGGCCATGCAGCGTGCTGACTTGAGCTGGCAGATCAGCGCACTGACTTGAGGCCGTAGTGGCTGAACTTGTCCACCACCACGGCAATGTCTTCAGCCGGCAGCAGCTTGGGCCCACCCAGCGCCAGGCACATCACCAGTTGCTGGGCCAGGGTTTCCACCTCGCCGGCCAGCCACATGGCTTTGGCCAGGTCGGCCTCAAACGCCAACAAACCGTGGTGGGCCAGCAGGCAGGCTTTGCGGCCGTCCAGCGCGGCCACTGCCGCCTGTGACAGCGCCGCCGTGCCGTAGGTGAAGTAGGGCGCGCAGCGGATGGGTGCGCCACCAGCAGCGGCAATCATGTAGTGCAGCGCCGGTATCTCCAGCCCCTGGATGGCCAGCACGGTGGCATAGGTGGGGTGGCCATGCACCACCGCGCCGGCTTCAGGCCTGGCCTGGTAGACGGCCTGGTGCATCCGCCACTCGCTGCTGGGGTCAAGGCTGTGCTGCCAGGTGGCGCTGCCGGCGCCGGTGAACTGCAGCGCCACCATGTCCTCGGGTTGCAGGCTGTCAGGCGCGATGCCGCTGGGCGTGATCAGCATGCCGCCGTGTGGGCCGTCCGCATCGGCCGGCAGGCGCACGCTCAGGTTGCCCGAGGTGCCGGTGGCCAGGCCCAGCGGTTGCAGCCGTAACGCTTGCTGCACCAGTTGCTGGCGCAGCAAATGGTGCTGATCGGCGGCTGCCACGGCCTACAGCCCGGCCAGCCCGGCCAACTTGGCCAATTTGGCCACTTTGGCAATTGGCGCCGGGCGCAGGCGGTAGGCCTCGGGCAGGCCGCTGCCCAGCAGCGGGCGCAGGTAGTGGCGGAAGGCATCCGTCACCCCGGTGCCGGCGGCGTTGATGAAGTGGTCTTCCATCGTGCGGGTTTTGCCGGCCACGCTGGCCAGCGGCAGCAGCTGGTAGTCCACCGCATAACCACCCGCATCGGTGGTCACGCGCTGGATGGCCACCGAGCCCTCAAAGCGGCCGTTGCCATCACCCGTCTGCGCCAGCTGGAAGGCGCGCTCACCGGCCTCACGCGCTTCGCGCTGGTCCACATCGCTGACGCAGCCGAGAAAGCTGCGCTGCAGGTAGCCAAAAGTGTCCCCCCGCACGCGCTTCAGGCCCAGCCTGGCCTTGATGGCGTCGCACAGCAGATCAGCCAGCGCGCCGGTGCCTGAGAGCTGCACGTTGCCGTGGGCGTCACGCTCCAGCGTGGGCTGCAGTTGCGCCAGGATGGGCTGGCCGGCGGCGTCGTGGATGCCTTCACTCACCGCAATCACGCAGCGGCCGAACCTGGCCTGCACCGCCTGCACGTCGGCCAGAAACTGGTCCAGCACAAACACCCGTTCGGGCAGGTAGATCAGGTGCGGGCCGTCGTCCGGATACTTTTGCGCCAGCGCGGCAGCAGCCGTCAAGAAGCCGGCGTGGCGGCCCATCACCACGCCCAGGTAAACGCCGGGCAGGGCCGCGTTGTCCAGGTTGGCGCCGGCAAAAGCCTGGGCCACAAAGCGTGCGGCCGACGGGTAACCCGGCGTGTGGTCATTGCCCACCAGGTCGTTGTCGATGGTCTTGGGGATGTGGATGCAGCGCAGCGGGTGGCCGGCAGCCTGCGCCTGCTCACTGAGGATGCGCACCGTGTCCGACGAATCATTGCCGCCGATGTAGAAAAACTGGCCGATGCCGTGCGCCTGCAGCACCGCCAGGATGCGCGCGCAGTAGGCGGCGTCGGGCTTGTCGCGGGTGCTGCCCAGGGCGGACGAGGGCGTGGCGGCCACCTGCTCCAGCAGCGCGCTGGTCTGTTGGCCCAGGTCGATGAAGTCTTGCTCGACGATGCCGCGCACGCCGTGGCGCGCGCCAATCACCTGGCTGACGCCGGCGTGTTTGCGCGCCGCCAGCACCAGGCCCACCAGGCTCTGGTTGATGACGGCGGTGGGGCCCCCGCCTTGGGCGACGAGGATTTTGGTGGGGGGCATGCGGGTTCTCCGGCAAGTTGATCGCTTGAAACACATTGGAATGTCCCGCATGCTGCCACGGCTGCGCCCGCGCCCACGCCCACGCGCCGCTGGCACCATCTGTGGGCAGCGGGCCACAACGCCCGACCCGCTGGCCCGCCGCCTGGCCCAGCGCAACAACCGCGGTGCGACGTTTGCGCAAGCGGTGGCCGACGGCCTGGTGGAGTGAGGTGTCGGTCACCAGCGCGCCCGGCATGGGCAGCAGTTTCATCGTTGACCTGCCGCTGGCGGCCGCCATCAGCCGCCATCAGCCGCATGATGGCCGGGCGCACCGCAGGCGTGGCGCCCACCGCGCCAGGCAGCAACAGCCCGCTGGCTTGACACGGCACACACGCCGGCGATGATGCGCCGGCCCGCCCGGGCCACAACCCCAACCGGACAGTCGCACCATGTTCAAGATCATCCTCAGCGTGTTGCTGGTGGCCGTGCTGGTTGTGCTGGGCCTGGCCGCCAGCAAACCAGGCACTTTCCAGGTGCAGCGCAGCAGCACCATCCAGGCCGCACCCGACAAGGTGTTTGCACTGATCAATGACTTCAAGCGCTGGCCCGAGTGGTCGCCCTGGGAGGTGCTGGACCCGGCCGTGCAGCGCACCCACAGCGGCGCGGCCAGCGGCCCCGGTGCGGTCTACGCCTGGGACGGCAACAAGGCCGTGGGCGCCGGCCGGATGGAAATCCTGCAGGCCCAGGTGCCGTCCAAGGTGCTGATCAAGCTCGATTTCATCCGGCCGTTTGAGGGCCACAACACGGTTGATTTCACGCTGGCCGCCGGCGCCGACAGCGCCCAGCCCAGCACCACCGTGACCTGGTTGATGCAAGGCCCGACACCGTTTGTGTCCAAGCTGATGCAGGTGTTTGTGAGCATGGACAGCCTGATCGGCAAAGACTTTGAGGCCGGCCTGGCCAAGATGAAGCAGGTGGCTGAAAAGTAAGCCGCAGGTGGGCCGGGCCGGGCCGGGTCGGGCTCAGGCCCGGAACGACGGGTCGCGCCGGTCGGCCAGCCGCAACATCGCGTCAAACGCATCTTGGCCGGCACCACAACGCGGGTCGAAGTTGAGTGAATCACGCCCACAGCCGGCCAGCACGGCCTCATCGATCGGCCGCCGCCGGCCCAGCGCGGCGCCGGCCACCTGCACCTCGCAGGCGCGCGGTGTGAACATCCATCACGCAGTGCGCCTCGGGCAGCGTGGCGTGGATGGCGCCGTGGAAGGTGAAGCCGGCCGGGTTGATGGGCCAGCTTGAGCCATCCGCCACCTGCCCGGCCGCATCCACATTGACCAGGTTGGACGCACAGACCTCGCTGTCGTGCAGGCCAAACGGGTTGAGCAGGATGTGGCCTGGCTCACCCGGCACCCGCGCCGCCCATTCAGCCGCGGCGATGTGGGCCGGGCGCGGGTAGCGTGGTTGGGCGGCAAGCCCGCGGCCGGCGGCGCGGCGGGCGGGCTTGCTGGCAATCACGCCACCTTGACGTCGCTGATCTGGACCACCGGCTGGGCGTCGGTGTAGTTGGGCACATCGCCCATGATCTCGGCGCCGTGCTGGGCCATGGCCGCGCCAAAGGCCTCCACCGATGTCACCAGCAACGCACCCACGGCCACATACGGCGCCGGCTGGCCAGGCACACCGCTGGCCAAGCCGGCATCCACCGTGAAACCGGTGCAGGCCGCGCCGATGCGGGCGGCCACCATCGGCATGTGGCGGTCGGTGTAGTAGGGCATGTCAAACCGCACACCGGGGTTGTTGGGATAGAGGATGTGGACCTTGATCATGTGCTGCTCCTGCGGGGTGGTGGCTGGGGTTGCCCGGGGGTAGTGTGGGCGATGTTGTGGGCGGCGGTGTGGGCGGCGGTGTGGGCGGCGGTGTGGCCCGTGCGGCCCTTGCCGCCACCGGTGCGCGCCGCCAGAGCGGCGCTGCTGCGCTTATCGCACGCCACCGCGCCAGGCTGCTTCAGGGATCGCCCGCATGGTGCGGCAAGCCGCTGCGCCGCAGTGGCGCAGTGGCGCAGCCAGCAACACCGCGCCGGGCGCAACACAGCAAAAGGGGTGTGGTTGCTGGCACGCTGCACGCGCCGCAAACACACCCCAGTCTCACCCAGCCGGGCCGCCAGGCGGCCCGGGCTCAGCGCATCAAGCCTTTTTGTTCCAGGCCGAGCACCAGCCGATGCCGGCCACTTGCTTGCCACCCAACAGCGGGCAAGGGGCCCAGGCGTCAGTGGCATTGCCCTGGTACAGCGCGCAGTTGTTGCACTTCTTGTCCTTGGCGTAGGTCGGGAACTTGGCGGCGTCCACCTTGCTGCCGTCGTGCTTGTAGCCAATGCCCTTGGCAGCGGCGTCGTTTTCGTCGGCGTGCGGCGCGTCAGCGGCCAGCACGGCAGGCGCGGCGGCAATGGCCACGGCGGCCGGGACGAGGGTGATGATGAATTGGCGACGGCTGTTCATGTTGAGGCTTTCTGTCCGGATCGGTTAAGGCCCCGAGACGGCTCCGGCGCCGGCATCGGGTCACAGGGAAATGCAAACCTGCGGAAATTGGGGAATGGCAGTGAATCAGGCCACCTCGCAAGCCTATCTGCAGCCAGCGCCGGGGCAGGGCAAGCCGGGTTGAAAATGCCCGGCCTGCGCCGGCCGCAGTTGGCCCGACGCCACACACTGACCCACAACGCGGCGTGGCCCTGCGGCGCTGACACCCGGCCGGCCCGGGTGTCAGCTGAACAAGCCGGGCGCCACCGCACCGGCGGCCTCATCGGCATAAAAACAGGCGGGGCAGACGGCGCGGTAGTGCTCATTGCCACCAATCACCACCTGGGCGCCCTGCTTGACGCGGCGGCCGTCGGTGTCGATGCGGATGTTCATGCTGGCCTTGCGGGCGCAGGCGCAGATGGTTTTCATCTCCTCCACATCGTCGGCCAGGGTCAGCAGCGCAGCGGCACCGGCAAAGGCCTCACCGCGGAAATCACTGCGCAGGCCCCAGCAAATCACCGGCAGGCGGTCCAGGTGGGCCATGCGGTGCAACTGGCGCACCTGCTCGGGGGTCAAGAACTGGGCTTCGTCGATCAACAGACAGGCCAGCCGGTTGTCCGCACCAGCGCCGGCGGCGGATTCGAGATGGGCGCGCACAAATGCGGTGTCCGGCCCGAACGTGGCGGCCGGGCGCACCAAGCCCAGGCGCGAGCCGATGCGCCCGCTGCCCACCCGGTCATCGTGGGCGGCGGTGAACAACTGCACCTGCAGGCCACGCTCCTCGTAGTTGTGCGCCACCTGCAGCAGGGCAGTGGACTTGCCGGCGTTCATCGCGGCATAGCGGAAGTAGAGCTTGCTCATGGACCAGACAAGGCGGGACAGGCGGCGAGCGGCACTTTACGTGAGTGGGCGCGCCTGGCCGGTGGCGGCTTGCAAACGCAGCGGTCAACGCCATGTGTTGCACAGGGCGCCGAATCTACCCGGCCCCAAGGAGCCCACCATGCACAGCCCTCTCGACAACGTGCCCAGCACCGGCAGCCCGGTCAGCCAAGCCGCCAAAGCGCAAGCCGCCAGCCACGACCAAGCCCTCAAGACCGCCATCACGCTGGCCGAGTTGCTGCAGCGTGTGGAGGCCAGCACCCAGGCCATTGGCGCGGGGCAATACCAGCGCCTGGCGCTGCACCTGACCCGCCTGCTGGCCAACCTGCCGCCCGGCGCCCGCCTGACGGCGCTGCTGAATGCCTTCCCTGCCGCCGCCGTGCTGTACGAGAACGCCCGCTACGCCCAGGCGGGCCTGTGCCGGTCAGCGCTGGACGCTTCACTGGACACGGAACTGCAGGCACGTGAGCTGATCGGCCGGGCCCGCGGGGTGGCGCCGGCGCGCTGACACAACGCCGGGCTGGCCGCCCAAGCGGCAACGATTGACAAGCCCGCCGACAGCCGCAAGCATGCTGCACCCCGCGCCATCCCGGCGCGGCCCCGCCAGGAGAACAGCATGGCCAAGAGCCAACAACGCACCAGCAAAGAATCCAAAAAGCCCAAGAAAGACGACGGCACGTCCAAGCCGCTGTCGCCGGGCGCGGTCACCGCCACCATCACCACCGTGGTGCCGGAGCGCAGCAAGAAAAAGAAGTGAGGGCGCAGCCGGGCCGCTGGGTCGGGTTGGCCCGGCGGGCCGCCCGCCCGACCTGCGTCAGTCCGGCGGCCGCAGGCCAGGCTCGATGTCCACCATGTGCCACCAGCGGTTGCCAAACTGCTGCCGCCGCCAGCCCAGCATCCAGGGCTGGGCCAGGTCGGTGTAAAGGCGGTGTGCATGCTGCTTGTACGGTGCATACGCCACCGACAGCCGCTTGGCCTGCAGGAACAGCGCCTCGCGCTGTGGCCCGTTGGGCAGGGCCGACATGCGGTCATACACGGCATCAAACGCCGGCCACCTGAACCGCGACAGGTTGGCCGTGCCGGCCGCCGGGCCGTACAGCCGGCGCAGCGCGTCCTGCCCATCCAGCTGGGTGGCCGCTGAACCCACGCCCCAGATCATCAGCTTGCCGGCCTGCATGGCCTTCAGGTTCTCCGGCCACTTGGCAAACTTGAACTGGATCTTCAAGCCCACGGCGGTCATGTTCTTCTGCCACAGCTCGTCGAGCTGGCGCTGGCTGGCATCGGACTGGGTATGGCGCAGCAGCAGCAGCGGCGTGCCGTCGGGCTGCTCGCGCCAGCCATCCCCGTCACGGTCGACATAACCGTACAGGTCCAGCAAGGCCTTGGCCTTGGCGGGGTTGAACTCGCCCATCTCGCTGCGGAAGGCCGGGTCGTAGCCGGTGGTGTGCGGCACGATGGGCGATTGCGCCGGGATGGCCTGGCCGCGCCGCGCCAGCCGGATCTCGCGCGGCACGTCCACCGCCAGGTTGATGGCCCGCCGCAGCGCCACTTTCTCGGGCGTGTAGCCGCCCACCACCGGGTTGTCCATGTTGTAGACGGTGAGCACACTGTCGGGCGCCACGCTGCGGTAGGCCTGCACGCCTCGCTTGGCCAGGTTGGGCGCCAGCTTGCCGCCGGGCATGCCGATGTTGGCAAACTCCTCGGGCATGATCGCAATCAAGTCCTGCT
This sequence comes from Betaproteobacteria bacterium, assembly GCA_031428185.1. GTDB lineage: Bacteria > Pseudomonadota > Gammaproteobacteria > Burkholderiales > Burkholderiaceae_C > Pseudaquabacterium. The sequence continues at coordinate 3,809 of JANPOW010000177.1, read as the reverse complement.
CGCGGTTCAGGAAGGACAGCCAGCGCGGCTGCGACTCCTCGATGATGGACACCACCACCCGGTCCAGCATGGGGATGCGCCGGCCCTTGAACCTGGCCAGCAAGGCTTGGCCCATCGCGTCGCCGGGCGCCGGGTCGGCCTCGTCCTCGTAGTGGCGCAGGCGGTAGCCGGGGTTGCGGTCCAGCACGATTTCCGAGCTGCGCCGCCAACGGGTCAGGCGGAAGGCGCCGGTGCCCACCGGGTGGGCGGCCAGTGCGTCGCCATAGGTTTCGGCCACCTCGCGTGCCACCGCACCGTAGGCGCTGTTGTCGGCCAGTGTCTCGGGCAGGCGTGGGCGGGGCTCGGCCAGCGTCAGCTGCAGGGTGTAGCGGTCCAGCGCCTTCAGGCCGGGGGTCTCGCGGTCGTAGTCAAAGGGCGCACGGGCGTCCAGCGCCGCTTGGCGCTGCTCGGCCAGGCCCAGCAGCGTCATCTCATCAACTTCGCTCCACAGCGGGCTCTTGGTGGCCGGGTCGGCAAAGCGCTTGAGGGCGTAGACATAGTCTTGCGCCACCAGCTCACGCCCCTTGCCCGGGCTGGCGCCTTTGAACGCCGGGTCGTCGGCAAAGTGGATGCCGGGCTGGATGCGGATGGTGAAGCGCTTGAAATCGGCCGACACCTCGGGCAGGGCCACGGCCGTGAGCGGCAGCACCTTGGCCGGCCGCGCCAGGTGGTCGTAGTGGTACAGCCCTTCAAAGATCTGCGAGGTGATGGTGCGCGAGTACAAGTCTGAAATCTTGGCAGGGTCGAAGCCGGTCTCGGCGGCGCGGAAGGCGTAGCGCAGCACCCGCAGCGGGGCGGCGGCGCTGGCGGCCGATGCGGCCGATGCGGCCGCCGGGGCGTCCAGCGCCAGCGCCGGCATGCACCCGAGCGCCAGCGCGGCGCCGCCCGCCAGCACCAGCAGATGGTGGCGCAGGCGGCGGGGGGTTGAAGGCAAGCGCGTCATCGGGGTCTCGTCAGGGCAGGCAGGTGGTCAGGCGGTGCGGGGCTTCACAGCAGGTACCACGCCAGCGATGCGGCCCACATCAGGCAGCACCGGCGCGCCGCGCCATGTCCACGTCCACGTCCACCAAATGCCACCAGTCGTACCAGAACGGCGCGCGCCGGTAGCCAAACACCCAGGGGTGCAGCAACTCGTTGGCCACGCGGTGTACCAACACTTTGTACGGCATGTAGGCCGCCGCAAGACGCTTGGCCTGCACAAACAGCGCGTCACGCTCAGGCCCGTCGGGCAGGGCCAGCATGCGTTCATACAGCACATCAAACGCTGGCAGTTTGAAGCGGGCCCAGTTCTGCTGGCCGGCCTGCGGGCCGTACCAGCGTGCCAGCGCGCTTTGCCCGTCCGGCACATCGGCCGATGAGCCCAGCATCCACATCTGCAATACCCCCGCCAGCGCACCCTTCATGTGCGCCGGCCACTGCGCAATCTCAAAATCCATGCGGATGCCCACCGCCGCCATGCAGCGTTTCCACACCTCGTTGAAGGTGCGGTAAATCTGCTCGGGCTCGGTGGACATGGTCAGCTTCAGCGGCTTGCCGTCGGGTGTCTCGCGCCAGCCGTCACCGTCGCGGTCGATATAGCCGTGCAAGTCCAGCAAGGCCTTGGCGCGCACCACGCTGTACTCGCTCATCACGCTGCGGAAGGCCGGGTCATAACCGCTGGTGCCAGGCAGCAGCGGGGATTGCGCCGGCACCGCCTGGCCGCGCCGCGCCAGGCGGATCTCGCGGCCCACGTCGTAGGCCAGTGAGATGGCGCGGCGCAGCGCCACTTTGTCGGGTGTGTAGCCGCCCACCACCGGGTCGTCCATGTTGAAGTAGGCCATGCCGCAATCGGACCGCAGCGAGCGGTGCAACTGCACCCCACGCTTGGCCAGGTTGGGCGCCAGCTTGCCGTTGGGCACCGCCACCGGTGCAAATTCAAGCGGCAGGCTGCCCACGTTGGACACCAGGCAGTCGATCTCGGCGTTCAAGAAGGCCAGCCACTGCGGCTGGTTCTCCTCGATGACGGCCACCTCCACCCGGTCCACCATGGGCAGGCGCCGGCCCTTGAGGCGCGCCAGGATGGCCTGGCCGGCAGCGTCGTCTGCACCGGGCTGGGCGTCGTAGACCATCGCGCGGAACTGCGGGTTGCGCCCCAGCACAATTTTTGACCCGCGCACCCACTGCAGCAGCTTGAACGGGCCGGTGCCCACCGGGTGCTCGCCGATGGCCTGGCCATAAAACTGCACCACCTCGCGCGCTTGCGCACCGCGCAGGTCGGGTGCTGACAAAAACTCAATGAAGCGGGGGCGCGGGTCTTTCAGGGTAAAGCGCAGCGTGTGCGGCCCCAGCACCTGCAGGCCGGCGATGGGCGCGTCGTAGTCAAACGGCAGGCGTGTGTCCAGTGCCGCCTTGCGCAGCTCGGCCAGGCCCAGGATGCCTTCGTCCAGCGCGCTGGTGGCGGCCGGGCTTTTGTTGGCCGGGTCTACCGCGCGCTGGATGGCGTAGGCCAGGTCACGCGCCATCAGCGCACGGGGCACCCCTTTGAAGGCCGGGTCATCGGCAAAAAAAATGCCCGGCCGCACTTGCACTGTCCAGACGCGGAAATCAGCCGACACCTCGGGCATGGCCTCCGCCAGGCGCGGCACCACCTTGGCCGGCCGGGCCAGCGCGTCATAGCCATACAGCGCCTCAAAGATGTGCGCAGTGACGGTGCGGGAATACAGGTCACTGATGCGTGCCGGATCAAAACTGGTCTCGGCCGCGATCATCGACACGCGCAGTGTTTTGGCCGCCGCCCGGCTGTCGGCACTGGCCGCCTGCAGCCCGCCTGGCAGCACGGCGGCGGCGGCGGGCAGGGCCAGCAATGCACGGCGTTGCGGGTTGATGGACATGGGCTGGGCGATGCAAGAAGGCAGCCAGTCTAGCCGTGCAACACCGTGCAACTGGCGCGCAAGCCCCGCTGAAGGCACGGGGTTTGCGATAGGCAAAGTGCCTGTTGAGCGTGGCCTAGACTCGCGCAAGCCAAACAACCGGCCGGGCGCCACGAGGCCCCGAACCGGCGTCATCCCCACCGCCCACACAACCACCCGGAGCACCCTGCCCGATGCTGGCTTATGTCCTCAAGCGCCTGTGGCAAATGGTGCCCACCCTGCTGGGTGTGGTGTTGCTGGTGTTCATCCTGTTCCACTTTTTTGGCAGCGACCCCAGCGTGATCCTGGCCGGGCAAAACGCCACACCCGAGCAGATTGCCGCCATCCGCCAGCAGCTGGGCCTGGACCAGCCGGCCTATGTGCAGTTCGGCATTTTTTTGCGTCAGATCGCCACCTTTGACTGGGGCCGCAGCTGGGCCACCAATGAGCAGGTCAGCCACCTGTTTGCAACACGCTTACCCGCCACGCTGACGGTGATGCTGCCCATCCTGCTGCTCGACACCCTGCTGGCCGTGCCCATCGCGCTGGGCGTGGCCTATGTGCGTGGCTCACTGACTGACCGGGCGCTGATGGTGGCCACCACGGTGGCGCTGTCCATCAGCTTTTTGGTCTACGTGATCCTGGGCCAGTATGTGTTTGCCTTTCAGTTGGGCTGGGTCCCGGTGCAGGGCTGGAGTGACAGCCTGCTGAAGAACTTGACCACCTACGCCCCACTGCCGGTGCTGCTGGCGGTGATGGTGGGGGTGTCGCCGCAGACCCGGCTCTACCGCAGCTTCTTCCTCGACGAGCTGGGCCACGACTATGTGCGCACCGCCCGCGCCAAGGGGCTGAGCGAGCCGGTGGTGCTGTTCAAGCATGTGC
>JANPOW010000176.1:0-5200 GCA_031428185.1 Betaproteobacteria bacterium | reverse complement strand
GAGGCCGAAGCCGCGCAACGCGCCATCGCCATTGCCGACGTGCTGAACGTGCCGATCTACGTGGTGCATGTCAGTTGCGCCGAGAGTGCCGCCGCAATTGCCCAGGCCCGTGCGCGTGGCCAGCGCGTCTACGGCGAGGTGCTGGCCGGCCATTTGACGGTGGACGACAGCGTCTACCGCAACCCCGACTTTGCCTACGCCGCCGGCCATGTGATGAGCCCGCCGTTCCGACCGAAGGGACATGCCCAAATGCTGTGGCGTGGCCTGCAATCAGGCAACCTGCACACCACCGCCACCGACCACTGCACCTTTTGCGCCGCGCAAAAAGCCGCCGGCAAAGACGACTTCAGCAAAATCCCCAACGGCTGCGGCGGGGTTGAAGAACGCCTGGCCGTGCTGTGGCATGAGGGCGTGAACAGCGGCAAGCTGACACCCAGTGAATTTGTGGCCATCACCTCGGCCAACGCGGCCAAGCTGTTCAACATTTACCCGCGCAAAGGCTGCATCGTTGAAGGCGCTGACGCCGACCTGGTGCTATGGGACACAACCGCCAGCAAAACCCTCTCCGTCAAGACCCAGCGCAGCCTGGGTGACTTCAACATCTTTGAGGGCCGCACCGTGTATGGCCAGCCCAGCCACACCGTGGCCGCCGGCAAATTGGTGTATGCCAACGGTGATTTGCGCGCCGAGCGTGGCGCCGGCAACTACATCAAGCGCCCACCGTTTGGCCCGCAGTTTGATGCGCTGGCGCGCAAAGCCGCGCTGGAAGCGCCCACTGCGGTTGCCCGCTAGCTTGTCTCGCTCACGCATCGGCCCGGAGACCCCCATGGACCTGACAACTGCCCCACTGCCCGCCGCACTGCCAGCCCAGGTGCAAGCCCTGCGCATCAACGGCCCACGCTTGTGGGGCAGCCTGATGGAGCTGGCCCAGATCGGCGCCACACCCAAAGGCGGTGTTTGCCGCCTCACGCTGACCGACCTGGACAAACAAGGCCGTGATCTGGTCAGCCGCTGGGCGCACGAGGCCGGCATGACGGTGACGATCGACAAGATCGGTAATGGATTCTTAAGACGCCAGGGCCGCAACAACGCCCTGCCCCCGGTGATGACCGGCAGCCACATCGACACCCAGCCCACCGGTGGCAAGTTTGACGGCAACTACGGCGTGCTGGCCGGGCTGGAGGTGGTGCGCACCCTGAATGACGCCGGCATTCAGACCGAAGCACCGATCGAGGTGGCCTGGTGGACGAATGAAGAAGGCTCGCGTTTTGTGCCGGTGATGATGGGCTCGGGTGTGTTTGCCAAAGCCTTCACGCTGGCGCACGCCTATGCCGCAAAAGACGCGGACGGCAAGAGTGTGCAGGATGAGCTGCAGCGCATCGGCTACATCGGCGATCAAGAGCCGGGCGAGCACCCCGTCGGCTGCTACTTCGAGACCCACATCGAGCAAGGCCCGGTGCTGGAGGACCACGACATCACCATCGGCGTGGTGACCGGTGTGCTGGGCATCCGCTGGTATGACTGTGTGGTGACCGGCATGGAGGCCCACGCCGGCCCCACCCCGATGGCGCTGCGCAAGGACGCGCTGCAGGTGGCCGCCGCGCTGATGCAAGAGGTGGTGGCCTGCGCCCACCGCCACCCACAGGCCGACGGGCAAAACCACGGCCGTGGCACCGTGGGCATGGTCAAGGTGCACCCCAACAGCCGCAACGTGATCCCGGGGCAGGTGACCTTCAGCATCGACCTGCGCAACGCCAGCGATGCGCTGTGCGACGCGATGGACGCCGACATCCGCGCCGTGGCCGCCAGGCTCAGCACCGAGAGCGGCCTGCCCATCACCATCACCCCCGTGTCGGCCTACACCGCCCAGCCGTTCCATGCCGACTGTGTGCAGGCGGTGGCGCGCGCTGCCGTCGCGCTGGGCTACAGCAACATGCCGGTGGTCTCAGGCGCCGGGCATGACGCGGTGTACATGGCCAGGCTGGCCCCGGCCGGCATGATCTTCATCCCCTGCAAAGACGGCATCAGCCACAACGAGATTGAAGACGCCAAGCCAGAGCACATCACGGCCGGCTGCAATGTGCTGCTGCACGCCATGCTGGAGCGGGCGGGGGTGGTGGTGGGCTGAGGCTTGATTGTTTGACTCACAAATCTTCTCAAAACTTGGCTTTTTTAAGCGCCACAGCCCAGTAAGGCAAGGCTTTGAGATCTTCTCCGCAATCTTCTCAAAACTCTGCAGATAATCCGGGCCATGCGCCCGCCCAATCAAGCCGCCCGAGACCAATTGCGCACCGTGCTGGCGCGCCGTGCAGCGGCCAGTGCGGCTGATTTGGCAACCAAGTTGGCGGTCAGCGTGCCCACGCTGCACCGGCTGCTGCAGGCCCACAGCGCCGATCTGGTGGTGACGGGCAAAGCGCGCCGCACCCGCTACGCCCTGCGCCGCCCACTGCGCGGTGGCCAGTCTGACTGGCCGCTGGTGGAGATCAATGCCCAAGGCGGCGCCAACCCGGTGGCCAAGCTGGTGCTGGTGCAGCCCGAGGGCAGCTGGCTGCCGCTGCAAGGCTCAGCCTGGCCCATCCCTGACGATTCACGCGACGGCTGGTGGGCCGGCCTGCCCTACATCCTGCAAGACATGCGGCCGCAAGGCTACCTGGGCCGCCAAATGGCGCGGGCGGAGCATGCCGCGCTGGGCCTGCCGCCCAACCCCGAGGCCTGGGGCGATGACGCGGTGGTGCATGCGCTGTCCCACATCGGCAGTGATTGCAGTGGCAACTTGCTGCTGGGGGATGTGGCCTTCCAGCGCTGGCAGGCCCAAACCCTGGCGCCGGCTGCACCGCTGGTGGCCGCGTCACTGGGCGCGGCCTACGCCCGGTTGGCCCAGCAGGCGGTGGCAGCGGGCGTGGCCGGGTCCAGCGCAGCGGGTGAGTTCCCCAAATTCCCGGCGCTGCGCGACCTGAATGGTGCGGACACACCCCATGTGCTGGTCAAGTTCTCAGGTGCTGATGGCTCACCCGCGGTGCAGCGCTGGGCTGATCTGCTGGTGTGTGAGCACCTGGCGCTGGGCTGCGCGGGCACCTTGCCCGGCGTGGCCGCCGCCAGCAGCCGCATCGTGCAGCACGCTGGTCGCACGTTTTTTGAGGTGCAGCGCTTTGATCGCCACGGCCTGCACGGCCGCAGCCCGCTGGTCAGCCTGGCCACGTTGGACGCGTGTTTTGTGGGCGATGGCAGTGGCGATTGGCCGCGCCTGGCCGCCGGGCTGCAGGCGCTGGGCCTGCTGGATGCGGCCACGGTTCAACAGGTACAACACCTGGCCTGGTTTGGCCGCTTGATCCACAACACCGACATGCACGCCGGCAACCTGAGCTTTCGGCCGCAGGCCGCTGCGGGTGCGGTGGCTGCGGCCACCGCACCAACATCGCCCCCACCCGTCACTGCCGGCCCCATGCAACTGGCACCGGCCTACGACATGCTGCCCATGGGCCACGCCCCGCTGCCGGGCGGCGAGGTGGCGTCACGCCTGTTCAGCCCGCCGCTGCCCTTGCCCGCCCAGCGCCCGGTGTGGTTGGTGGCCTGCGCAGCAGCGCTGCTGTTCTGGCAGCGGGCAGCAGCAGACACCCGCATCAGCGCCGCGTTCAGGCGGGTGTGTGCAGGCCATGCCGATGTGCTGCAAGGCCTGGCGCAGCGGGTCTGAGGGCGCGCTGCAGCGCCACCTGGCAGGCGCCCGGCAAGCAGCGCCCAATCCTGCGTGCAATTGACGACGCAAGAACCGGGCAACTCCGGTAGGCTGCCGCCCTCGCCAAAACCCTGAGCCCACACCGTGTTTGCCTTTTTCGAGCGCCTGGTCGACCCCTACCCCGACGCACCGCCCACCACCCCGCCGGCCGGCTTCTGGCCCTTCATGCTGGCCTGCACCGTGGGGCTGCGCCGCTACATCGCCGCGATGGTGGTCTTCACCGCCGCCATCGGCGTGTTTGAGGCGCTGCTGTTTGCGATGCTGGGCAACATCGTCGATGGGTTGTCCAAGGTGGCGCCAGCGCGTTTGTGGGCCGATGAACGCACCCGCCTGATCACCCTGGCCGCCGTGCTGGCCGGCAGCACCCTGCTGGTGGCGCTGCAGGTGTTGTTCAAGCAGCAGGCGCTGGCAGGCAACTTCCCGATGCGGCTGCGCTGGAACTTCCATCGCCTGATGCTGGGCCAGAGCATGGGCTTTTACGGTGATGAATTTGCCGGCCGGGTGGCCGCCAAAGTGATGCAGACCGCGCTGGCCGTGCGTGATGTGTGGATGATCGTCTGCGACATCCTGGTCTTCATCGTCATCTACTTTGTCACCCTGGTGGCGGTGCTGGGCGGCTTCCACACCAGCATGCTGGCACCGCTGCTGGGCTGGCTGGCGCTGTATCTGCTGACCCTGCGCCACTTTGTGCCGCGCCTGGCCCGGGTGGCGCAAAGCCAGGCCGATGCACGCTCATTGATGACCGGGCGCATCACCGACGCCTACACCAACATCGCCACCGTCAAGCTGTTTGCGCATGACAGGCGTGAGGCCAGCCACGCGCAATCGGCGATGGATGAATTTTTGGCCACGGTCAAGGTGCAGATGCGCCTGGCCACCAGCTTCGAGATCGTGATCCACGGCTTGAGCATGCTGCTGATCGTGGGCACCGCCGGCATGGCGCTGTGGTTGTGGACCGGTGCTGCGGTGGGCATCGGCGCGGTGGCCGCCGCCACCGCGATGGCGCTGCGCCTGAACGGCATCTCACACTGGATCATGTGGGAGATGGCGATGCTGTTTGAGCACATCGGCACGGTGCAAGACGGCATTGGCACGCTGGCCCGGCCGCGCCAGGTGGTGGACGCAGCCACCGCCACGCCGCTGGTGGTGACACGCGGTGAGATCAACTTCGAGGCCGTGACCTTTGGCTACGGCAGCGACAAGCGGGTGATCGACGGCCTGAACCTGCTGATCCACCCAGGCGAGAAGATCGGCCTGGTGGGCCGCTCGGGTGCGGGCAAGAGCACGGTGGTCAACCTGCTGCTGCGTTTCCATGACGTGGCGGCGGGCCGCATCCTGGTGGACGGGCAGGACATCGCCAAAGTGACGCAAGACAGCCTGCGCGCCCAGATCGGCATGGTGACGCAGGACACCTCGCTGCTGCACCGCTCGGTGCGCGACAACATCCTGTACGGCCGGCCGGACGCG
>JANPOW010000175.1:0-12841 GCA_031428185.1 Betaproteobacteria bacterium | reverse complement strand
CGTGCTCATCGGCGGATTGTCGCAGCCGGTTTTGCGCCGCAACAGCGCATCGCAGCGACTGCGACACGGCGGCCGGCGGCCAGCGTGGCGCGGGCCGGCCCCCTACACTTCTGCCCATGTCTTCTACCCTGCTCACCTTCTTGTTTGCCGCCGCGCTGGTGCTGTCGCTGGCCGTCAAACTGTGGCTGGCCACGCGCCAGATGCGCCATGTGGCAGCCCACCGCAATGCGGTGCCGGCCGTGTTTGCCAGCCAGGTCAGCCTGGCCGACCACCAGCGCGCTGCCGACTACACCCTGGCCAAAGGCCGCTTCGGCCTGCTGGCCATGGCATTCAGCAGCGTGGTGCTGCTGGGCTGGACGCTGCTGGGTGGGCTGGATGCCCTCAACACCGTGCTGCGCCCGGCCGTCGAACCCCGCTTTGGCAGCATGGCCTACCAACTCGCGCTGCTGGCAGCGTTTGTGCTGGTCAGCGGCCTGCTGGACCTGCCCTTCGAGCTGTACAGAACCTTCCGCATCGAGGCCCAATTTGGCTTTAACCGTGTCACCTGGCGGCTGTATCTGGCCGACCAGTTGAAAGGCATCGCCGTGGGCTCGCTAATCGGCCTGCCACTGGCCGCACTGGTGTTGTGGATCATGGCTGCTGCCGGTGGCACCTGGTGGTTGTGGGCCTGGGGCACCTGGACAGCCTTCAACCTGCTCATCATGGTGCTGTACCCCACCGTGATTGCGCCGCTCTTCAACACCTTCAAGCCACTGGCCGACGCGGCGCTTGTCAGCAGGGTGCAAGCCCTGATGCAGCGCTGCGGTTTTGCCGCCAAGGGCTTGTTTGTGATGGACGGCAGCAAGCGCTCGGCCCACGGCAACGCCTACTTCACAGGCCTGGGCGCGGCAAAACGCGTGGTGTTTTTTGACACCTTGCTGGCCAAGCTGTCGGCCGCTGAGGTTGAAGCCGTGCTGGCGCACGAGCTGGGCCATTTCAAGCACAAACATGTCACGCAGCGGCTGCTCATGATGTTTGGCATCAGCCTGGCCGCACTCGCGCTGCTGGGCTGGCTGGCTGGCCAGACCGGCTTCTACCTGGGCCTGGGCGTGCGGCCCAACATCGGTGCGCCGAATGACGCGCTGGCGCTGCTGCTGTTCATGGCAGCGCTGCCGGTGTTTGGTTTTTTTGCGTCCCCGTTGATGGCGCAGTTGTCGCGCAAGCATGAGTTCCAGGCCGATGCCTATGCCTGCGCCCAATCCAGCAGCACGGCGCTGGCCAGCGCGCTGCTCAAGCTGCACCAGGACAACGCCGCCACGCTGACCCCTGACCCGCTGTACGTGCGCTTTTATTACTCGCACCCACCAGCCAGTGAGCGCCTGGCCGCGCTGCCGGCTGGCGCGGCATGACGGGCACCGGCGCCGCTGCCACCAACCCCGCAGCCGCCGAAAGCCACGCCAGCGACCTGGCCGGCAACGGCCGCGTGGTGGCCGCCCACGGCCGCCAGTGCATGGTTGAAAAAGCCGACGGCACCCGTGTGCTGTGCCACACCCGGGGCAAAAAAAGTGACTGCGTGGTGGGCGACCGGGTGCACTGGGCGGTGGCCGGTGATGCCGGCGTGATCGAGCGGGTGCAAGCGCGGCGCAACCTGCTGTTCCGCCAGGACGAGTGGAAAACCAAATCCTTTGCCGCCAACATCGACCAGTTGCTGGTGCTGGTGGCGGTGGAGCCGATGTATGCCGAGACGCAACTGGCGCGCGCGCTGATCGCCGCCGAGCAAGCCGGCATCCCCACCCAGATCGTGCTGAACAAAACCGACCTGCCCACGCTGGACGCCGCCCGCGCCCGCCTGGCGCCCTACCGCGCAGTGGGCGTGCCGGTGTTGGAGCTGTCGCTCAAAAGCCGGGGCGACGAGGCCAAGGCCGTGCTGGGCCCACTGCTGGCCGGCAAGGCCACGCTGGTATTGGGCCCCAGCGGCATGGGCAAAAGCACCTTGATCAACCTGATGGTGCCGGCCGCAGCGGCGCAGGTGGGCGAGATCTCGATTGCGCTCAACGCCGGGCGCCACACCACCACCAGCACCAACTGGTACTGGATGGATGACACGCGCCGCACCGCGCTGATCGATTCACCCGGCTTCCAGGAGTTCGGTCTGCGCCAGTTGCAAGCCACTGACCTGGCGCGGCTGATGCCCGACATCCGCAACCACGCCGAGCACTGCCGCTTCTACAACTGCAGCCACCTGCATGAGCCGGGCTGCGGGGTGCGCGACGCGCTGGCGCGGGGCGAGATCAATGCGTCGCGCTACCGCATCTACACCGAGTTGCACGCCGAGTTGTCAGCCACGAAGTGGTGACGGGATAGCGTGACCCCGGGCCAGCGCCGGGCCGCCCCAAGCGGACCGGGCTTTGCCCCCCGGGGGCGCGACGCCGCAGGCGCCTTGGCAGGTCAGCAGGCGTCTTGGTGGGTCAGCAGGCGTGTTGACGGGTCCGCAGGCTTCTCGGGGGTTCAAATCAGCCGACCAGGTTGGCCAGGGTCAGCAGCGCCACCAGCAGCATCCACAACACCATCGACCGCCAAACCAACCCCACCACGCTGCGCAGATGGCCCAGCTGGGGCGGATCACCGGCAGTGGACCCATCTGCCGAACCGTCGTCGGTTGGCCCCGCCTCAAAGCCCCGGGTGCGGTCTGGCGTGACACCAGGAGCGGCCAGGCCGCCAAGCTGCACCCCCACCGCGCCGGCCGCTGAGGCCAGGATCACACCCTCGTTGGGGTACTTCCACAGCGTGGCGTCGCGCCGCCAGGCGTTGATGGCTTCTTCAAAATTGCCTACCACCGCGAAGCCAAAGGCCGTCAGGCGTGACGGCACCGCGTCGATCAGGCCAAACATCAGCTTGGAAATCGCCATCAGGCGCTCATTGGCCGGAGTGCCCAACGATTTGCTGGGGAAGCTCCAGTAGCGGCTGGCAAATTCAGCCATGCGGTAGAGCACCGCCCCCAGCGGCCCCAGGCCCAGCGTGCACAGCAGCACAAACCAGAAAAACACGCCAAACACATGGCGGTGCGCGGCCAGCAGCGAATGCTCAATCACGTGGCGCAGCAACTCGTTGCGTGGCAGCTCACTGGCGTCCAGATGCCGCCACTCGGCCAGCAAACGGCGGGCGCCGTCTTCGTCACCGCGCTCCAGCGCGTCGCGGATGTCGGTGTAGTAGTGGCTGAACTGGCGAAACCCGAGCGTCAAATACAGCACACCGACGTTGAAGACCAGCGCCAGCAGCACGCTCCAGTGGTGCACCGCCACGTAGCTGCCTGCCACCAACAGGCCGGGTGCACCCACCGACACACCCCACACCACCCAGGCATGGCGTTCACGCCCGGCATCAAAGTTGCGGCCGGTCCAGCCCACCCACGACACCAGCATGTGGTGCACCCAGTTGTCCCTGGGCAGGGGCTTGAACTGTTCAATGATCAGGGCAAACAGGACGGCGAAGAAACTCATCGAGGGCGATCATACCCAGGGCATCCGGGCGTCAAAACGTCAACCGCGCGCTCAAGCCTGCTGCAGGAAGCCGTAGAGGTTGCGCAGCATGGCCGCCGTGGCGCCCCAGATGAAATACGGCGGCAGGCGGACATCGGCACCCTGCCACGGCATGGACAGGAAACGGCGTTGCTGGCCTTCAATCTCCAACTGGTGGCGGCGGTGGTTGGCCGGCGCCATCAAAAAAGCCAGCGGCACTTCAAAGGCCTCGGCCACTTCAAAACTGTCCAGCGTCAAGGAGAACCCCGGCTGCACCAGGGCCACCACCGGTGTCACCTGAAAACTGGTGACGGTGGTGTAGTGCGGCAGTTGGCCGATCACCTCCAGGTGGCTGCGGTCCAGGCCCACCTCCTCCTCGGTTTCGCGCAGCGCGGTGGCCACGGCGTCCACATCGTCCAGCTCGGCCCGGCCGCCTGGGAAGCTGATCTGGCCGGCATGGTCACGCAGATGGGCAGTGCGCTGGGTCAGCAGCACACGCAGGCCGTCGGGGTGCATGACCAGGGCGATCAGCACCGACGCGGCGGTGGGTTCCGTGTCGGCGTCGAAGCGGCTGCCGTCGCCGGGGAATTCGGGCGTCCAGATGGGTGGATTTGCAAAGCGTTCGCGCAGTGCGTCAGGGTGCAGGCGGCGGTGCGCTACGGGCGGCAGATGGCTGTCGATGCCCGCCACGGGGATGGTGTGGGGGTCGAGGATGCGGGGCGGTTTGGCGGTCATGGCGCACCATTTTCAGGGCGGAAATGAAACAAGCCGCCCGTGGGCGGCTTGTGCTGAGGGGCAGTGAAGTCGTGGCTCTAGGAGCCTGTCGGACTTGGGGCGTCGATAGCGAGAAACGGCCCCAGCGAGGACAGTTTTTGCCGGATTTGCAGACCCATAGTTCAACTATGGGACAAAAAGCCGGTAAAAAATGGACCGCTGAGGCCGTTTCGCAGCCGACGTTCCCCAAGCCCGACAGGCTCCTAGAAGCCTCTGCGTTGAGCGGACGTACCGCCCACCGCGTCCGCTCTTTGTCGCGCTGCGCGCGCCAAGGCGCCTGCGACGCCAGGCTGAGCGTTGCTCAGCCGAGCTTCTGCGATGAGCCGGCTAAAAACCGCCCCGTCGCGTCCGTTGCCCGTCTTGCTGCGCACGCCGAAGCGCGTGCCGCGCTTGGCTGCGCTGCGCTCAGCCCAACTTCTGCGTTGAGCGGGAAGTACCGCTCAACGCGTCCGATCTTTGTCGCGCTGCGCGCGCCAAGGCGCCTGCGGCGCCAGGCTGAGCGTTGCTCAGCCGAGCTTCTCTTTGATCCGTGCCGATTTGCCGCTGCGTTCACGCAGGTAATACAGCTTGGCGCGGCGCACATCACCGCGGCGCTTGACTTCGATCGCCGCGATCAGCGGGCTGTACAGCTGGAAGGTGCGCTCCACGCCCTCACCGCTGGAGATTTTGCGCACGATGAAGCTGCTGTTGAGGCTGCGGTTGCGCTTGGCAATCACCACGCCTTCATAGGCTTGCAGCCGTTTGCGCGTGCCTTCAACCACGTTCACGCTGACGATCACCGTGTCGCCGGGGGCGAAGCTGGGGATGGTCTTGTTCAGGCGGGCAATCTCTTCTTGCTCCAGCGTGCGGATCAGGTCTGTTTTCAGTCCTGTCGTCACTTCGGTTTTGGCGTCCAACGTAGTCTCCTGGGTCGATCATGGCGGCGCTCAGGATTGGCCCGGCAGAGGATCGGAAAAACCAACGATTATAGCCCGGTGCCAGACTGGTCTGGCGGGTTGCTGTCGGGCACGCTGCCAAGCGACAGGCTGGCCAGTGTTTTTTCATCGGCTTTGGACAACTGCCCCGCCGCCCTCGCTGCCGCAATCAGCGCAGGCCGGCGCTGCGCGGTAATCAACAGTGACTGGTCACGCCGCCAGCGCGCAATCTGGCCGTGGTGGCCGCTCAGCAGCACAGCGGGCACCGGGCGGGCACCGTCGGGGCCGGGCAGCAGCTCGGGCCGGCTGTAGTGCGGGCAATCCAGCAGGCCATCGGCGGCGAAACTGTCTTGCTGGTGTGAGGCTTCGGTCAGCACACCCGGCTGCAGGCGGGCCACGGCGTCCAGCAAGACCAGCGCCGGCAGTTCACCGCCGGACAGCACAAAGTCGCCCAGGCTCAGCTCCAGCGTGACTTCCGCCTCGATGAAGCGCTGGTCAATGCCCTCGTAGCGGCCGCACAGCAACACCGCGCCGGGCCCGGCCGCCATCTGGCGCACGATGGCCTGGGTCAGCGGTACGCCGGTGGGGGTGAAATGCACCACGGGCACGCTGGCGGTGTCAAGCTGCGCCGCAACGCGGTTGGCGCGCACTGCGGCAAGAGCCCGCTGCAGCGGCTGGGCCAGCATCACCATGCCGGGGCCGCCACCAAACGGCCGGTCGTCCACACGGCGGTAGGCATCGTCGGCATGGTCGCGCAGCGGCCACAGCCGCACATCCACCTGGCCGGATTCAAACGCGCGCCGCGTGATGCCCTGCGTCAGGTGCGGCGCAAACAGGTCGGGGAACAGCGTGACGACATCAAAGCGCATGGGCTGCCGAAAGTTGACAGGGTCACACCGTCAGTAGTCCAGGCCCCAGTCGACCGTGATGCGGCGCTCGGGCAGGCTGACCTTGTCGATGAAGGCCGCCACAAACGGGATTAGGCGCTCGGTGGCGTCCAGCGGGGCGCCGTCCACTGCGTCGGGCCGGCGCACCCGCAGCACGCTGTGCGCGCCGGTGTCCAGCAGGTCGGTGACGTGGCCCAACAGCTCGCCCTGGCGGTTGACGACCGTCAGGCCGATCAGGTCGATCCAGTAAAACTCGCCGTCACCGGCGGTGGGGAAATTGGACCGGGCGATGAAAATGCGGGCACCTTGCATCGCCTCGGCGGCATTGCGGTCGGCAAGCTCGGCAGCGGTGGCCACCACGCTGTCACCATGCGCCTTGCTGCTCAACACCTGCAGCAGCGGCGGAAACCGGGTGACACCCAGCTTGGCACCAAAGCCATCCGGCGGCCGGATGAACCAGTGCTTGGCGTTGAACAGCGCCTTGGGGTCACGCGAGAAGGGCTGCACGCGGATGCCGCCCTTGATGCCCCAGGCGCCCAGCACCCGGCCGACTTCAATCGCATCGTCGGGAAACGATGCCTGCGCTGCCGCACCCGGCCCAGCCAGCGTCATGACAACGGACAGCGTGGGTGCGTCAGAACAAGGTCAAAGCTCAGGCAGCGACAGCCGGGGCTGCTGCCACTTGGGCCTTGGCAGCGGTGCCAACCAGGCGCTTGACGGTGGGCGACATTTGCGCGCCCACACCTTGCCAGTAGCCGACGCGGTCGAGTGCAACGCGCAAGGGCTGCTCAGCGCCGGCGGCCATCGGGTTGTAGAACCCGAGGCGTTCGAGGTAGCGACCATCACGACGCTCGCGTGAATCAGCGACGACGATGTTGTAGAACGGGCGCTTCTTGGCGCCGCCACGAGCGAGTCGAATGACGACCATGTTGATCTTCCAAACAGACGGTGGGCGACAGGGCAGCCAGGGAGACACGCAAGGCCGATCCATCAGGTTTGCAGCAGGCGCAGCAGGCTTGTCAGCTGGGTTTGCGCTTGTGCTCTGGGGTTGCGATGCAGGCATCGCGAGGTGTTCATTCCGGCACCGTAGATACGCTGGTGTTGCCAACAGCCGCCGCCGAAAACCCAACATTATAAACTGCAGGGGGATGTTGTGACGCACCGCTGCGTCCATCATTGCTGCATTGCGCCACCAGAAAGCCTGCCCATGCCCGATTTGCTGATCCGCCCCAGCACAGACGCTGACCTGCCCGCCATCACCGCCGTGTATGCCCACGCGGTGCTGCATGGCACAGGCACCTTTGAGCTGGACCCGCCCGATGCCACTGACATGGCGCGCCGCCGTGATGATGTGCTGGACAAAGGCCTGCCCTGGCTGGTGGCCGAATCGGCTGGAAAGGTGCTGGGCTATGCCTACGCCAACCACTTCAGGCCGCGCCTGGCTTTCCGGTTCTGCCTGGAAGACTCGATCTACCTGCATGAAGCGGCGCGCGGCAAAGGGGTGGGCAAATTGCTGCTGACCGAGTTGGTGGGCCGCTGCGAGGCGGCCGGCGCACGCCAGATGCTGGCGGTGATTGGTGACTCGGCCAACACGGGATCGGTGGCGCTGCATGCGGCGCTGGGATTCAGCCACACCGGTGTGCTCAAAGCCTCGGGCTGGAAGTTCGACCGCTGGCTGGACGTGGTGCTGATGCAGCGCGCGCTGGGCAGCGGTGATGCACTGCCGGCCCCGGCTGCAGGCTGATGCGCAAGATGCGCAGCAAATCCAAAACACTGGCCACCTGGCTGGCCCTGAGCCTGGGCAGCCTGGGCGCGCACCGGTTTTATCTGTACGGCCGGCGTGACCTGCTGGCCTGGCTGCACCCGCTGCCCACGCTGCTGGGGCTGGCCGGCGCGCTGCGCATGCAAAACCTGGGGCAGGACGACCACGCCGCCTGGCTGTTGATCCCGCTGCTGGGCGTGATGTTGTCGATCAGCATGCTGGCGGCCATCGTCTACGGTTTGACACCGGATGAAAAATGGTCGGCCCGGTTCAGCCCCGGCCAGCCCGTGCAAGCCACCGGTTGGGGCCCGGTGGTGGGCGTGGTGATCGCACTGCTGGCCGGTGGCACGGTGCTGATGGGCACGCTGGCGTTTGGTGGGCAGATGTTTTTTGAGTACCAAAACCGCGCTGCCGAGCCGCATTGACCTCAACCCACAGCGGTTGCCCACCGGAAACGACAAAACCCGGCAGTTGCCGGGCCAGACGTGACAAAGCCCGGCAGTTGCCGGGCCAGACGTGACAAAGCCCGGCAGTTGCCGGGCTTTGGTCAGGCTGGGTTGTGTGACTTTCGTCTCAACCCGTCCAGTCAACACAGCACCCGGCGTGGCCGGGTGTTGCAAAGACTTAGGCGGCTGCCTTGGCCTTCTTGGCCTTCTTGGCCTTCTTGGTGGAATGCTTGACAGCCTTCTTGGCCGGCTCAGCAGCAGCAGCCTTGGCGGCCGGGGCAGCAGGCGCAGCGGCCGGGGTGGCGGCTTGGGCGAAAGCACCCAGGCTGAAGGTGGCAGCGATCAGGGCAGCGATGAGTTTGTTCATGGTTTGTCGTCCGTAAAGTTCGTCGAGCAACGTGCTCGCACTGCACAACGCGGCCACGCTGCAAACGGTTGACAAATTTTGTTGGCGTTGCGCAGCAGGCCTGGGGGTGGGGGACGCTGCCGCCCGGTCAGGCCTGCGTCAGATGAACTCACGCTCGCGCAGCCATTTGGTGGCCACCCATTTTTCACCGGCAAGCACGGGCGCACCGCCATGCAGGGTGCGGGTGTTGGCATGCGGCCGGTCGTAGCTGAAGAACACTGCGTTGCCTTTGATCGGCGCCACCGCCAGGCCCACATCCAGAAAGGTGGTGGCGCCGCCTTGCTCGGGCGTGTTGAGGTAGATCACCAGCGTGCCCACACGCTGGCCACCACGGGCCAGCACCGCCGCCATGCCGGGCTGGGCTGGGTCGAAATAGTCATGGTGGGGTTTGTACTCAGCGCCGGGCTGGTAGTGCAGCACCTGCAAGCCTTCGCCGTTGACCACAGGCCAGTGCAGCAGGGCGCTGATGCGGGCCTCGATGCGGGCACACAGCGGCGTTTCGCCACGGCCAAAAAACATGCCCTGGCTGGTGCGCGACGGGTTGACCTCATTGCCGCCAGTCTCCAGCACCACGGTCTCGGACCGCGCCATGCGGGGCGCGGCGTCGGCCACCATGGCGTCGCATTCGTCATTGGACAGCAGGCCACCAAACACCACCACCTGCGGGTTGCGCAGGGTCAGCAGCACGCTGACCTGGCGGTCAGCGGCCCACAGGCTGTTGGCGGCGCTGCCCAGCGCGGGCGCGGGCACCGGCACGGCCGGCGGCAGCACACGCGCCGTGTCCTGGCCGTCAACAAACTGCTGCAGGGTGTGCTCCAGCGCGGCCAGCGCCACGGCTTCGGCCCAGCCGCTGGCGCGCATGGACGCCAGCACATCCTCAGGCCGGCAGCCGGCCTGGGCCTGTTCGATGATCCATTGGCGCAACTCAGGGGTGACGGCTTGCGTGCTCATCCGGCCATTTTGCCGGCGCGCAGCAGGGCGGCAACCCGGTGATGACCACGACCGGGCGTTGGGCAGGCGTGTTGATCAGCTTGCAACACGCCGGCGGAACACCAAGCGGTCGGCTGATGAGTCAGCTGCGGCGAAGGCATAACCTTCCACATCAAACTGCTGCAGCTTCTTGACGCTGGCCGCCCGGTGCTGCACCGCCCAACGCGCCATCAGGCCGCGGGCGCGCTTGGCAAAAAAGCTGATGATCTTGTAGCGGTCGGCCTTCCAGTCCTCAAACACGCAGTCGACCACCCGGGCGTTTAGGGCGGGCCGGTCCACCACGCGGAAATATTCTTGCGATGCCAGGTTGACCACCACCGGTCTGACCACATCCACCTGCCGGCTGTTGAGGTAATGGGCCACCGTGTCGCCCCAGAAGGCGTACAGGTCTTTGCCTTGGCGGGTGGCCAGCCGGGTGCCCATCTCCAGCCGGTAGGGCTGCAGGCTGTCGAGCGGGCGCAGTGCGCCGTACAGGCCGGACAGGATCACCAGGTGCTGCTGCGCCCAATCCAACTGGCCGGGTTTGAGGCTGCGGGCGTCCAGGCCGCCGTAGACATCGCCGTCAAACGCCAGCGCAGCCGGGCGGCTGTTGGTGGCGGTAGGCTGCGGCTGCCAGGCGGCGTAGCGGCCGACGTTGAGGGCGGCCAGGTCGTCGGATAGGTCCATCAACTGCGCCACCTGCGGCGGTGTCAAAGGCGCCAGTTGTTGGATCAGCGCACTGGCCTGGGCGATGAACAGCGGCGGCGTGGCGCGCTTGAGCATGGCGTTGGACAACCGGGTGGTGTAGTCAAGCGACTTGGCGGGGGACAACAGAAACAGCATGCGCGGCAGTGTAGGCAGGGTGTGGGCCGCAAGCGCGGGCGTGTCAAGGCTGCGTGCTGCGCACCGCCCCCAGCGCCGCGGCCCAGGTGCGCTGCGGGATGTGGCTGCGCAGGCGGTGCAGGGCGCAGTCCACCAGCACGTCGGGCAGCGTGTGGCCCACGCCTTGGGCGATGTCGATGGTGGCGTCAGCGCCCAGCTGGGCCAGGCGCTCGATGGCCAGCGTGGCCTGGGCAGCGGGGATCACCACATCGGCGCTGCCGTGGAAGAAGTGCAAGGTGCTGTGCTCAGGCGCGTGGCTGGGCAGGCTGGCGTAGCGGCCCGAGAAGGCCAGCACGCGGCCGGCAATGCCGTCGTGCTGTTGCACCAGTTCCAGTGACACGATGGCGCCTTGCGAGAAGCCGACCAGCGCGGTGGCCGCGCTGCCCACGCCGCTGGCGGTCTGGGCGGCGCGCACCCAAGCGGCCAGGCGCGGCAGCACGGCGGCCACGCGGGCCGGGCGGTTGGCTTCGGTGACCGGGCCATCGGCGCCGTCACCGTTGCCAACACTGCCCAGCGCAAACCATTGGCGCCGGCTGGGGCCACCGGCGTCCTCAAAACCGTGTGGCGCCAACAGCACAGCCTGCGGAAAGGCGGCACGCAGCGTGCGCGCCAGCGGCGCCATGTCGGCCGCACTGGCGCCCCAGCCGTGCAGCAGGATCATCAATTGCTCGGGCCGGCCGCTGCTGGGCAGCCACTGCAGGGTGTCGGGCATCAGCGGGGCGGTGGACATCAGCGGGGCGTGGTGCGCTGGCGGCGTGGTGGTGTCGGGGATGGGGGACGTGGGCATGCGGCTATTTTCGGCCAGTTGCTGAACCGGCTGTTGGCCGCGCTGCGGGCCGTCAATGGAAATCCCGGCTCTTGCTGACCAGCCCGTGCAACAGCGCCGAGTGATCTACCAGCCGCTGGGCGATCAGGTGGCGCACCGCGCCCTGGCGCTGCCAGACGCCGTAGACCGTCAACAGGCTGGCGGCCAGC
Organism: Betaproteobacteria bacterium; assembly: GCA_031428185.1. Lineage (GTDB taxonomy): Bacteria > Pseudomonadota > Gammaproteobacteria > Burkholderiales > Burkholderiaceae_C > Pseudaquabacterium. The sequence continues at coordinate 1,329 of JANPOW010000175.1, read as the reverse complement.
ATGGGTTGGCGGTAGCTGATGGCCACCGTGGGCCAGACGATGACATTGATCGCGCCGGTGTCGTCCTCCAGCGTGATGAAGACCACGCCTTTGGCCGTGCCGGGGCGCTGGCGGTGGGTGACCAGGCCGGCAGCACGCGCCAGTTGGCCGTGGCGGCACAGCGCCAGCACCGCTGCAGGCTGCACCTTGAACTGGCTGAGCTGGGCGCGCAGCAGCGCCACTGGGTGCTGGGTCAGCGACAGGCCGGTGGCGTGGTAGTCGGCCAGCACGGCCAAGCCGGGTGCGGGGGCATCCAGCAGGGCGTCAACCTCTTGGGTGCGGGTGGGCTGCAGCAGCGGTGTGGCGCGGGTGTCGATGCCGCGCACCGCCCAGGCGGCTTGGTGGCGGTGGCCCACCAGCGGTGCCAGCGCGTCGCCCTGGGCCAGCAGTTGCAAGGCGTGGGCGTCCAGGCCGGCGCGGCGGGCTAGGTCTTCAATGCTGGTGAAGGGTGCCCCGCCCTGCCCTGCTGGCCCTGCCTGCGCTGCGGAGACACCGGCATCGCGGGCCAGGACCAGGCGCTGGGCCGCATCTTCAGACAAGCCGATCAGGCGGTTGAAGCCCAGGCGCACCGGGTGCAGGCCGGGTGGTGTGTTGGTCGGCGGGTTGGTGGGCGGGTTGGTCACTGTCTCGGTGGTATGCGCCGCAGCCGGCTCCAGCACCGATTGCCACTGGCTGCGCAGCACATCCACCGGCAGCACACGCACACCGTGCTCGCGCGCGTCGCGCACCAGTTGCGCCGGGGCGTAAAAGCCCATGGGTTGGCTGTTGAGCAGCGCGGCCAGAAACGCATCCGGGTGGTGGCATTTGAGCCAGGCGCTGATGTAGACCAGCAGCGCAAAGCTGGCGGCATGGCTCTCAGGAAAGCCGTACTCACCAAAGCCCTGGATCTGCTTGAACAGGCGCTCGGCAAACTCAAGCTGGTAGCCCTTGGCCACCATGCGGCCCACCAGCCGGTCATGAAAAGGCTCCAGCCCACCCTTGCGCTTCCAGGCGGCCATGGCGCGGCGCAGGCTATCGGCCTCGCCAGCGCTGAAATTAGCCGCCAGCATGGCCAGCTGCATCACCTGCTCTTGGAAAATGGGCACGCCCAGGGTGCGGCCCAGCGCCTGCTCGACCTCGGGTTTGGGGTAGTCCACCGCCTCCTGGCCCGAGCGGCGGCGGAGGTAGGGGTGGACCATGCCGCCCTGGATCGGCCCGGGCCGCACGATCGCGACCTCGATCACCAGGTCGTAGAAGCACTGCGGCTTGAGCCGCGGCAGCATGCTCATCTGGGCCCGGCTCTCGACCTGG
>JANPOW010000174.1:0-7201 GCA_031428185.1 Betaproteobacteria bacterium | reverse complement strand
GGCGCGTTGAGCGCAACGCCGGTGGCGCAGCGGCCGGCCGATCCCGCAGGGGCCGTGCCAAGCTGACGGCAAAATGCCGCCGGCATGGCCCAAGCACCACCCACACCACCCACACCACCCACCCCACCTCACCGCCGGGGCCGCCCGCACGGCAGCGCTGCTGCTGCGGCGTTGCGCTGGCTGGCGCTGCGCGGTGCAGTGGCAGGCGCTGTGGCCCTGTCGGGCTGCGCAAGTGGTCCGCCAAGGCCCACCGGCGGCAAGCCCGCATCAACCGCCACTGCAGCCGCCACGTCAAGCGCAGCGCCCAGCGCCGACAGCAGCCGCGACGGCCCCGGCGCCATCCCACCACCCGACCTGCACCTGGTGCCCGACGCGCTGCCGCAGATCGAGCCGGTGCGCAGCGGCGGCGCCAACAAACCCTACGAGGTGCTGGGCCAGGCCTACAGCCCGCTGCTGGGTGACCCGGCGGTGCTGCAGCGTGGGCTGGCGTCGTGGTATGGGCGCAAATTTCACGGCCGGTCCACCGCCAATGGCGAGACCTACAACATGTACGCCATGACGGCAGCCCACCGCACCATGCCGCTGCCCAGTTATGCGCGGGTGCGCAACGTGGCCAACGGCCGCGAGGTGCTGGTGCGGGTGAATGACCGCGGGCCCTTCCACAGCCAGCGGGTGATTGATCTGAGCTACACCGCGGCCCTCAAGCTGGGGCTGCTGGGCGGTGTGGGCATGGTCGAGATCGAGCGCATCACCGATGCCGCCATCCGCAGCGGCGCCTGGCGCGCCCCGGCCACACTGGCCGGCCCGGCCGGTGAGCCAGCAGCACCGGCCGCCACCACCGCCCTGCTGCTGCCCGACGCGGCCAGCGGCCTGGCGGACGACCCGGTAGACCCGCTCAACGCCATCGCCCAGCGCAGCAGCAGGCCACCCGCAGCACCGCGCCTGCGTGGCAGCTTGGCCGCTGCGGCCGGCACAGCCCCGTTGATCGAGCCCGCAGGCAGCGCCTTGCCGGCCGAAACCAGCGCAACAGCCAAGGCGTCAGCCAAGGCCGCACCAGGTTTCTGGTTGCAATTGGGCGCTTTTGCCCAACCGGACGGGGCGATGAACTTCCAGTTGCGGGTGGCGCGTGATGCGGTCTGGCTGGCGCCGCTGCTGGCCATCTTCAATGAACGCAGCCTGCACCGGCTGCAAGCCGGCCCCTATGCCAGCCGGGCCGACGCGCTGAGCGCTGCCGAGCGGCTGCGCCAGGCCTTGAGTCTGGTGCCAGACGTGGTGCAGCGCCGCTGAACAGCGCTGTCAGCCAAGCACCTGCTGCACCGCCAAAAAATGGCAGGTACTGCCGGTGATGACGAACAAATGCCACACCAGATGGCTGTAGGGCATGCGGCTGTCCAGCAAGAAAAAGATGCTGCCCAGCGAATACGCCACCCCACCGGCCACCAGCAGTTGCAGCCCGGCTGGTGGCAGGGCGGCCAGCATGGGCTGGGCCACCAGCGCCACCAGCCAGCCAAAAGCCAGGTACAGCGCGGTAGACCACAGGCGGTGGCGCAGCCGGTTGGCCAGCTTGAGCGCCACGCCCAGCAGCGCCACCGCCCACACCGCCGCCAGCAGGCCGCGGCCCTCACCACGCTGCACCTGGCCCAGCGCAAACGGGGTGAAGCTGCCCGCGATGAAGACAAAAATCACTGCGTGGTCACATTTGCGCAGCAGCCGCTTGGCCGCACCCACAGGCACCGCGTGGTAGGCGGCCGACACCAGGTACATCAACACCATGCTGGCGAGAAACACGCTGGCGCCCAGATGGCGGATCGGGTGGCGCGCCGCGTCCACCTGCTCGGCCAGCACCGGCATGGCCACCAGCGCCAGCACGCAGCCCAGCGCATGGCTGGCCGCGTTGGCACGCTCCTCGGGTGCGGTCTGGTTGAACGGTGCATCGGTGTGCGGCAAGACTGTCCCCTGGCGACGGGCCGCGCGCTGGCTGCGCAAGCCCCAAGCCAGGTCATCGGCCTGCCGGCACCGTTCTGTAGCCTCGGCTGTGCCAAAGCGGTGGCAGATGCGTGCAAGCGTGACGTGGCGGCCTGCGCCAAGCGGCGCACCTGGGGATGCTGGCCGGCCGCCCACCCCTACCGCATCCCCACGCCCGTGGACATGCCGACACCATGACGGCCCTTCTCCCCCCGCCGGCTGATGGCGCAGACCCCGCCGCTGGTCGCCAGCCCTGGCAGGCCGCCTGCCGCCGCGTGCGCCAGCACACGCTGGGCCTGACGGCCGGGCTGAGCGCCAAGGACCTGGCGCTGCAGTCCATGCCCGACGCCAGCCCCGCCAAATGGCAGCTGGCCCACACCGGCTGGTTTCTTGAGACCGTGGTGCTGCAAGCCCACCATCCCGGCTACCAATTGGTGGATGGCCGCTGGCGCTGTTCAAGTCCTGCGACGAATCCGTGGGGCCAGGCCACACCGTCTGGCTGGCGCCGGTGGCGCTGGCCTGCAGCCTGGTGACTTGCGCCGACTTCGCGGCCTTCATCGCCGATGGCGGTTGTCAGCGGCCGGCGCTGTGGCTGCCTGCCGCCTGGGCCGGTGCCCGCCCGCCCACTGAATTTGCATGGGCGCACGCCGCCACCAGCCACGCCAGCCACGCCAGCCCCGCCAGCCCCGCCAGCCAGCGCAACCATGACGCCACGCACCAACCGCTGCAACAACTGCTGGGCGCGGTGCGGCAGTAGACCCGCCGGCCTACGCGCCTTACCCGGGCTTGCGCCCACTGCCCGGCCCGGCGGCCGGGTACAACGGCAAGTTCATGGTCAACCCGTTGGCGCTGCGTGGCAGCAGTTTTGCCACCCCGACAGGCCAGGCGCGCTTGAGCTACCGCAACGTCTTTCCGCCGGGTGCACGCTGGCAGTTCAGTGGCCTGCGGCTGGCGCCTGACCTGCCGGGCTGACGGCGCCCACAAGGCCGCTGCAGCAAGACGGCGGCAACATGCGGCCGACACAATCAGCAACAGCCAGCGCTGCGGGCCAGACCGCCAGACCGCCAGACCGCCAACCCACCAACCCACCAACCCGCCTGCCAAAGCGAGCCATGCCCACTTCGTACCGCCTGTTGGCCACTGTGGCCATGTTTGGATCGTTGGCGGCAGGGGCGTCATGGGCGGCCGACGCTGCCACCGCACCGGCCGAACGCCCGGCCAGCCAACAAGTCGAGATCACCGGCAGCAACGCTGGCGCGGACAGCAACGATGAGCGGCGCCGCTCCACCGCGTCGCGCATCACCTACGGCCGCGAGGAGCTGGACAAGATGGGCGACAGCACGCTGGGCGAGGTGCTCAAGCGCCTGCCCGGCGTGACCATCGGCGGCCCGCCCGGGCGCGGTGGCCAGATCCGCATGCGCGGCATGGGCGGGGGCTACACGCAAATCCTGATTGACGGCCAGCGCATGGCGCCGGGTTTTTCGCTCGATTCCATCGCGCCCGAGCAGATCGAGAAGATCGAAATCATGCGCGCACCGGTGGCTGAATACGGCACCCGCGCCATCGCCGGCACCATCAACGTGATCATGCGCAGCGACTTCAAGCGCAAGGCCAATGAGGTCCGGCTGGGCGGCGGCGCCGACGGTGGCCACGGCCAGGCCGGTGCCAGCTGGATCGCCAACGGCCAGACCGACGCCCTGGGCTACAACCTGTCGGCCACGCTGTTCCAGGGCGGCCAGGGCACCATCAGTGACACCAGCACCCAAGGCCAGGGCAGCCAGCACCAGCCCGTGCTGATCCGGCAGGTGCACAACGACAACAACAGCACCCGCACCGGCCTGTTTGCCAACGCCAGGCTGCAGTTCAAGCTGGCGCCGGGCAATACGCTGGACTTGCAGCCGTTTTTCAACACCTCGCGCAGCCGCAGCCAGGGCCGGGCCACGCTGACGCAAAGCCTGCCCGACCCGGCCACATCGACCGGCGGCCCGAGCGACCCGGCCGCGTCCTACCAAGACGCCAACTGGGTGGGCCTCAGTGACTGGCAGATGGCCAGGCTCAACGGCACCTGGCTCACTGGCCTGGCCGGCGGCCGGCTGCAAACCCGCTTTGGCAGCACGCTCTCAGAAAGCAGCAGCCTGAGCGAACGCCATGAGCTGGGCTACAGCGCGGGTGCCGGCCGCAAGCGGGTGGACGACAGCGGCGCGCGTGAGCTGGCGCTGGACCTGAACGGCAAGTTCTCGCAATTGCTGGCCGACGGGCACAGCACCAGCGCCGGCTACGACCTGGCGGCCGGCCGCCGCACCGACAGACGCAAGACCAGCACCAACGACGCGGTGGACCCGGACCAGTTTGGTGAAAGCATCCAGGCCCGCACCAGCCGAATCGCGCTGTACGCGCAGGACGAATGGGACTGGAGCCCCACCTTCTCGTTTTATGCCGGCGCACGCTGGGAGGCCATTGGCACCGCCAGTGAGTCAAGTCAAGGCCGAGTGCACAACCGCAGCGCCGTGTTCACGCCGCTGGCGCACATGGTGTGGAAGCTGCCGGACGCACCACGCGACCAGGTCCGCCTGAGCCTGACCCGCAGCTACCGCTCGCCCGACACCAACCAGTTGATTGGCCGGCTGACCCGCAACACCCAAGCCCCGATCGTCACCATCGAAAACACCCCCACCACCGCCGACCGGGGCGGCAACCCCACCCTGCTGCCCGAGCTGGCCTGGAGCCTGGAGCTGGGCACCGAGCACTACTTGGATGCTGGTGGGCTGCTGAGTGCCAACATCTTCTTGAAGAAGATCAACAACCTGATCCGCAATGTGCGCAGCCAGGACGCGGCCACCGCCACCACGGCGCGGCGTTATGTGGCACGGCCACAAAACATCGGCGCGGCCGACGCCGCCGGCATCGAGCTGGAGGCCAAGGCCCGTCTGAGCGACCTGTGGGCCACCGACTCAGCCCTCTCACTGCGCAGCAACTTGACGCTGATGACCAGCCGTGTCAACCAGGTGATGGGCCCCAACAACCGGCTGGAAGGCCAACCGCCCTACACCGCCAACCTGGGCGCCGATTGGCCGCTCAAAGCCATGCCGCTGACGCTGGGCGCCAGCCTCAATTTCACGCCCAGCTTCACGGTGCAGCAGATCGACAACCAGACTTACCGCCAGGGTGTGAAAAACGTGCTGGATGGCTACGCCCTCTGGCGCGTCAGCCCCGACGCCAGCGCCCGGCTCAGCATCAGCAATGCCGTGGCCCGGCGTTACGACACCGGCAGCACCGTGGTGCTGGTGGATGGCAACAACAACTTTGCCAGCAGTGACGCCAGCGACACCAGCCAACGCAGCAGCACCACCATCAATCTGCGGGGGGAGTTCAGGTTTTGAGGCTGGCTGTGCAGTCGGGCGGCGGCTGCAGCAGGGCGGCAAAACCGCTCAACACCCGCTCCAGCAGCGCCCAGTCGGCGGGGATTTGGTGGTCCAGCCCCACTTGGTTGTCCAGCCCGATTTTCGCCAGGCCGTGTACCAGGGCCCAGGCATGCAGCGCGCTGGCCTTGCGCTGGGCCGGCGGGCTGCTGGCGGGCAGCACGGCGGCGCTGTCCTGGCACAGAACCTGATCGAAAAAGCGCTGCGCAGCACGCTGGAAAAAGGCCTGATGAACCTGACTGAGTTCAACCGCGACCGCCGGCCCGAGCCACATACACCGAACCCGTTTTTGACCGACCTGAACGCGCCGATGGACGCTGCGCTGACACTGGACACACTGCAGGGACCGGCAGCATCCCAGCCACGCTGGACGGCCGCGACCTGCGCATCGGCCCCAACCCGCTGGGCGCCACCACGGCCGCCAGCCACCACTGGTTTACCGGCGACGGCATGGTGCATGGCGTGCGGCTGCAGGCAGGCATTGCGCGGTGGTGGCGCAACCGCTGGGTGCGCACCACCGCCGTCAGCCAGGCCCTGGGCGAGGCGCCGGCACCCGGCCCACGCCAGCGCAGTGACAGCGTCAACACCCATGTGATGGGCCCTGCCGGCAAAACCTGGGCGCTGGTGGAGGCCGGTGGCTACCCGGTGGAGCCGGGGGATGCGTTGCAGACCGTGGCGCACAACCCATTCAATGGCTCACTCAACGGGGGCTTTACCGCCCACGCCCACCTGGACAGCAGCCGCGGTGAGCTGCACGCCATCGGCGACGGCGCGATGCAGCACAACACCCTGCGCCATGTGGTGGTGGTGGTGGACGGCCTGGTGCGGCGCGACGAGCCCATTAGGTCAGCGGCCGCGCCTGTGGCAGACTGTCCTAATCATCACACCATTGAGACCTGCCCATGCCCGCTACCGCCCTCAACACCACCCCGCACAACCGCGTCGCCCTGGTCACCGGTGCAGGCAGTGGCATCGGCCTGGCCTGTGCTGCCGCACTCGTCCAAGACGGCTGGCGTGTGGCCTACACCGGCCGCCGCGCGGACGCCCTGACTGCGGCCATCGGCCAAGCTGGTGACCCGTGGGGCGACATTGCCAGCCGCACCCTGGCCGTGCCCTGTGACGTGGGTGACGACGCGGCGGTGGCCGCGCTGTTTGCGGCGGTGGTGGCGCGCTTTGGCCGGCTGGATTTGCTGTTCAACAACGCCGGTGTCTCGCTGCCGGTGCAAACCCCGGACGAGCTGGACGCCGCCACCTGGCGCCGCGCGGTGGCCACCAACCTGAACGGTGCGTTCTTTTGCCTGGCGGCTGCGTTCAAGCAGATGCGGGCACAAAGCCCGCAGGGTGGTCGCATCATCAACAACGGTTCGATCTCGGCCCACGCGCCACGGCCGGGGTCCATCGCCTACACCGCCACCAAGCATGCGGTGACCGGTTTGACCCGCGCCGCCGCGCTGGACGGCCGGCCGTTTGACATTGCGGTGGGCCAGATCGACATCGGCAACGTGGCCAGCGACATGACCGAGCGCATGACCAAAGGTGTGCCGCAAGCCGACGGCAGCATCAAGCCCGAAGCCCGCATGGACGTGCAAAGCGTGGCTGATAGCGTCATGACCATGGCCCGCCTGCCGCTGGGCGCCAACGTGTTGTTCATGACGGTGATGGCCACCAAGATGCCGTTTGTCGGCCGCGGCGGACGCGGCCGTGCAGGCCGGGCCGGCACGACGTGCCGGCCCGGCGCAACAGCCCGTCCGTCGCGTCCGTCGCGTCCGTCGCGTCTGTCGCGTCTGTCGCGTCCGTCGCGTCCGTCGCGTTTGATG
>JANPOW010000173.1:0-6245 GCA_031428185.1 Betaproteobacteria bacterium | reverse complement strand
GCACGATGCTGCCGACCGTGTTGGTGCAACTCTTGTTGGTGACCGAGACGGTGTAGGTGACCGTGGTCAGGTTGACGACCGGCGTGGCGATGTTGGCGCTGTTGGTGACGATGAGGTCGCTGCCACCTGCGGTGCAGGCGTTGGTGGTGCCGATGGAATGCGCGCTGATGGGAGCTACCGCGCCGGGCCAGGTGCCGCCGTCGGGCAGGCGCTCGATGTCACCGGTGGCGTCGCTGGACGAACTGGCACTGACCACCTTGGGCGTGCCCAGGCAGCCCGGCAGGGCCTGGATCTGGGCGTTGATGGCCAGGTAGTCGATGAAATCGCCGTTCGAGTCGACCAGCGCGATATCGACGGATTTGCCGCTGCGGTTTCTGAGAAAGAGCTTCTTGTTGCTGTTGTTGTTGATGAACTGGCCGGTACTGGCCATGTTGGTGGCCAGGTAATAGCCGCCCTTTTTGACCGCCGTCTTGCTGCCATCTTTGTAGTAAACGATCAGCTGCCAAGTGGCCCAGACCGACGGGTCCACGTTGCCGCTGTTGTAGATCTCGATCTGGTTCTTGGCGTCGAGCGAATTGCTGTGGCCAATGCGCACCTCGTTGAGACTGGCCTGGCCCAGGTAGGGCGAGCAGGCCAGCGCTTGGGCGGGCAGGGGCAGCCACAGCAGCAACCAGAGCGCCAAGCCCAGCGCTGCCAGGTGCCTGCGCTTGGTTCGGTGGCAGGCCAGGGCGCGATTCAATCCTGAGGTGTGCATGTCGTTGGCCGGATGCGCCGGTCCGGTTCTGCGGACTTGTCTGCGCGCTGGCTCGCCTGGGCTGGTTGCGGCCCGCGTCGCGGCAAGGCATCAATTGCCGGCGGCGATGCCCACAAAGGTGGACGTGAAGGTGGTAGAGCCCCGCGTGGACGTGACCTTGCAGGTGGCCGTGCCGCCGTTGACGGTGCCGATATCCACACCGGTGGCGTTGACTGCCGCCGTGTAGCCGGTGGGCAGCCCGCCTTGCAGCAAAGCACCCAGGCCGGTTGCCAAAGAGCCGGCGCAGGCGTTGACGGTGACGCACTTGTTGGCCGTGGCCACGTTGTTCTTCACGGCGCAGCCGCTGTAGTTGATGCTCATGGCCGAGGCCATTGCACCGGCCATGCCGTCGTTGGAGGCTTGCTGGGCATCGGCGCCCAGGTCGACAAACTTGGGCAGCGCAATCGCGGCCAGGATGCCGAGGATGACGATCACGACGATCAGCTCGATCATGGTGAAGCCCGATTGGCGGTTTTTCATCGATTTACTCCGGAAGGTTGGCAAAGAAGGTGATTGACTGGTGCCCGAAGCCAGCCGGCCGTTGGGTTACATGCATATCGGCCAGGCTGCGCTATTTCTTGAGTGACACCCGGCCCAAATCCCACAAGGGCAAAAACACGCCCAATGCCAGCAACAGCACCAGCGCGCCCAGGAAGACGATGAGGATGGGCTCAATTTGCTGCGACAGCGTCTTGAGCTCGTACTGCACCTCGTTTGTGTACAACTCCGCAATCTCTTCCATCAATTCATCAATCGCGCCGGTCTCCTCGCCCACTGCAATCATCTGCAGCACGGCGGGGGTGAATATGGCTGCGGCAATGGCCGCGCGCAGGATCGATTCACCCCGCTCCACCGCCTCGCGCATCTGCTCCACCTTGCGGCTGATGTGGGCGTTGTCCACGGTTTGCGCCACCACGGACAGCGCTTGCTCAATCGGCACACCGCTTTTCAGCGCCAATGAGAAGCTGCGCGCAAAACGCGACAGCGTGGCTTTCTGCACAATCTTGCCGGCCAGTGGCAGGCGCAGGGTGAAGCGGTCCCAGGCCTGGCGGCCGGTTGCGGTGCTGATCCAGCGACGCAGCCCAAAAAAGCCCAGCACCGCGGCCACAGCCACCACCCAGCCGTAGTTGAGGGTGAAGTTGCTGCTGGCCACCAGCAGCCGGGTGGCCAGTGGCAACTCGGCGTTGAAGCTCTTGAACACATCGGCAAAGGCCGGCACCACCAGGGTGTTGATCACGCCCACGGCAACCGCCATGGCGGCAATCACAAAGCCGGGGTAGCGAATGGCCGACTTGACCTGCTGGCGCATGAAGTTCTCAAACTCGATGTGCTTGAACAGGCGCAGGAATACCGCGTCCAACTGGCCGGTCATCTCACCCACCCGCACCATTGCGACATAAAAATTGTCAAACACGCCGCCTTGCTGGGCAAAGCAGATCGACAGCTCGATGCCTGATTCAAGACTGCTGCGCACACTGGCCAGCGTGGCTTTCATCTTGAGGTTGGCCGACGACTCTTGCAGCCCGGCCAGCGCGCGCAGGATGGGCACACCGGCACGCAGCAGGGTGTGCAGTTGGCGCGAGAACATCAACAAGTCCTCGGGCTGTACCTTGGCTTGCAAAAACTTGGGCAACTGCAGGGCAGCGCTGCCCGATTTGCCGTCGGCGGCCTTGCCGTCGGCGCTGATCTGCAGTGGTGTGACACCGCGTGATTGCAGCAGCGCAGCCACTGCAACAGCGTCAGTGCCGTCCAGTTCTCCGCTGACGGCGCCGCTGGCGGCGCGGCCGGTGTAGGCAAAGCGGGGCATGGTTTAAGGGGCTCAATCTTCAAGTTGGGTGCCGACCCGCATCGCCTCATCCAGGCTGGTGCGGCCTGCGGCAGCCAGGCGCAGCGCGTCGCGGCGCAGGGTCTGGCCGGCCATCTGGCGCCGGCCGGTCTGGTTGAAACGGGCCGGGTCGTTGTCGTTCATCGCGTCCACCAGCGCCTGGGTCATCTCGATGAACTCATACACCCCGGCGCGCCCGACATAGCCCGTGCCATTGCATTCACTGCAACCGCGTGCGCCGCGCCATCGGGTGCTGGCCAGCAGGTGGCGGGCTTGCTCGGGCGGCTCATTGGCCAGGGTGGCTTGCAGCCAGGTCTGCTGCTGCACGTCGGGGCGCTGCTCGTCGGCGCAGTGCTGGCACAAGGTGCGCACCAGGCGCTGCGCCAGCACCAGGTGCAGCGACAAGGCCACCATGTAGCGCGGCACGCCCATGTCGATCAGGCGCAGCGGGGTGCTCAGTGCGTCATTCGTGTGCAGTGTGCTCAGCACCAGGTGGCCGGTGAGGGCGGCACGCAGGCCGATCTCGGCGGTGGTCTGGTCACGCATCTCGCCGATCAGGATCACGTCCGGGTCTTGGCGCAGCGCAGCGCGCAGCACACGCGCAAAGCTCAGGTCGATCTTCTCCATCACCTGCACCTGGTTCAAGCCCGGCAGGCGGTACTCGATCGGGTCTTCCACCGTGATGATCTTGCGTTCGGTGTCGTTCAGCGCATTCAGCGCGGCGTACAGCGTGGTGGTCTTGCCGCTGCCGGTGGGGCCGGTGACCACGATCATGCCGTTGGGCCGTTTCAAGGTGCGCGTCAGCGCGGCGGCCACTGCCTCGGGCAGGCCCAGGTTGTCGAGTGACAGCAAACCCGCGCTCTGATTCAGCAGCCGCATCACCACCGATTCACCGTGCTGGGTGGGCAGGGTGGAGATGCGCACATCGATGGCGCTGTTTTTTAACTTGACATGGAAGCGGCCATCTTGCGGCAAGCGCTTTTCGCTGATGTCCAGCCCGCTCATCAGCTTCAAGCGCAGCGCCACCGCGCTGGCGATCTTGGCGTCGGCCTCGGTCTGCACATGCAGCACCCCGTCGATGCGGAAGCGGATGCGCAGGTTGCGCTCTTGTGGCTCGATGTGGATGTCGGACGCGCGCGTGCGCAGCGCCTGCTCAAACATCGAGCTGAGCAGCCGCACCACGGGTGCGTCCTCGGTGGTCACCTGGCCCAGGCCCAGCAGGTCACCAATCTCGTCCTGCACTGTGGTGATGTCGGCGGTCAGCTCACGCGCCAGGCCGGCAATCTCGTCACCGCCCCGGTAGACCCTGTCGAGTGCTGCCAGCAGTTGTGATTCCGCCACCACCACCAGGTCGATCTCGCGCCGTGTCAGGCGGGCAATCTCGTCGTAGGCGTTGATGTCGGTGGGGTCGGCCATGGCCACCCGCAGCGCGCTGCCACCGCTGTCGTCAATCGGCATGGCGCGCAGCCGCCGCGCATGCATCTCGGGCAGCAGCGCAGCCACCTCGGGCCGCAGGTTGCGGTTGGCCAGGTCGACAAACGGCGCGCGCAACTGGCGCGCCACCGCTTTGGCAATCTGCAGCTCGGTCACCCACTGCCGGTCGATGAAGATGCGGCCCAGCTTGCGGCCACTCTTTTTTTGCTCCACCAACGCCTCGTCCAGCTGGGCGGCGGTGATCAGCGTCTCCTGGATCAGCAGGTCGCCAAGGCGGATGCGTTCGGGGCGGGCCATGGGGTCTCGCGGTCTCCGGGGGCGTTGCGCTTGGGGGCTGTGTGCTCAGCGCGCCTGGCTGGCCGCGCTGGTGCGCAGCGGCTGGTCGGCAGGGCCACCAAAGGTGGGCGCGTCAGGCCAGGGGCCGTCCTCGTGGATGATGGTGGGCTTGAGCATGATCACCAGCTCACGCTTGGTGTGCACCACGCCGGTCTGGCGGAAGGCAGCGCCCACACCCGGCAAATCCTGCAGCACCGGCAGGCCGGTTTTTTCATCGCGCATCTCGTGCTTCATCAGGCCGCCGATGGCCACGATCTGGCCGTCACGCACCCGCACGATGGAGTCGGTCTCGTTCACCGCACTGGCCGCCAGCGGCAGCCGGAAGGCGCCCAGTGAGCCGAGGTCGATGTTCTTGTTCTTCTCGCACCCCGTGCTGAGGGTGGGGTGGATGTGCAACATCACATTGCCGGCGTCGTCAATCTGCGGTGTCACGTCCAGCGAGATGCCGGAGAAAAACGGCTGCAATGTGAGCGTGGGGGTGGAGATGGCGTTGGTGCCGCTGGTGGTGGTGCTGCTGCTGATGCCGGTGACATACAGCTCGTCACAGCCCACCTTGAGCACCGCTTTCTGGTTGTTGAGCGTGGCGATGCGCGGGCTGGACAACACCTGCACATGGCCCTGTGTCTCCAGAAAGTTGAGCAAGGCCGCAAAGTTGGCGGCCTGGAACGCCAGGCCGTAAAAGCCCCGGCCCAGTGCACCGGCGGCCAGGCCGCTGCCCGGCGCGCTGCTGTTGCCGTTTGCACTGGTGAGCGGGCCGCTAGGCGCCAACACCGTGCCGGGTGCGGCGCTGCCGATGCTGGCCAGGCCATTGCCCAGCTTGCCAAATGCGGCCCAGTTGATGCCGGTCTGCGCATCCTTGCTGAGGCTCACCTCCACGATCTTGGCCTCCAGCATCACCTGGCGCTCAATGCTCAGTTGCACCGCCTTGAGGTAGTTCTCGACCTGGCGCAACTCGGCCGGTGTGGCCTTGACCACCACCACGCCGGCGGCCGGGTTGAGCACCACGCTGCGCCCACCCGCCGTGCCCACCAGCGCAGCCATCGAGGCCTGCACCTCACGCCAAAAGTCAGCGTCGGACGTGGTGCGCACGTGGGCGTTGTCGTCACTGCGGGCGCCGCCGTTGCCGGCGGTGCTGCCTCCACTCATGCCGGCTGCATTGCCCGCCACGCCACCGGCGCCACCGCCACTCTGGGCAATGGCGCTGCTGGTGACGCGGATGTCGCTGGCGCCCTGGCGCCGGCCGGGCAGGTAGTTGACCTTGTAAAGCCGCGTCTGCACCGTGTTGGGGTAGACAAAGATGCGGTTGCCGGTGATGCGGTACTCAAAGCCGAACAGCTCGCGCAGCGTGTCCAGCGCCTCCGGCACGGTGGTGTCCTTCAGCGTGATGGACAGGCTGCCGCTGACCTCGGGCGAGACCAGCATGTTGTCGGGCGTGCCGTTGGCCAACTGCAGATACACCTGGGCTGCCGGCGCGTTGTTGATGGCCAGATCAAAACGCGGCTCGGGCGCGGCCACCGGCGCGGCGGCCCGCGCCGGGGCGGCGGCCAGCAACTGTGCTGCGGCCGCCGGCGCTTGCTGTGCGGCGCTGGTTGCAGCGGCGCTGGGCCGCTGGCTGCTGGCGGCTTGTGCCGCCGCGAGCAGCACCGGCAGGTCGATGGCGTTGGTGGCCATCGGCACGGCCGGCCTGGCTGCGGGCTCGGCCGCCAGCACCTCTACTGGCGCTGCGGCCGCCGGGGGCGCGGCGGCCGGCGCTTCTGCCGGTGCAGGCGTGGTGGTGATTGCGGCCGTGGCGATCACGCTTGGGGCCAGCGCTGCCACCTGGCTGGGTGCCAATGCGGCCAGCAGGGTGGGCGCGGT
>JANPOW010000172.1:0-16817 GCA_031428185.1 Betaproteobacteria bacterium | reverse complement strand
GGCCTGGGGCCGGGCCGGGCGCTGGCCTTTCTGGCGCTGCCCGGCTTGATTTTTTCGGTAATGAACATTGTGGTGGGGGACTACGTGGCGCCTCATACCGAGCGCCAGGCGGTGGCGCTCAATGCCGGTGTGCGTGGCGGCCTGCAGTTGGGCAGCGGTGGCGCCTGGCTCAAAGAGCGGCGGGCCATGACCGGCAACAGCGTGGACACAGGCGCTGAGCGCAACATCTCCGTCAATGTCACCGCAGCGGCGGGCAATGGCACGTTGCTGGGCATCCGCATTTTTGAATTTGACAGCGATGGCCGCCTGCGCACCGGCATCGAGGCCAAGAATGGCTTGGTGCAACGTGATGGCACCTGGCGCCTGCGCGAGGTGCAGCGCACCGACTGGCCCGTACCCGACAACGACCAGGGCAAGGTGGCGCTGCAGCGCCTGGTGCTGCCCGAGCTGTCCTGGCACACCAGCCTGAACAGCAGTGTGGTGGCCGCCGCGCTGCTGCCGGTGCAAACCATGTCCACCATCGACTTGTGGCGTTACACCAGCCACCTGGCCGACCAGGACCAGGCCGTGCAGCGGCATGAAATCCAGTTCTGGAAAAAAGCGCTCTATCCGCTGGCCTGCGTGGTGATGGTGGCGCTGGCGCTGCCGTTTGCCTACTTGCATGCCCGCGCCGGTGGCGTCAGCTACAAGGTGTTTGGCGGCATCATGCTGGGCATCAGCTTTGTGCTGCTCAACAATGCCAGCGGCCACCTGGGCCTGTTGCGCCACTGGACACCCTGGGTGGCGGCGGTGGCGCCCAGCGGCCTGTATCTGCTGCTGTCGATGGGCGCTTTTGCCTGGCTGGTCCGATTCAGGTAGCACCACTCCCACGCCATGACTGACACCCACTTGACCCCATCCCCTGCCGACACCCGCAACACCGGCCTGCTGCTGTTTGCCCACGGCGCCCGAGACCCGCAGTGGGCCACGCCCTTCCAGGCCGTGGCGCGCCGCTGTGTCGGCCAGCGTGGCAGCCACCGGGTGGCGCTGGCGTTTCTGGAGTTCATGCCCCCTGACCTGGTAGCCGCTGGCGCCACGCTGGTGGCCCAGGGCTGCAGCGCCGTGGACGTGGTGCCACTGTTCCTGGGTGCCGGTGGCCATGTGCGCAAAGACATCCCGGTGCTGATGGCGCGCCTGCAAGCCGAGCACCCCGCCGTGCAATTCACGCTGCGCCCGGCGATCGGCGAGGCCGCAGCGGTGGTGGATGCGATGGCCGCAGTGGCACTGGGGATTGCCACCAACACGGCGGGCCCCGCTGCCGTCGAAGTGCCGGTGCGATGAACTTGCACCAGTTCCGTTTTGTGCAGGAGGCGGTGCGCCGCGACCTCAACCTGACCGAAACAGCCAAGGCGCTGCACACCTCGCAGCCCGGCATCAGCAAGGCCATCCTGGAGCTGGAAGAAGAGCTGGGCGTGGACATCTTTGCGCGCCACGGCAAGCGCCTGCGCCGCATCACCGAGCCGGGCCAACTGGTGCTGCAGTCGGTCGAAATCATCTTGCGCGAGGTGGCCAATCTCAAGCGCATCGGCGATGAATACTCCAAGCAGGACGCCGGCACCCTGTCGATTGCCACCACCCACTCGCAGGCACGCTACGTGCTGCCCGAGCCGGTGGCCCAGTTGCGCCGCCGTTTCCCCAAGGTGCAGGTGGTGCTGCACCAGGGCACACCGGGTGACGTGGCGCGCATGCTGCGCGACGATGTGGCCGAGATCGGCCTGGCCACTGAATCCCTGATGGACGCGCCCGGCCTGGTCACCCTGCCCTGTTATGAATGGCAGCATGTGCTGGTGGTACCGGCCAAGCACCCACTGGCCTCGGTGGAGCGGCCCACGCTGGCGCAACTGGCGGCTGAGCCGCTGATCACCTACCACCCCACCTTCAGCGGCCGCTCCCGCATCGACGCGGCGTTTGCCAAGGCCAGACTGGTGCCCAATATCGCGCTGGAAGCGATTGACGCCGATGTGATCAAGACCTATGTGCGGCTGGGCATGGGCGTGGGGCTGGTGGCCGAGATGGCGGTGCGTGATGACCCGCCCGGTGGTGAGCTGGCCTGGCGCCCGGTGGGCCACTTGTTCGGGCCCAACACCTCGCGTGTGGCCTTCAAGCGCGGGGCTTACCTGCGGCACTTTGTGTTCGCCTTTGCCGAGATGCTGAGCGAGCGCCTGAGCCGCCCGCTGATCGAGCGGGCGATGGCCGAGCGCCCGGGTGATGCACCGGTGTTTGACGGCCTCTGACCGATTGCCAAATCCTCCCCATTCACCACATTGACCGCTGCGATGAGCACCTTCCGCACCCCGTTGCCGCCCAGCCGACTGCCCAAGGTGGGCACCACCATCTTCACCGTGATGTCGGCCCTGGCGGCCGAGCGTGGTGCAGTCAACCTGGGCCAGGGTTTCCCGGACTTTGAGGGTGACCCGGCACTGGTGGATGCTGTGGCGCAGGCCATGCGCGAGGGCCACAACCAGTACCCGCCGATGGTCGGCGTGCCGGCGCTACGCGACGCCGTGGCGGCCAAGATTGAAGCGCTGTACGGCAAGCACTACGACGCCAACAGCGAGATCACCATCACCGCCGGTGCCACGCAAGCCATCATCACCGCCATCCTGGCTGTTGTGGGCCCGGGCGACGAAGTGATCGTGCTGGAGCCCAACTACGACAGCTACGTGCCCAATATCGAGCTGGCCGGCGGCACGGTGGTGCGGGTGGCACTGCAGGCCGGCACGTTCCGGCCCGACTTTGACGCCATCGCTGCGGCCATCAGCCGCCGCACCCGGGCCATCATCGTCAACACCCCGCACAACCCCAGTGCCACCATCTGGCGCACCGCCGAGCTGGACCGCCTGGCCGAGATCCTGCGCCCCACCGACACGCTGCTGATTGCCGACGAGGTCTACGAGCACATGGTGTTTGACGGCGAGCGCCACGCCAGCGCGTCGGCCCACCCCGAGTTGGCAGCGCGCGCGTTTGTCGTGTCCAGCTTCGGCAAGACCTTCCATGTCACCGGCTGGAAGATCGGCACCGTGGCGGCACCGGCAGCGCTGACGGCTGAGTTCCGCAAGGTGCACCAGTTCAACGTGTTCACCGTCAACACGCCGATGCAGCACGGCCTGGCGCGCTACCTGGCCAACCCGGCGCCTTACCTCGACTTGCCGGCCTTCTACCAGCACAAGCGCGACCTGTTCCGTGCCGGCCTGGCGGGCACCAAGTTCCGCCTGCTGCCCAGTGAGGGCAGTTATTTTCAGGTGGTGGACTACAGCGCCATCAGCAGCCTGGGCGAGGCAGATTTTTGCCGCTGGCTGACCACCGAGGCCGGTGTGGCGGCCATCCCGCTGTCCGCGTTTTATGACGACGGCCGCAACCAGGGCCTGGCCCGGTTCTGCTTTGCCAAGCGCGACGCCACCTTGCAGGCAGCGCTCAGCCGATTGACCAAGCTGTAAGCGGTCAGCGGCAGCAGCCACCACCGCCGGCGGGCTTTAGCGGCGCGAGATGGACGGCGGCAGCAAGTCGCTGTCGTCAAACGGCGCCAGATCGGAGTTGCGGTTGTCACGCCGCATGTCGATGTCAGTGAACGCCGCCGGGCGGGTGAATTCACGCGGTGCCGGTGCAAAGTCACTCAGATCGAGATCCAGCTTCGGGGGCCGGGACACGCTGTCAGCGCGTGCACCGGCCAGCCCGGCACCGGCCGCCACCGGCGTCACCGTGCGCGAGTAAACCCATTCGGCCAGCATCGCACGGGCGCCAACCGGCTCACCCGCACGCTGGCGCCCGGTGGACGGCATGCCGACATCACCCAGCGGCAGCAGCAAATCCACGTTGCCAGGGTCGTGGGCAGCGCTGGTCGACGCCGGCCCTGCCACCGTGGCATGCGGCGCCACTTGCGCCACATCGGCCGGCAACACTGCATTGCCGGACATGTCGAGCATCAAGGCATGCAGGGTCAGCACATCGTGAAACGCCGGCAGATCAAACGGCTCCAGGTCAGCACGGCGCAGCAGCAGCGATTCCAACTCAGCCACGGCGCGCTGCGGGCTGCTCCAGACAAGCTGCAAGCGCTGCACCACCTCCAGATAGCTGTCGAGCTGGCGCCCGGCGGTCAAGTCACCCTGCCAGTCGGGTGCGGCCGCATTGAAGCGCAGATTGAAGCGCTCACGGGTGCGCTCGTAGGCCTCCTCGTCATCCTGGTGACGGTAGATTTCAAGCAGCTTGAAGTACGGCAAGGCACTGGTGCCGCCGGTGGCGCGCACATGGCCCAGCAGCAGGTCAATCGCCGATTGCTCTTGGCCCAGCACCATGAAGAAGTCGACCTGCTGCTCCAGATCCAGCAACTCCTCAACCGAAACAGGCCTCGGCGGCACAGCCGATCCAAAAGCACCAGCGCCAGACGCGCCCGCCCTGGCAAGCGCAGGCCCGGCCGTGTCAACCACATGCCGTGCCAGTGGGTCAATGTGTTGTTGGTCCGGCCCTGCCGACGTCGACGCCAGCAGGCCAGCCCCAGGCAACTGCACGCCGCCTGGCACCGGCAGAGCCCGCACTTCGGACAAAAACAATGGCGCTGCCGTGGCGGCCAAGCCGTCAGGCCGAAGCGATGCGCTTATTTCGGACGCCTCGGCCGACCAGGCGCGCTGGTCTTGCTCGCGGCGTGTGCGGTGCAAGCGCAGGCCCGCCCACAGCAGCCCTGACAGTGAACCCACCAAACCCAGCAGCAACCACGGCAGCCACCGATTGGCGGCTTCAGATGCCGCCAGTTGCTGGCGCAAATCCACCAACTGGGCTTGCTGCAGCTTGCTGTCGGTCAACAGTCGCTGGGTTTCGGCGCCATCCGCAGTGGCTTGGCCATCCAACCCAGTCGGCACGGCACTGGGCGCCGATGTCTGGTCAGCGTCTGCTGCCGACAGCGGCACCCGGCTGGACGCGCTGTCGGGGCTGGCCTCGGTTGCCGGCGCTGCCGCCGTGCCGCCACCCGCGCTCTGGACCCGCACCGATGTGGACTGGTGGCTGATCACCCGGACAAACCCGGCGCTCAGCCAGCCCTGCGGGTGATGGACAACGAGACCATGACCAGTGCCCGGCGACAGCAGATTGCAGCACACGGCAACAGTCAAAACTGCCAGGGCAGACGGCGGCCTGCGGGGTGCGCGCAGCGTGGTGTGCAAGTGAAATTCAGGCAATCGCGCTCAGACCGATGGTTGTGCAACTCACTCTAGCATGGCGCCTCCAGGCCCCCAGCGCCAGGCCAAGTGGCCAACGCGATCCAGAAATTGCGCAGGACGCACGCAACGCACGTATTTTCAAACGCGCCGGCTGCGGCGCGGCACACAGCTCACTGGTCGTGGCCTGGCAACAACCGAGCCAGACGCCGCAGCAAGCCCGGCCATACCAGCGCACCACCCATGCCCCGCGTCGCCTCGGCCGACTGCTGGCGCGCAGTGGCAATGATGTCAGGATGCACCGTCGACAGGGCACCACCACCTTGAGCGCGAACCTGGATGGTGCAAACCGTCTCAAACAAATACATCGACAAAAACGCCTCGGCAATGCTGGGGCCGACGGTGAGCAAACCATGATTGCGCAACATCAGGAAGGTGTTGGCACCCAGGTCGCGTACGAGGCGCGGTTTCTCGTCGTCGCGTAGCGCCACACCTTCATAGTCGTGGTAGCCGATGTTGCCGATCACAAAGATCGACTGCTGCGAGATCGGCAGCACGCCCTGCTGTTGGGCCGACACCGCCACCCCGTTGAGCGAATGCACATGCAGCACACACTGGGCGTCGTGGCGCACCGCGTGCACCGCGCTGTGGATGGTGAAGCCAGCCGGGTTGACCGGGAATGGTGAGTCGTCGAGCTTGTTGCCTTGAAGGTCGATCTTGACCAGGCTGGAAGCGGTGATCTCGTCAAACATCAAGCCGTAGGGGTTGATCAAAAACTCGTTGTCAGTGCCGGGCACCCGGGCGCTGATATGGGTGAACACCAGGTCATCCCACTTGAACAGCGCCACCAGGCGGTAGGCAGCGGCCAGATCAAGCCGGGTCTGCCATTCTTGTGCCGACACTTGCTGCTGGCGCGATGGGATAACCAGCGGTGGGCAGGTCATGGCTTGAGTCTCCTGATAAGGTGCGCACATGGACAATAGGATTGGCACGGTGGCGCGGTTGTCGCGCCAGGGACAAGACATGAATACTCCGGTTCTTACAGTGGAAGAGCGACACAACATTGAGTCCGGCGCGTGGTTCTCCAGGCTCTCCCAACCCTTGCGCCAGGCCATCTTGTCACGGGCCTATGTGCGGCGGTTTGCCGATGGCGCGTCGCTGGCGGCACGTGGCACGCCTGCCGAAGACTGGTGCGGCGTGGCCCGCGGCACGGTGCGGGTGTCGCTGGTGTCGCTGGCTGGCAAGCAAGTGACACTGACCTACTGCGAGCCCGGTGTGTGGTTTGGCGACATCTCGCTGTTCGACGGCCTGCCGCGCACCCACGACACCGACGCCCACGGCGAGACCACCTTGCTGAGCGTGCGCAAAGCCGATTTCAAGGATTTACTGGCCCAACACCCCGAGTTGTACGACGCCCTGCTGCGCCTGAACTGCCGCCGTCTGCGGCTGATGTTCAACCAGTTCGAGGATCTCAACACCAAGCCGCTGTCAGCCCGCCTGGCCAAGCAGATCATCCTGCTGGCCAAGAGCTACGGCATCGAGCAGGGCGAGGAGATCCGCATCGGCCTGCAACTGGCGCAAGAAGACCTGGCGCAGTTGCTGGGCGCGTCGCGCCAGCGTGTCAACCAGGAGCTCAAAGGCTTCGAGCGCGAAGGCGCGGTGCGGGTCGAGCCCACACGCCTGGTGGTGCTGTCGCGCGACAAGCTGCTGGACATCGCCGAGGGCTGAGCCGCCTTGGCCGCGGTGGTCACGCGCCGCCGCCCCGGCCGGCGCAGAACACCCCGGTGCCAACCGGCGCCGCTCAAAACCCACCCTGCCCCACGCCGTGACGGCGCCCCGGAGAAACACCCTCATGGACAACTTCACCGGCACCGGCGCGGTCTTGCCCACGCACGCCTTTGACATCGGCGCGCTGCAAACCTGGCTGGCGGCCCACCTGCCCGGTTTTGCCGGCCCGCTGACGGTGCAGCAGTTCAAGGGTGGCCAGTCCAACCCAACCTACAAGCTGGTCACGCCGCAGCGCAGTTATGTGATGCGAAGCAAGCCCGGGCCGCTGGCCAAACTGCTGCCGTCGGCACACGCCATCGAGCGGGACTTCCGCGTCATGGACGCGCTGGCCCTCAGCGGCGTGCCAGTGGCGCGCATGCATGTGCTGTGCGATGACGAATCGGTCATCGGACGGGCGTTTTATGTGATGGAGTTTGTCGAAGGCCGGGTGCTGTGGGAGCAGTCGCTGCCCGGCCTGGCGCCGGCCGAGCGTGGCGCGGTGTACGACGAAATGAACCGGGTGCTGGCCGCCCTGCACATGGTGGATGTCAAGGCTGTCGGGTTGGGTGATTTTGGCCGGCCAGGCAATTATTTTTCGCGCCAGATCACGCGCTGGAGCAAGCAGTACCTGGCCTCAGTCACCAGCCCCATCCCCGCGATGGACCGGTTGATTGCCTGGCTGCCACAGCACCTGCCACCCAGTGCCTGCGATGAAAGCCAGGCGGCCATCGTGCATGGTGACTACCGGTTGGACAACCTGATCTTCCACCCCGATGAGCCACGCATCATTGCCGTGCTGGACTGGGAGCTGTCGACCGTGGGCCATCCGTTGGCCGACTTCAGCTACCACTGCATGAGCTGGCATATCGACCCGGGCGTGTTCCGCGGTATTGCCGGGCTGGACCTGGCCGCGCTGGGCATCCCCAGTGAACACGACTACATGCAGCGTTACTGCGCACGTACCGGACGGGGGTCAGCCGACAGCTTGCTGGCCGACTGGAACTTTTACCTGGCCTACAACCTGTTCCGCCTGGCGGCCATCACCCAAGGCATTGCCCGGCGCGTGGTGGACGGCACGGCCGCCAGTGCGCAGGCCCGCGCCACCGGGTCCGCCACCGGTGCACTGGCGCAACTGGGCTGGGGCTTTGCGCAACGCGCCTGACGATGTGCGGCGTGCCTGCCGCGACGGACGCACACAGAGGCCGGCGTCCTGTCGTGCCTGCCTCAGGTACGCACCAGCTCGCTGGTCGACCAGGCGGCGGGCTGGGTGGTCAAGCCACCGCCGGCCGCTTGGCGCCATTCAAAGCCCAGGCGGCCAGCTTCACGCAAGGCGTGCTCAAAAACTGAAAACCACAACGCCATGCTGGCCGCGTCGGGTTGCGGCATGGTGGTGCGCAAGGTCAGGCGGCCGCGCGCCAGCGTCACGACCACCGGGTGTGCACTGCCCACCTGATTGATGGTGGCAGCCAGCGCGTCATTGAACGGGCCCGACAGCCACTGCACCAGCCACGGCAGCACGCTGCAGACAGCACCGTAACGCGGCAGCAGGCGGCCCAGTTGCGCGGCAGTCAGCTTGGTACACATCACCAACCAGCGCATCTCGGACGGCGTGGTGGTATCGATTCGGGTTTGCACGTCATCGACAAACTGCTCGTAGACGATTTTCTCCATCGCGGCCATCAACTCGCGGTTGATCACCATGGCCATCAATTCACCCGGCAAGTCCAGATCGGCGATCAGCCGCAACTCGAACCCCGGGATGTAGCTGCGCTGCGATGCACCCCACTCGGCGCGCCAGGCCCGCTTGCCTTGGCGGCCTTCAATCACACAGCCCTGACCATTCCGCACGCGGCGGAAGCCGTGGCCACTCTCGTCGGCCCATTGCTGCAAAGCCAGTGGCTCGGCCGGGCGCGGGCTGCCAGAGCGCAAACGGAGTAGCCAATTCAGCATGGTTTAGAGTCGGCAGGCCGGCAACCGAAGGAGGTGACAAAAGATGATAGAAGTGTATTCCTGGCCCACACCCAACGGCCACAAAGTGCATGTCATGCTAGAGGAATGTGGCCTGCCTTACCGTGCAATACCGGTCAATATCGGCGCCGGCGAGCAGTTTGCGCCCAGTTTCCTGGCCATCAGCCCGAACAACAAGATTCCGGCCCTCACTGACCCGGACGGCCCCGACGGCGCGCCGATCAGCGTATTTGAATCGGGTGCCATCTTGTTGTACCTGGCGGGCAAGACCGGGCGCTTTTTGCCTGAGGGCACACGCCAGCGCTATGAGGTGCTGCAGTGGCTGATGTTCCAGATGGGCGGGTTGGGGCCGATGTTGGGCCAGGCCCACCATTTCCGTATTTACGCCCCTGAAAATGTGCCCTACGCGATCGAGCGCTACACCAACGAGGCCAAGCGGCTGTACAGCGTGCTGGACCGGCGCCTGGCCAAATCACGCTATGTGGGTGGGCCTGCGTATTCGATCGCCGACATCGCCGTTTTCCCGTGGCTGCGGTCGTGGAAGCAGCAAGGCATTGACTGGAACGACCACCCGCATGTCAAAGGCTGGTTTGACGAAATTGCAGCGCGCCCGGCCGTGGTGCGTGGTGTGGAGGTGCTGGCTGACTTGCGCAAACCACTGACCGATGACACGGCCCGCAGCATGCTGTTTGGCCCTGCGCAGTACCAGCCACGCTGAAGCAGCGCGGCCACGCGCGGACAAAAAAAAGCCGCCCGATGGCGGCTTTTTTGAACCAGCGGAAAGCTGATTACTTGCTTGCAGCCATCGCAGCGGCGCCGGCGGCAGCCGAAGCAGCAGCGTCAACCACGCTGGCAGCAGCAGCGGCACCAGCCGAAGCGGCAGCGTCAGCAACCGACGAAGCGGCGGCGCCAGCAGCCGAAGCGGCAGCAGCCATCGGCGCGGCGATAACAGCGGCGGCAGCAGGTGCAGCTTCTTCTTTCTTGCCGCAGGCGGTCAAGGCAGCAGCAGCGATCAGGGTAGCCAACAGTAGCGACTTGTTCATTTGTATCCTCAGTGATAAGTGTCGATCAACGATTACCGGAAATGAGATCTGACACACACGGGCCTTGCCGCTGTGTCGAGAAACCGGACTTAGAAAGCTCGAGCCCTTCCAAGCCCAGCCAAAAATTATAGCAAACCTAGGGAACCCACCTATAAACCCAAGGTGGTGACTGGCCACGCCGGATCGCAGCGTTGCAAAAAGTCTGCGGATTGGCTGTGCAGCGCCTGCAGATGTGCTGCGTTGGTGATGACGCGCATGCGGGCGCTTGACGCGTCCAACCACTGCGCTGCCACGGTGGGCGCCAGCAGCAGGCGTTGGCCGGCTGGCCAATCGGCGTCAGTGGGCTGCCAGATCTCCACGCGGTGCGCCCAGTCGCGCCGCCAGCGCGCAAAGCGGGGGAACCGGCGCGCCACCGCCGCAAAGTCGTGCCCGATGACGCGCAAGGCCCGGCCCGGTGGCCGCAGCCAGCTTGACAGGCTGGCCACCACGGCCGGATCGTCCAGTGGCCAATCGGCAAAGTCGCTGTCCGACAGCAAGACTTGCGTTGGCAGTGGATCAAAGGCCCAGGCCGGTGCCGCGTCCGCATCGGTGGTTGCACTGGGTGCGGCGGGCGCCAGTGCGCACATCAGCGTGCGCAACTGGCGGCTGCAGTCACTGCGGCCCTGCAGCACGGCGGTTGGCAAGGGCATGGTCATCCCGGGGCTGTCAATCCGACCCGTGCAGCCAGCCGGCGTCGGCCCAATCACTGACCAGTGCCTGGGCTGCCGGGCTGAGCCGGGCTACGTCGCCGGCCAGCAACTGGCGCTGGTCGGCCAGGCGCTGCATCAGCTTGGCATCGCGGCCACCGGCCACAAAGGCTTCACCATTGATGAAGACATGGTGGTCGTCATACAGCATGCGGCTGCGCCGGTCCAGCACCACACCGTTGCCAGCGTCCAGGGGGCTACCCGCTTCAAACCAGACTTGCGGCTTGGGCTCACTCATCAACTGGCCCAGCGCGTGGTCCAGCGCCAGCGGATCGCGCAGCGCGCGCTGCAGTGCGGTGGCGGCAAATTGGCGCAGACCCTCGGGTATGCGGCCCGGGGTGCTGGTGGCGGCTTGGTTTGCATCGCGGTACAGCGCATCGCCGGCCTCGGGTGGTTCCAGGCCGTCGGCAATCTGGTGCAACAGCTCTTGCGCCAGGGTGCTGGCGGCGGCAGCGCGAAAACCCACCGAGCAGGTCATGCACTCACCCTCGGCCACTCCGTCATGGCCCCACAGCGGCGGCAGGTAGAGCATGTCGCCGGGCTGCAGCAGCCATTCTTCAGTGGGCTGGAAGTTGGCCAGGATACGCACAGGCAGATCAGGCACCAAGCTGCGGTCGGCCACCGGGCCGATGCGCCAGCGCCGCTGGCCCTGCACTTGCAGCAAGAAGACATCATAAGAATCGAGGTGCGGGCCGACACCACCACCGTCACTGGCCCAGGAGATCATCAAGTCATCCAGCCTGGCCTCGGGCACAAAGCGGAAGGCCTGCAGCAGTGCATGCGCGGCCGGCCAGTGCAGGTCCAGGCCTTGCACCAGCAAGGTCCAGTCGGGCTTTTTGATCGGTGGCAGTGCGCGGCGCGAAAACGGGCCGTGGCGCAGGCGCCAGCCACCGTCAAAACGCGATAGCAGGCGCGACTCCACGCCCTCACCGCCGGCCAGGTCAAACAGCGCGCTGCGGTCGATCGGTGGTGTGATGCCGGGCACCGCCTGGCGCACCAGCAAGGGCTTTTTTTGCCAGTGGCGGCGCATGAACTGGGCCGGGCTCAAGGCCCCGAGCAGGGGCAGTGGTGCGGTGATATCCATCGCCCGGATTGTCGCTGCCGGCGGCCCGGCAGCGGCGCTGCAGCGGCTGCACCCAAGGCGCCGCCAAACGCGACGCCGCGGCTCGGTATGCGATCATCTTGCGCATGCTGATTACCGTCCCCTGCGTCGTCAGTCTGACCTGGCGCCTGGCCGATGGCCAGGGCGAGGCCATTGACGATCTCACCGAGCCGCTGGAGTTTTTCTTCGGCGGTTATGACTTGTTGCCCAAGCTGGAAGAAGCCATCACCGGCCAAGCTGCCGGCTTCCAGACCGACCTGCACCTGGAGCCAGAACACGGCTTTGGCGAGTACGACCCGGCGCTGGTGTGTTTTGAGGCGCGCACGCTGTTGCCCGACCACCTGGAGCAAGGCATGCAGTTTGATGGCCTGCCTGAGGGTGCGGCCACCCAGGGCATGCCGGCCGATGTGATCTACACCGTGACCGAGATCTACCCCGAGCATGTGGTGCTGGACGGCAACCATCCACTGGCCGGCATGGCACTGCAACTGGCGCTGACAGTGGTGGCGGTGCGTGAGGCCAGTGAGGCCGAGGTGCAGGTGCAGTCAGTGGCCGATAGCGAGATCAGCGTGCTGTCGCCCACGCCGCCGTCCAAGCACTTGCACTGATCAGCCAGGCCAGGCGCTGCCGCGCTGGGCAGTGTGGCAAAACACCTGCTCAGCCCTTGCCGGTGGACCCGAAACCACCCCCACCACGCTGTGACACACCAAAACCGTCGACCTGCCGGAACACCGCCTGCACCACCGGCACGATCACCAGTTGGGCGATGCGCTCAAGTGGCGCGATGGTGAACGGGGTGCTGCTGCGGTTCCAGCAGCTCACCATCAGCGGACCCTGATAGTCACTGTCGATCAAACCGACCAGGTTGCCCAGCACGATGCCGTGTTTGTGCCCTAAGCCGGAGCGCGGCAGGATCATCGCGGCCAGCGCTGGGTCAGCGATGTGCAGTGCCAGGCCGGTGGGGATCAGCACCGTCTGGCCGGGGTTGATGACCAGCGGTGCATCGACGCAGGCGCGCAGGTCCAGGCCGGCGCTGCCCGGTGTGGCGTAGGCCGGCAAGTGGGCGGCCATGCGGGCGTCCAGCACCTGCAGGTCAATGGTGGCGGCGCGGTTGTGGTTCATTTTTTTAGACACAGCTCAATGCAGCTCAATGCAGCTCAGGTGGCCAGGCCCAGGCGCTGCGCGATCTCGCGCACCAGCGCACGCGCCAGGCTCAGTTTGTCGGCGGTGGGCAGGGCGCGCTCGCCGTTGGCGTCCACCAGCAGCAGGGTGTTGTCGTCACGGCCAAAAGTGGCTGGCCCCAGATTGCCCACCACCAGCGGCACCATTTTGCGCACCAGCTTTTCACGCGCGTGGCGCGCCAGGTCGTGGCTTTCGGCAGCAAAGCCGACGCAGAACGGGCGCGGGGCCAGCCGGGCCACAGCGGCCAGGATGTCGGGGTTTTCCACCATCTCGAAGCCGGGCACCTTGCCGCTGCCGTCTTTCTTGATCTTGCGGTCAGCCAGTTGCGCCGGGCGCCAGTCGGCCACAGCGGCGGTGGCCACAAACACGCTGTGGGCGGCGGCCAGCGGCAGCACGGCGTCATACATCTGCTGCGCGCTTTGCACATCGATGCGGCGCACCTGCGGCGGTGTGGGCAGATGCACCGGGCCGGCCACCAGCGTCACCTCGGCACCGGCTTCTTGTGCGGCGCGGGCGATCGCAAAACCCATCTTGCCGGACGACCGGTTGGTGATGCCACGCACCGGATCAATCGCCTCAAAGGTGGGGCCGGCGGTGATCAGCACGCGCTGGCCGGCCAGCACTTTGGGCTGGAAAAAGGCGATCAGCGCGTCGCACAACTCGGTGGCTTCAAGCATGCGGCCGTCGCCCACCTCGCCGCAGGCCTGGTCGCCGTTGCCGGGGCCCAGGATGGTGGCGCCGTCCGCTTGGGCCCGGGCCACGTTGCGCCGGGTGGCCGGGTGCAACCACATCTCGCGGTTCATGGCCGGGGCCAGCAGCAGCGGGCAGCGCTGCAGCGGGCGGGCAATGCACAGCAGCGACAGCACATCGTCCGCCCTGCCCTGGGCGATCTTGGCGATGAAATCGGTGGACGCGGGCGCCACCAGCACGGCATCGGCGTCACGGCTGAGGTTGATGTGCGCCATGTTGTTGGGCTCACGCGCGTCCCACTGGCTGGTGACCACGGGTTGGCCGGACAGCGCCTGCATGGTCACAGTGGTGATGAAGGCCTGGGCGGCTTCGGTCATCACCACCTGCACGCTGGCGCCAGCGCGCGTCAACTCACGCACCAGCTCGGCTGATTTGTAGCAGGCGATGCCGCCGGACAGGCCCAGCACGATGTGGCGGCCGCCCAGCGGCAGGGGTTGGTGGGGCACGGGGATGGACATGGCGGGCAATGTAGCGGACGGCGCTGCCGTCAGCGCCGCAGCGTCACTGCACCGCAGCGCCGTGGCACTTCTTGAACTTCTTGCCACTGCCGCAGGCGCACAGGTCGTTGCGGCCCTGGCTGGGCACAACACGGCGGGTCTCAGGCTTGGCGGCGTGGTCCAGCCAGTACAGGCGCAGGTCTTGCACCGCGTAGCAGGCTTCGTCCACCAGTTGCTCACGCTCCAGGCTTTCACCGGGGTAATGGTGCGCCAGGTGCTCGGCCAGGTCATCCCCGTGCAGCATCAGCGCCAGCACACGCGACAGGCAGTCGTCAAACCACTGGCCGTCGTCGGTGTCCATGTCGGGCTCGGGCCAGTCGGTGGCAAACGCCTCGATCGCCTCACTGAAACCCTGCGCCCACAGCGCGCCGGTATTCAGCAACTCGGCGGCCTCCTCGGCGCTCATGTGGCCGGCCTCCACCACCTCGGTGCGGGCGGCGTCGTCGTACTGGATCATCAGCGGCGACAAGCGCAACGCTTCCACATCGTCCAGCAGCGCGTCCACGTCCAGTTGGCTGGCGATCACGTTCCAGCGGCCATGCAGCGCGGCCATGGCCTGCTGCACATCGGCTGGGTCGCTGAAGGCGCGCTCAAAGGCCTGGCCGGTGATGGCGGGCAGCCACTCACCGGGCGCCACGGCGCGGCGGCCGGCCAGTAGTGCGGTCAGGTAGCCGTCCACCCATTCCAGCGACACATCGGCGCCAAAGCCGGCCAGGCGCTCACACAACTGCTCCAGCGCGGCGATGTCGGCTTCGCTACTGTTTTTGGCCGGGCGGCTCATGTGAGGCTCCAGCCCGTCAGGGTGGCGGTGGAAGGCAGTGCTGGGCGCATCGGCGGGCTTTCTTGAAGGAGCCCAAATTGTCGCAGCCGATCAGCCGGGGTCGGACGACAGCGGCTGTGGCAACTGGCCGCCCAGGCCGGGTGGGTTGGGATGCAGGCGCGCCATCGACAGTGAATCGGCGTAGTGGCCGTCACGCAGTGCGTAGCCGGTGTGGGTGCCCTCCAGCACAAAACCGCAGCGCTCATACAGGCGGATGGCACGCAGGTTGTCGGCAAACACGGTCAGCTCCAGCCGCAACACCTGGCCCCAGTGGTCAGACCAGTGGCACAGCGCCTGCATCAGGCCGAAGCCCACGCCCTGGCCCTGGGCTTCCACCGCCACCGAGATGCCCAGCACCATGACATGGCGGCGGCGCAGCGCGGTGCCGGCCGGGTGCAGGCCGGCGGTGGCCACCACCTGCGGGTCACCGTGCGGGTCGGGCCGCTCGGCCACCAGCAGCAGGTCGGGCTTGCCAGGGGCCAGGGTGTCGGTCAGCCGCGCCGCCCACTGCGCCGCGTCGGTGTAGGGCAGTTGCATCAGATTGGCCAGCACCGCCGGGTGGCCCATGATGCGGGCGAAGGCAGCGGCGTCGGCCACGGTGGCGCGGCGGATGTGCACAGGCGAGGTGTCCAACAGAGTCTCCGGCAGGTGGGCGGGGGCCGATGTTGCGGTGGCGGGTGCTGTGGCGTCAACCGCTGGCGGGCCTGGCTGGGCCACCCAAAACGCTGCAACGACAATGCGGCCCTTGTTCAAGCCACCAGTCCACAGAAAGCAAGCACCCCATGAGCGCCAAAAAAACCGATCTGGTCCGCCAACTTGAAAGCAAACTGGAAGGCCAGCGCAAGCGTACCGCTGTGCCGGGCCGCTTTGCGCAAGAGGCCACCGCCCCACTGGACCGCAAAGACCAGCGCCGCAAAGATGCTGCTGCCGGCCTGGTGCCGTTTGCGTGCAAGCTGCCGTCCACCCTGACCGAACAACTGCGCGCCCGCGCCAGCACACACGCCGGTGGCATCAACGGCTTGGTGGAAGAACTGCTGGCGCGCGCGCTGGCGTCCTGATCTGCCGCCGGCAGGCCTTGCCAGCCGCAGGGCTGCTTCAGCCGGGTCAGCCGGGTCAGCCAGACCCGCCAGATTGCCCAGCGCCACCTGATTGTTGCGGGCCTGCGCCTTGGCTGGCCTACCCGCCTCGGCCAGCGCATCGCCATGCTGGTGAACGATTTTGGCGCCATCAACATCGACGCGGCGCTGGTGGCGCAGACGGTTGGTGATGGTGGATGGGACACCATCGCGCTGCATAACGGCTGCGTCTGCTGCGCCATCGGAGATGACTTGTCGGCCGCACTGGGCCGGGTGCTGGACGCGCCAATCCCGTTTGACGCCATCGTGATCGAGGCCAGTGCTGTGTCCGACCCCTGGCGCATGGCCCAACTGGTGCTGGTGGCCGCTCCAGCCATGGGCGCCATCCTGTCGGCCCGGCTGCTGCCACCCAGCGGCGGCGACACGCTGTGGGCCAGCGGCGCGGCGGCCTGGCACGCACTGTCCACACCCTGGCAGCGCCTGCTGGCCGGGCTGAACACCGAGCATGACTTTCTCAAGTCATTCCCGGCCCACCGCTTTACCCGCAGCCCGGCCGAGCGGCAGGCCTGGGACAAAGCCCGCACCGACCACCCGCCCCGCCTGCACCCGGTGGTGCGTGCCCACCCGGTGACGGGCCGGCAGGGGCTGTTTGTCAACGAGGGCTTCACCACCCGCATCGT
>JANPOW010000171.1:0-3266 GCA_031428185.1 Betaproteobacteria bacterium | reverse complement strand
GCGATGCTGCGCTTCCCCAGCCTGGACGCGGCGCAGACCTTCTACGACGCCGAGCAATACTGCGCCGCCCGCGCCAAGCGCGCCGGCGCCACCGCGTTCTTCAACATGGTGGTGGTCGAGGGCGTGGACACGCCGGTCTGACCCTCCATTCAAAGCCTCCACAAGGAAACACATGAGCGCCATTGTTGACATCGTCGGCCGCGAGATCCTCGACAGCCGGGGCAACCCCACCATTGAATGCGACGTGCTGCTGGAGAGCGGCACCATGGGCCGTGCGGCCGTGCCGTCGGGCGCGTCCACCGGCAGCCGCGAGGCCATCGAGCTGCGCGACGGTGACAAAAGCCGCTACGGTGGCAAGGGTGTGTTGAAAGCTGTCGAACATGTGAACGGCGAGATCAGCGAGGCGGTGCTGGGCCTGGACGCCAGCGAGCAGGCTTTCTTGGACAAGACCCTGATCGACCTGGACGGCACCGACAACAAAGGCCGGCTGGGCGCCAACGCCACGCTGGCCGTCAGCATGGCCGTGGCGCGTGCAGCGGCCGAGGAATCGGGCCTGCCGCTGTACCGCTACTTTGGTGGTTCGGGTGGCATGAGCCTGCCGGTGCCGATGATGAACGTGATCAACGGCGGTGAGCACGCCAACAACAACCTCGACCTGCAAGAGCTGATGATCATCCCGGTGGGCGCACCCAGCTTTCGCGAGGCGCTGCGCTGGGGGGCCGAGACCTTCCACGCACTCAAGAAGATCCTGCATGACCGCGGCATCAGCACCGCCGTGGGTGATGAGGGCGGTTTTGCGCCCAACGTGGCCAACCACGAGGCCGCCATCCAGATGATTCTGGAGGCCATCGACAAGGCCGGCTACAGCGCCGGTACGCAGATTGCGCTGGGCCTGGACTGCGCCGCCAGCGAGTTTTACAAAAACGGTGAATACGTGTTGGTGGGTGAAGGTGGCATCAATCTCAGTGCCCCAGCCTGGACCGACATGCTGGCCAGCTGGGTGGACAAATACCCCATCATCAGCATTGAAGACGGCATGCATGAAAGCGATTGGGACGGCTGGAAACACCTGACCGAGCGCCTGGGCAAGAAGGTGCAATTGGTGGGTGATGATTTGTTCGTGACCAACACCAAAATCTTGAAGCGTGGCATTGATGAAGGCATTGCCAATTCGATCCTCATCAAAATCAACCAGATCGGCACCTTGACTGAGACGTTTGCTGCCATCGAGATGGCCAAGCGCGCCGGCTATACCGCCGTCATCAGCCACCGCTCGGGCGAGACCGAGGACTCGACGATTGCCGACATCGCCGTGGGCACCAACGCCGGCCAGATCAAGACCGGGTCTTTGAGCCGATCCGACCGCATGGCCAAGTACAACCAGTTGCTGCGCATCGAAGAAGACCTGGGCGACATTGCCAGCTACCCCGGCCGGGCGGCGTTTTACAACCTGCGCTGACGCACGCGGCGCGCCCACCCACTGCAACGCCCACCGACTGCAACGCCCACCATGCGCTTCGTCACCATCGCCCTGCTGCTGCTGCTGGTGGCTGTGCACACCAGGCTGTGGCTGGGTGACAGCGGCATGCCGCAGGTGATGCGGCTGCAAGCCCAGCTGGATGCGCAAAAAACCCGCAATGCCGAGCAACGCCAAGCCCTGCTGCGCCTGACCGCTGAGGTGGACGACCTGCGCCAAGGCCTGGAGATGGTGGAAGAGCGCGCCCGCAATGACCTGGGCATGGTCAAGCCGGATGAAATTTTGGTGCAGTACGCTGCGCAGCGGCGTTAGGCCGGGGCCTCGTGCCCTTTGGCCGCCCAACCCGCTGCGGTTTGATCACCTGAGCCCCGTCCCTGATGTTTGCTGACCTGCTGGCCGCCACGGCCCCTCTGTTGCTGCCCGCATTTCACTGGGCTGGCAGCAGCATCACCTGGCTGGAGATCGTGGCCGTGTTGCTGGGCCTCTGGATGGTGGTGTGCAACCTGCGTGTCAACCCACTGGGCTGGCCACTGGCCATCACCAGCTCAGCGCTGTATGCGCTGCTGTTTGTGCACAGCAAGCTGTACGGTGAGGCGGCCTTGCAGCTGGTCTTCATCGTGCTGGGCGGCTGGGGCTGGTGGCAGTGGCTGCGTGGCACGCTGGGCGCCGGCCAGCCACTGCCGGTGCGGCAGCTGAAAGCCCGCCAGCGCTGGGTTGTACTGGCGCTGACACTGGCCGCCTGGCCGCTGTTAGGCCTGCTGCTGGCCCGCGTCACCGACAGTGATGTGCCCTATCTGGATGCCCTGCCCACCGTGGGCAGCCTGGCCGGGCAATACCTGCTGGCGCGCAAATGGGTGGACAACTGGCCGGCCTGGGTGGCGGTGAATTTGGTCAGCCTGCTGCTGTTTGCCAGCAAAGGCCTGTGGCTGACGGTGGCGCTGTACGCGGTGTTTGCGCTGCTGGCCGTGGCCGGCTGGCGCGCCTGGGCGGCCTTGTTGCCGCGCGCTGCAGCAGGCGCACTGGCAGCACCGACAGCACATGGTTGAGGCCAGCCGCATGGCCGCCAGCACGGCGGCCCACCCTGCCATCCGCATCGCCATCGTCGGAGCCGAGAGCACCGGAAAATCCACCCTGGCCAAGGCCCTGGCGGTGCGCTTGCAACAGCTCACAGGCCTGCGCTGCACGGTGGTGGATGAGTGGCTGCGCACCTGGTGCAACCAGGCCGGCCGCACCCCCCGGCCAGATGAGCAGCGGCAAATAGCCAGCCAGCAACACCAGTTGATTGACGACGCCGCCAAACACCACGACGTGGTGGTGTGCGACACCACCGCGCTGATGACCGCCGTCTACAGCCAACTGCTGTTTGACGATGACAGCCTGGTGGCCTTTGCCGTGGCCCAGCAGCGCCGCTGCCAGCTGACCCTGCTCACCGCGCTGGACATCGCCTGGGTGCCCGACGGCCTGCAGCGCGACGGCCCGCAAGTGCGTCAGCCGGTGGACAACCTGGTGCGCGCCGTGCTGATCCAACACGCCCTGCCCTGGTCACTGGTGGCCGGCCAGGGCGCGGCGCGGCTAGAGGCAGCGGTAGACGCCGTGGCGCCGCTGCTGCGTGGGCGGGGCGGATTGGCGGGTGGGCTGGCAGGTGGCCTGTTGACCCGCCTGCAAGCACGTGATGCGCTGGATGCCGACCGGGCAGCGGGCTGGACCTGGGCCTGCGACAACTGTGACGTGGCGGATTGCGAGCATGCGTTGATGCGGCAAGCGGGCGGCAGCCGGCCCTGACTTGCTG
>JANPOW010000170.1:0-5117 GCA_031428185.1 Betaproteobacteria bacterium | reverse complement strand
GGCGCGGCGCATGTAGGCGCGCCACGAGTCGCTGCCTGATTCACGCCCGCCGCCGGTCTCTTTCTCGCCGCCAAAGGCGCCGCCGATCTCTGCGCCGCTGGTGCCGATGTTGACGTTGGCGATGCCGCAGTCCGAGCCGCGGGCCGAGGTGAACAGTTCGGCCTCGCGCAGGTCTTGGGTGAAGACTGCCGACGACAGGCCATGTGCCGACGCGTTGTTGATCTCGATCGCCTGCTCGAAGTTGTCAAACGGCACGATGTAGAGGATGGGCGCAAAAGTTTCCTGCAGCATGGTGCCGGCTTGCAGCGCCATCTCCACCAGCGCCGGCCGCACGTAGTACGCAGCGGCAGGGCCGGCCGGGTCTGCCGTGCTGTGGTGCGGCGTGACAGGTTGGCCAAAGTGCACCACGGCGCCCTGCTCGCGGCACAGCGCCAGCACGGTCTGCATGGCCTGGCCGGCGCGCTGGTCGATCAGCGGGCCAACCAGCGTGGCGGGGTCAAACGGGTCGCCGATCGGCAGTTGGCCAAAGACCTTGACGAGCCGCTCGACCAACTCGGCATACACAGTGCGGTGCACGAGGAGGCGGCGCAGGCTGGTGCAGCGCTGGCCGGCGGTGCCCGCAGCCGCAAACGCGACAGCGCGCACCACCAGTTGCAGATCGGCCGACGGGCAGACGATGGCCGCATTGTTGCCACCCAGCTCCAGTAGCGAGCGCTTGAAGTGCTGGGCGCAGGCCACCCCCACCTGGCGCCCCATCGCGGTGGACCCGGTGGCACTCACCAGCTTGATCAGCGGGTGTTCAACCAGCGCCACGCCGGCAGCGCGCGCGCCGATCACGACCTCACTCAAGCCCAGCGAGTTGATGCCCTGGGCCTTGGCCACCCGCAGCAGCAGGCCGTGCAGCGCCAACGCAGTGAGCGGCGTTTTCTCGGACGGCTTCCAGACCACCGTGTTGCCGCAGACCAGCGCCAGCGCGGCGTTCCAGGCCCACACAGCCATGGGGAAGTTGAAGGCCGAGATGATGCCGACCACCCCCAGCGGGTGCCAGGTCTCCAGCAGCTTGTGCTGGGGCCGCTCGCTGCTGATGGTCAGCCCATAAAGCTGGCGCGACAGGCCCACGGCGTAGTCGCAGACGTCGACCACCTCTTGCACCTCGCCCAGGCCTTCTTGCACGATCTTGCCGGTCTCCAGCGTGATGAGCCGGCCCAGCGCGGCCTTGTGCTGGCGCACGGCCTCACCAAACGCCCGCACCAGCGTGCCGCGCTGGGGCGCCGGTGTGTCGCGCCAGGCGGCAAATGCGCCGTGCGCCCGCGCCACAGCGGTGTGGATGGCGGGCGCATCGGCCACCTGCAGCCGGGCCAGCAGTGTGCCGTCGATTGGCGTGCGGACCTCAAGGGCGTCGTCACCCGTGGCAGCGAGGTTGGCCTCGACCTGCAGCGTCTCGAAGATCGTGCGGATGGTGGTGGCGTGGGCCATGGATGATTCCTTTGCAGTGAACAGCTCAGGTGGATTGCAGCAGATCACCCAGCACCAGCCGGCCGGCCCGCGTGAGCCCGACCAAGTCATGGTTGCTGGCCAGCACAAACGCCCGCTGCACCGCGCCGGCCGTGCTGTGCGGCGCTGCATTCAGCGCCGCAATCAGGTAGGCCACGGACGCGGCGTCCAGCCCGGCCGTGGGTTCGTCCAGCAGGGTCAGTGCACTGCCGGCGGCCAGCGCCACCGCCAAACCCGCTTTGCGCCGCGAGCCGGTGGAATGCATGTACAGCGGCTTGTCCAGGTGCGGGCCCAGTGCAAAGCCGGCCAGGTGACGCTGCCAGGCGGCGCTGTCCAGGCCGGGGTGCAGGCGGCGCTGGGCGGCCATCAGGTCGGCGGGGGTGGTGTTGTCCCAGGCCGCGTCGCACGGGTTGAACCAGCACACCTGCCGGCGGTAGGCGGCCGGGTTGGTGGCCAGGGCCTGGCCGTTCAGTGTCAGCGCACCGCTGCACAGGGCGCCGGTGGCGCACAGGCTGGCCGCGCCGCCGGCCAACAGGTGCAACAGGGTGCTTTTGCCACTGCCGGTGTCACCCTGCAGCAGGGTGATGCCGGCGGTCAGGTCAGCTGAAAAGTCGCGCAGCAGCGGGGCTTGCAGCGGGTAGGCAAAACACAGGTGCCTGACCAGCAGAACCGGCGCTGCTGTGGCTACCGATGCGGGCGACGTGGCGGGCGCCCGGACGGGCATCGCCACAGGGCTTGTGGGCAGTTTGCTGGGTGCTGTGCTTGGCATCGGCCGCACTGTAGCGCTGCCCTGATGTTGGCCGGCCGTCCGCATTGCGGTGCACGGCTGCACTGGGTTGGGGATGCCTGCAGCGGGCCGCCGGCCTAGATTGGCGCGGCTCGGCCACCCACGCACCAGGAGATTGCAATGACCCGTCACGGCAGCAGCAGCGCCACCGATTTCATCCCGCCGCGATCGCAATTCCACGCCAGTGGCAAGTTCGGGCGGCTGTTTGGGGCCTTGCAGCCGTTTGCGTCCGACACCCCGTCCACCCGCAAGGCCTTGCTGGACCTCGGCAAGGCGGGTGGCCTGATGGACGCCCACGACCCGGTGGCATCGGCCAAGGATTTGATCGTCAACCCGGCGCTCAATGTGGGCAATGTCAACAACCCCAAGATGACGGCGGGCATGACGTTTCTGGGCCAGTTTCTGGACCACGACATGACGTTTGACCCGACATCCAGCCTGGAGCGCCAGGCCGACCCGGAGCAGATTGCCAATTTCCGCACCCCCACGCTGGGGCTGGACAACCTGTACGGCAGCGGCCCGTCGGCATCACCCTATCTGTACCAGCGCCAGGCGCCACAAAAGTTCCTGATCGAGTCGGGTGGCCGCAAGGACGACCTGCCGCGCAACAGCGACGGTGTGGCGCTGATCGGCGACCCGCGCAACGATGAGAACCTGGTGATCTCGCAACTTCACCTGGCGTTCCTGAAGTTCCACAACGCGGTGGTGGACAGCCTGGCGGCCAGCGGGCTGGCAGGGGCTGATTTGTTTACCGAGGCGCAGCGCCTGGTGCGCTGGCACTACCAGTGGATCATCCTGCATGAGTTTTTGCCGCAGACCTGCGGCCAGGCGGTGGTGGACAAGGTGTTGCAGGGTGGGCGCAAGTTCTACAAATGGACCAACGACCCGTACATCCCGGTCGAGTTCTCGGTGGCGGCCTACCGCTTTGGCCACAGCCAGGTGCGGCCGTCGTACCGGGCCAACTTCACCGGGGTGGGCGGTGCGCCGTTTTTTGCGATGGTGTTTGGCAACCCGGGCGCCAACCCGGTGGACCCGGATGATTTGCGCGGTGGCTGCCGCGCGCCGCGCCGCTACATCGGCTGGCCCACGTTTTTCAACTTTGGCGACGGCAATGTGCGGCCCAACAAGAAGATCGACACCAAGCTGTCGACCGCGTTGTTTGCGCTGCCAAGCTCGGTGGTGGCCAACGCCAGCCTGCCCAACAACCCGGCGTCATTGGCCCAGCGCAACCTGCTGCGCCATCTGACCTTTGGCCTGCCGTCCGGCCAGCGCGTGGCGCAAGCCATGAAGATCGATGTGCTGGACCCGGCCAGCCTGCAAGAGCTGAAAGCGCTGGGCCTGGACCGGTCCACCCCGCTTTGGTATTACATGCTCAAAGAATCCGAGCTGCGTGAACACGGTGAGCGGCTGGGCGCGGTGGCCGCACGCATCGTCACCGAGGTGTTTGTGGGCTTGCTGGAGGGTGACAAACAGTCGTATCTGCGCCAAGAACCTGACTGGACGCCCAGCCTGCCCACCGTCGAGCCCGACCTGCAGGGCAGCGCCTTCAGCATGATCGACCTGCTGGCGCTGGCTGACCCGACGGCTGGTGACGCGGCGCAGCACTGAAGCCCTTGCTGCAGCCGCCCGACGCGGGTGCTGCCGGTTCCGTCAGCCGCCCGGCCGCAGCGTGCGGCCGAACAGGCCG
This sequence comes from Betaproteobacteria bacterium, assembly GCA_031428185.1. Classification (GTDB taxonomy): domain Bacteria; phylum Pseudomonadota; class Gammaproteobacteria; order Burkholderiales; family Burkholderiaceae_C; genus Pseudaquabacterium. Next base: position 1,149 of record JANPOW010000170.1, on the reverse strand, counting down.
AACAGCCGCTCCCAGTGGCGCTCAGCTGCCGGCCGGTTGTAAATCGTGCCGCGCTGCGGAAACACAAAACCGTGTTCCACACCCGGGTACCACTCGATGCGGTGCGGTGTGCCGGCCTGCTGCAGCGCGGCCTGCAGCAGCGCGATGTCGGCCGGTGGCGCCCATTTGTCGATCTCGGCGCAGGCAAAGTAGCTGTCGCACAGGATGCGGCTGGCCAGGCGGTGGGGCGAGTCGGGCTGGTCGGTGGCCATGTTGGCACCGTGGATGGACGCGATGCAGCGCAGCCGCCCCGGGAATGCCGCTGCCGCCCACACCACGATCGGCCCGCTCATGCAGTAACCCACCGCGCCGATGCGGCTGGCGTCGGCCTGCGGCAGCTTGTCCACGTAATTCAGCAAGGCCTGGGTGTCGATGGTGGTGGTGCTGGCGGTCAGCGTGGCCATCAGCGCAAACATCTCGGCCATGGCCGGCGCGGTGCGCTCTTGCAGCCAGAAATCACGGCTGCTGCGGTAGTACAAGTTGGGCAGCACCACGCAGTAACCCACCGCGGCCAGGCGGCGCGCCATGTCGTGCAGCTCTTCGCGCTTGCCGGGGGCGTCCATGTAGAACAGCACCACCGGGTACGGCCCACCCTCCTCGGGGTGGACCACAAAGCTGTTCATCGCGCCGTCGGCGGTGGGGATGTCGAGGTGGTGTTCGATCATGGGTTGGGCCAGTTGGTGGGGTGTGCCTGCGAAATGAGGCTGCACCATACAAGGCCGGCGGCCAAAATCCGTCGCTTCAGCGACTGCCGTCCCCCGCAACCATGACCGCACCAAGCACCCACCCGCCCCTGCAAGCCGCCATCGTTGACCTGGACGGCACGCTGGTCGATACGGTGGGTGATTTCGACGTCGCGCTCAACTCCATGCTGGCCGACTTGCAGCTGCCCGCTGTCAGCCGCAGCTTCATCCAACACACCGTGGGCAAGGGCAGTGAGCATTTGATCCGCAGCACGCTGGCCCAGGTGGGCGCCGACCCCGCGCTGTACGGCACCGCCTGGCAGGCCTACCAGCGCCACTACCTGGCCATCAACGGCCAGTTCTCCAGCATCTACCCGGGTGCGGTGCAGGGCCTGCAACGCCTGCAGCATGCCGGCCTGGCGCTGGC
>JANPOW010000169.1:0-1688 GCA_031428185.1 Betaproteobacteria bacterium | reverse complement strand
ACGACCTGAACCACGGCTGGTCCGACGCCCCCCGGCTGGACTTTGCGGTGCAGTTGCAAGGCCCGGCCGTGACGGTCATCGACCAGACCGTGCGCGCCATCTGGAGCCGTGCCGCGCTGGGCGCCGATTGGCCCGACGAGGTGGCGCAGCTGGCCCGCAGCGCTGAGCCGGTGGCGCGCGCACGCCGGGTGCTGGCGCGCCTGCGCCTGCAACCGGCAGGCCCGGGGGTGCCGCCCGGGCTGCAGCCTGAGCGACCCATGCTGCCCCCGGTGCGGGTGATTTTTTTGGTGCGCGACAACTTCCGCCGCCGCCGCGCCATCGAGCACGCCTACGTGGCCGCCATCAGCCGGGCCAGCCAGCGGGTGGACCTGGTGTGCCCGTATTTCTACCCGGGCCGCTTGTTCCGGCGCGCGCTGCGCCGTGCGGCCCAGCGTGGTGTGCAGGTGCGGCTGCTGCTGCAAGGCAAGGCCGACTACCGCTTTGCCGCCATGGCCGCCCAGGTGCTGTACGACGAGATGCTGCGCAGCGGCGTGCAGGTGTACGAGTACACGCCGGCCTTCCTGCATGCCAAGGTGGCGGTGGTGGACGACGCGTGGGCCACCGTGGGCAGCAGCAACATCGACCCGCTGTCGCTGCTGCTCAACCTGGAGGCCAACGTCATCGTGCAAGACGCGCCGTTTGCCAGCGAGCTGGCGCAGCGCATCGAGGCGGCGATGCAGGCCTCACAAGCCGTGCTGCGCCCGCCGGTGGGTGCCGGCTGGTGGGCCGTGCTGCGGCGCGGTTTTGTGGCCTCGACGGCGTATTGGTTTTTGCGCCTGGCCGGCATCACCGGACGGTATTGAGATGGACGACCTGGTCGTCCACCGCCCGCAAGGCCTGTACTGCCCGCCCGGGGATTTCTACATCGACCCGTGGCGGCCGGTGGACCGCGCCGTCATCACCCACGCCCATGCCGACCACGCCCGCGCCGGCCACAGCCATGTGTTGGCCACCGCCATCAGCGCGGGGGTGTTGCGCAGCCGCCTGGGCGCCAACCTGCCGCTGCAAGGCCTGGCGTATGGCGAGACGGTGCTGCACAACGGTGTACGCATCAGCCTGCACCCGGCCGGCCATGTGCTGGGCTCGGCCCAGGTGCGGCTGGAGCACGCTGGCCAGGTCTGGGTGGCCTCGGGGGATTACTACCTGTCGGCCATTGACGAACGCAACCCCACCTGCGAGCCGTTTGAGCCGCTGCGCTGCCACTGCTTCATCACCGAATCCACCTTTGGCCTGCCCATCTACCGCTGGTTGCCGCAAGACGCGGTGTTTGCGCAGATCAACACCTGGTGGCGCGCCAATGCCGCGGCCGGCCGGCCCAGCCTGCTGCTGGCCTACAGCTTTGGCAAGGCGCAGCGCTTGCTGGCCGGGGTGGATGCCAGCATCGGGCCTATCGTGGTGCATGGCGCAGTGGCGCCGCTCAATACCGCCTACCGTGCCGCCGGCGTTGCGCTGCCGCCAACCTTGCAGATGAGCGACCTGGCCGACAAACAACATTTGGCCAGCACCCTGGCCAGCGCGCTGGTGCTGGCGCCACCGGCGGTGCATGCCAGTGCCTGGGCGCGCAAGCTGGGCGATTTCAGCGATGGTTTCGCCAGCGGCTGGATGCAACTGCGCGGCGCGCGCCGCCGGCGTGCGGTGGACCGCGGCTT
>JANPOW010000168.1:0-3966 GCA_031428185.1 Betaproteobacteria bacterium | reverse complement strand
CCCGGTTTGAGGAAGAGGTGTTTTTCCCCGCCGTGCAAGAGGCGCGTGGCCTGCCCCGGCTGCGTGCGCTGTTTGAGCGCTGGGTGCGCCGGGTCTCGGCGGAGCTGGACTCGGGTTGCATCTACATCAGCGGCGCGGTCGAGTTTGACGACCGACCCGGCCCGGTGCGCGACGCGCTGGCGTCCATGGTGCGGGCCTGGCAGGCGGCGCTGGAGCGCGCCATTGCGCTGGCCGTGCAGATGGGCCATTTGCGCGCCGATACCGACGCCTTGCAGGTGCTGTTTGAAGTGCACGGCCTGATCCTGGCGCTGCACCACGACGCCCGCTTTTTGCGCCTGCCCGGTGCGGTGGACCGCGCACGCCGGGGCTTCGAGCGCACCGTGCAGTTTTATCTGGTGGACGGTGCCGGCGCTGCGGCGCCCGCAGCCGCTGCCTGAGCTGCCCCCTACCCCTTTTTTCCCCCGATCTGTTTTTCGCCCAGGAGCCTCCATGCCCCAATACAACCCGCCTATCCGTGACATGCAATTTCTGCTGCACGAGGTGTTTGATGCGGTCGCCACGCTCAACACCCTGCCGCCGCATGCCGAGGTGGACGAAAGCACGCTGAACGCGGTGTTGGAAGAAGGTGGCAAATTTGCCGCGCAAGTCCTCACGCCGATCAACCTGAGCGGTGACGCCGAAGGCTGCACGCTGGACAACACCAGCCACGCGGTGACCGCGCCCAAAGGCTTCAAGCAGGCCTACGCCCAGTATGTGGAGGGTGGCTGGCCGGCACTCAGCTGCGACCCGGCCTACGGCGGCCAGGGCCTGCCGCTGGTGCTGAACCAGTGCTTTTACGAGATGCTGAATTCGGCCAACCAGGCCTGGACCATGTACCCCGGCCTGTCGCACGGCGCTTACGAGGCGCTGCACGCCCACGGCACAGCCGCGCAAAAGGCGATGTACCTGCCCAAGCTGACCAGCGGTGAGTGGACCGGCACCATGTGCCTGACCGAGCCGCACTGCGGCACCGACCTGGGCCTGCTGCGCAGCAAGGCTGAAACGCAGGCTGATGGCAGCTACCGCATCAGCGGCCAGAAGATTTTTATCAGCGCCGGCTAACATGACCTGGTCGCCAACATCCTGCACCTGGTGCTGGCGAGGTTGCCCGATGCACCGGCCGGCAGCAAAGGCATCTCGCTGTTTGTGGTGCCCAAATTCCTGGTCAACGCTGACGGCAGCCTGGGTGCGCGCAATGCCATTTTTTGCGCCGGGCTGGAGCACAAGATGGGCATCCACGGCAACGCCACCTGCCAGATGGTGTTGGACGGCGCTGTGGGCACCCTGGTGGGCCAGCCGCACAAAGGCCTGGCAGCGATGTTTGTGATGATGAACGCGGCGCGGCTGGGCGTGGGCAACCAGAGCCTGGGCCTGACCGAGGTGGCCTACCAGAATGCGGTGGCTTACGCCAAAGACCGCATCCAGATGCGTGCACTGTCCGGCCCGAAGGCGCCCGACAAAGCCGCCGACCCCATCATCGTGCATCCCGATGTGCGCAAGATGCTGCTCACCGCACGTGCTTACGCTGAGGGCGGCCGCGCGCTGATGATGTTCACCTCGCTGCAGCTCGACGTGCTGGTGTCGTCTGACGATGCCGACGCGCGCAAGGCGGCCGACGACACCGTGTCGCTGCTCACGCCCATCATCAAGGCCTTCATCACCGACAACGGCTGGATTGCCACCTCGCATTGCCAGCAGGTGTTTGGCGGCCACGGCTACATCCATGAGTGGGGCATGGAGCAGTTTGTGCGCGACGCCCGCATCAACATGATTTACGAGGGCACCAACACCATCCAGAGCCTGGATTTGCTGGGCCGCAAGGTGCTGGGTGACAACGGCGCCAGGCTCAAGAGGTTCGGCAAACTGATCGCGGCGTTTGTCGAGGACGAAGGCACCAACGAGGCGATGCAGGAGTTCATCAACCCGCTGGCCGACCTGGGCGACAAGGTGAGCAAGCTGACCACCGAGATCGGCATGAAAGCCTTTGCCAATGCCGACGAGGTGGGCGCTGCGGCGGTGGACTACCTGCGGGTGGTGGGCCACTTGTGTTTTGCCTATTTCTGGGCCCGCATGGCCAAAGTGGCGCTGAGCAAACAAGGCGCCGGTGACCCGTTTTACACCGCCAAACTGCACACCGCACGTTTCTACTTTGCCAAGCTGCTGCCCGAAACAGCCATGCTGATCCGCACCGTGCGCGCGGGTGCGGCGCCGCTGATGGCGATGGACGAAGTGCTGTTCTGAGCCCCGCAAATCTGATCCCCTACATCTGATTCCACCCACGGAGACCACCATGAAGAAGCTGCTGATCACCCTGGCGCTGGCCGCTGCCGCCGGCACCGCACTGGCCCAAACCACCCCGGTGGGGCTGTGGAAAACCATCGACGACGAGACCAAGGCCGAAAAGTCGCAGGTGCGCATCACCGAGTCCGGTGGTGTGCTGACCGGCAAGGTCGAGAAGGTGGCCGATGCCAGCAAGCAGGACGCGCTGTGCGACCTGTGCAGTGATGAGCGCAAAGGCCAGAAGGTGCTGGGCATGACCATCCTCCGTGGCGCCCGGCCCGACGCCGACAAGGCGCTGTGGGAGGGTGGTGACGTGCTGGACCCCAACAACGGCAAGGTCTACAAGCTGCGCCTCAAGCCCATTGACGGTGGCAAAAAGCTGGAGGTGCGTGGCTTCATCGGCATGGCCTTGCTGGGCCGCACGCAGACCTGGATCCGCATCGAGTGACTGCGCCCACCGCAGCAGCGCGCACCGCTGAAATCAACGGAGACACCATGAACCGATTCAACGTGCGCAAGGTGGCCGTGCTGGGCGCCGGCGTGATGGGCGCGCAGATTGCCGCCCACCTGGTCAACGTGCGTGTGCCCGTGCTGTTGTTTGACTTGGCCGCAAAAACCGGCGACAAAAACGGCACGGTGCTCAAGGCACTGGAGGGCCTCAAGAAGTTGAAGCCCAGCCCCATCGGCGTGGCCGGTGACCTGGCGCTGATCCAGCCCGCCAACTACGACGAACACCTGGATCTGCTGGCCGGCTGTGACCTGGTGATCGAGGCCATCGCCGAGCGCCTGGACTGGAAGCTGGAGCTCTACACCAAGGTGGCGCCGCACCTGGCGCCTCAGGCAATAGTGGCCAGCAACACCTCGGGCTTGTCCATCACCAAACTGGCGGCGGTGCTGCCTGCAGAACTGCAACACCGCTTCTGCGGCATCCACTTTTTCAACCCACCGCGCTACATGCAGCTGGTGGAGCTGATCCCCACCCCGCGCACCGACGCAGGCGTGCTGGACAACCTGGAAAGCTTCGTGGCCCGCAGCCTGGGCAAGGGCGTGGTGCGGGCCAAGGACACGCCCAACTTTGTGGCCAACCGCATCGGCATTGCCGGCATGCTGGCCACTATCCACGAGGCCGCCAACTTTGGCCTGAGCTATGACGTCGTTGACGATCTGACCGGCAAAAAGCTGGGCCGGGCCAGCAGCGGCACCTTCCGCACGGCCGACGTGGTGGGCATCGACACCTTGTCCCATGTGGTCAAAACCATGCAGGACAAGCTGCAGGCCGACCCGTTTTACGCCAGCTACGCCACACCGGCGGCGGTGGCCAAGCTCACCGCCACCGGGGCGCTGGGCCAGAAGACCGGCGCCGGGTTTTTCAAGAAAATGGGCAAGGACATCCAACGCTACGACCTTGCCACCGACAGCTATCTGCCCGCCGGTGGCAAAGCGGACGCCATCGTTGACCGCATCTTGAAGAAGCCCGCGCCCGAGCGGCTCAAGCTGCTGCGTGAGTCCACCAACCCGCAGGCGCAGTTTTTGTGGGCGATCTTGCGCAACGGCTTCCATTACGCGGCGGTGCATCTGGCCGAGGTGGCTGAGTCCGCCCGTGAGCTGGACTTGGGCCTGCGCTGGGGCTTTGGCATGCAGCAGGGG
>JANPOW010000167.1:0-12909 GCA_031428185.1 Betaproteobacteria bacterium | reverse complement strand
GGCCGAGCTGGAGCAAAAGTACGTCGGCTTCATCAAGGAGCAGCTGGCACCGCGTTATGCCGAGTTCATCGGCAAGGAGATCCAGACCGCCTACCTTGAGAGTTATTCAGAGTACGGTCAGAACATCTTTGACCGCTACGTTACCTATGCCGACTACTGGATTCAAGACCACGAATACCGCGACACCGACACCGGTGAAGTGTTTGACCGTGCGTCATTGAACGGTGAGTTGGAGAAGATCGAAAAGCCTGCCGGCATTGCCAACCCGAAAGACTTTCGCAACGAGATCGTCAACTTTGTGCTGCGGGCGCGGGCCAACAACCAGGGCAACAACCCGGTCTGGACCAGCTATGAAAAACTGCGCACGGTGATCGAGAAGAAGATGTTCTCCAACACCGAAGAGCTGTTGCCAGTCATCAGCTTCAATGCCAAAGCCAGCGCCGACGAAGCCAAGAAGCATGAAGACTTTGTCACCCGCATGGTGGCCAAGGGCTACACCAGCAAGCAGGTGCGGCTGCTGTGTGAATGGTATTTGCGGGTGCGCAAAAGCAGTTGAATAGCTGCACAACCTAACGCATGAAGTGAGGGTGTCTGGATGCTGCAAATCATTGACAGACGGCTGGCCGGCAAGAACAAATCCATCGGCAACCGTGAGCGTTTCATGCGGCGCTACAAGGACAAGATCAAGGACGCCGTGCGGCGCGCTGTGGACGGCCGAGGCATCCGTGATCTGGAGCGGGGTGAAGAAGTGCGCATCCCCAAAAAAGATTTGTCCGAGCCGGTGTTCCACCACGGGTCTGGCGGCAAGCGTGACATGGTGCATCCGGGCAACGAGGAATACGTGCGTGGTGACCGCATCAAGCGGCCACAAGGCGGTCAGGGTAGCGGCAGCGGCAAGGGCCAGGCCAGTGACCAGGGTGAGGGTGATGACGACTTCACCTTTGCGTTGAGCAAAGAAGAATTCATGCAGGTCTTTTTTGAAGACCTGGCTTTGCCCAACCTGGCGCGCACCACGCTGGCCGAGACACCGGAGTGGAAATCCCACCGCGCCGGTTTCTCCAGTGACGGCACGCCCAACAATCTGCATGTGGTGCGCAGCCTGCGCGGCGCCATTGGCCGCCGCATTGCCATTGGTTCAGGCTCACGCAAACACCTGGTGGAATTGGAAGCACGCCTGGCCATTGCCCAAGCCGCAGCCGCAGCGGGTGATGCCAGTGCGCTGGCTGAGATAGCCGAATTGGAAGCGCAGATTGCCGCACTGCAGGCCCGCCTGGGCCGCATCCCGTATCTGGACCCAATTGACCTGCGCTACCGCAGCCGTGTCAAAGTGGCGGTGCCCACCAGCAAGGCGGTGATGTTTTGCTTGATGGATGTGTCGGGCTCGATGGACGAAGGCCGCAAGGAGTTGAGCAAACGCTTTTTCATCCTGCTGTATCTGTTTTTGACACGGCACTACGAAAAGATCGACATCGTTTTCATCCGCCACCACACGCAGGCGCAAGAGGTGGATGAAGAGAACTTTTTCCACGCCCGCGAGACCGGTGGCACGGTGGTGTCCAGCGCCCTGGTGCTGATGGAAGACATCATCCGCGCCCGTTACAGCCCGAGTGAATGGAACATCTACGGCGCACAGGCCAGTGACGGCGACAACTGGCACCACGACAGTGGCCGCAGCCGCGAATTGTTGGCCACCAAGATCCTGCCGCTGTGCCGCTACTTTGCTTATGTGCAGGTGGCTGAAGACGAGCAGAACCTGTGGACCGAATACACCCAGTTGACTGAAACCTGCCGCCACTTTGCGATGCGCAAAGCCACCGAGGCCTCGCAGATCTACCCGGTGTTCCGCGACTTGTTCAAGAAGGAGGGCGCTGCGCAAGCAGCGTGACGTGATGGCGCATAACAGTTCTGCCATGCCCGGTGCCGACACCGATCCGCTTGCATCAGCTGCAGCATTGTCTGGCGCTCAAACAGAGCGCCCTTTGCGTGGCCCATTGCCGTTGCGCAAAACCGTGGCGCGCCTGCCCGCACCCAGTGACTGGTCGTTTGAGTTGATTGACCAATACCACGAGGTGATCCGCCACACGGCTAAGCGGTTTGGCCTGGACACCTATCCCAACCAACTGGAGATCATCACTGCCGAGCAGATGATGGACGCCTATTCCAGCGTGGGCATGCCGGTGAACTACCGGCATTGGAGTTACGGCAAAGAGTTCATCAGCACCGAGAAGAACTACAAGCGTGGCCACATGGGCCTGGCCTATGAGATCGTGATCAACAGCAACCCCTGCATCAGCTATTTGATGGAGGAGAACACCATGCCGATGCAGGCGCTGGTGATTGCGCACGCGGCATATGGCCACAACAGTTTTTTTAAAGGCAATTACCTGTTCCGCATGTGGACCGATGCGGGCTCGATCATTGACTACCTGGTGTATGCCAAGCACTACGTGGCCGAGTGTGAAGAGCGCCATGGCCTGGACGTGGTGGAAGAGTTTCTGGACAGCTGCCACGCACTTCAAAACCACGGAGTTGACCGCTACCGCCGCCCCACCCGCAAGACCCTGGCGCAAGAGCTGAGCGAGCGCAAAGACCGTGAGGCTTATGCCCAGCAGCAGGTCAATGATTTGTGGCGCACCCTGCCCAAGCGGGCCGACAAGGCGGATGGGCCGTCTGAGGTACGCCGCTGCCCCGATGAGCCACAAGAAAACCTGCTGTACTTCATCGAGAAAAACGCACCGCTGTTAGAGCCGTGGCAACGCGAGATCGTGCGCATCGTGCGCAAGGTGGCGCAGTACTTGTACCCGCAGCGCCAGACCCAGGTGATGAACGAGGGCTGGGCCACCTTCTGGCACCACAAGCTGCTCAACACCATGTACGACGACGGTTATTTGACCGACGGCGTGATGATTGAATGGCTCAAGAGCCACACCAACGTGGTGTACCAGCCCAAGGTCACAGACAAAGGTTACTCGGGCTTCAACCCCTACGCGCTGGGCTTTGCGATGTATACCGACATCAAGCGCATTTGCGAGGCACCCACTGATGAAGACAGGCAATGGTTCCCCGACATCGCCGGCTCGGACTGGGTGCCCACGCTGCATGAGGCCATGCACAACTACAAGGACGAGAGCTTCATCGGCCAGTATCTGTCGCCCAAATTGATGCGTGACTTCCGCCTGTTTGCCATCACCGACGATGACAAGCAGAGTGAGCTGGAGGTCAGCGCCATTCACGACGATGCGGGTTACCGCCGCGTGCGTGAGATGCTGTCGCACCAATATGACCTGGGCTCACGCGAGCCCAACATCCAGGTCTGGAATGTCAATCTGCGGGGTGATCGGTCAATCACGCTGCGCCACTTCCAGCACAACGACAGGCCGCTGGACGACAGCGGGCAAGAGGTGCTCAAGCACGTGGCGCGCCTGTGGGGCTTTGGTGTGCACTTGGAAAGCACCAATGGCAAGGGCGACGTGACCAAGCGCTGGTCTGTGCCGGCGCCCAGCGCCTGAGCGTGATGGCGTTTGCTGGACGGCGCAGCTAGCGCCTGCCGCCCGCGGGTTTAGCGCGCCAGCGCCGCCTTGGCCGCCGCCACCAGCGTGGCCATCGCCAGGCCCTCGTTTGCGAAGTAGGGCCCGCTGCCGGTCTTGCCGTTGAGGCGTGGCATGCCGCGTTTGCCACTGCCCATGTGGTGCAGCGCAATCACCTGCCAGTCAGTGGCGTTGAATACCGGGCTGCCCGAGTTGCCACCCTCGGTGGGCGTGCGGTAATGCACCCGCCACACACCGGGGATTTGCGGCTGGCCGGCTGCCGGGCCTTCATGGTCCACCATCTCGTTGTCCTGGAATGAAAACGACAGCTCACGCCCGCCAGGGTGGCCAATGATGTAGACCCGCGGCCCGGCTTGGCTTGGGTCGCTGGGCAGGCCGGGCAAGCTGGTGGCCACAGTCAGCGGCGGTATGCCTTGGGGCTGCTCGGCCAGGCGCACCAGGCAGGCGTCATGCTGGCCGGTGGGTGAGCACCACAGCAACTCGGACACCGCATAAACGCGGCTGTTGCTGTCGGCCTCAAACACCACCTCGGCCGACTCAGGCTTGATGCCGTGGCCCTCGGCGTCGGGGTTGATGACGTGATAGTTGGTCAACAGCAGCGCCTCATTTGGCGGGTTGAGACCAAAGTCACTGGCGCGCACCAGAAAACCGGTGCCCAGCCGCTTGCCCAGCCGCTGGCGCACCACTGCCACCGAGCGGGCGGCGTCCACCCCGGCGCGCCACCACGCGTAGGTTTGTGGCCCGTCCACCCCCAGCACGGCTTCGAGCTGGGCGTTGTCCGGCCCGTCGTCAGGCGTGTCGGTCAGGTCGGCGTCATCCGGTGCCGCCGCGCCGGCTGCAGCGGCGGGCGTTGCAGCTTTGGCCGCTCGCACCTCAGCTACTGCCAGCGCCACCCCACCACCGGGCAGTTGCAGCAGCCGGGCGCGCAGGATGTCCACCAGATGCCGCGCGCGCTGCACCGTAGCTGCGCTGCGCAGACCGGTGCCCGGTGCGCCGGGCGTCAAGCTGTCCAGGCCCCAGACCTCGGTGAACTGGCGCAAGGTGCTGGCCACTTGAAAGGCCTGCACCCCCGGCTGGCCGACATAGGCCGCCAGTTGCTGCTCCACCGCGCTCAAGTCACCCGAGGCCAGGCTGAGGCCCAGCGCCACCTCGGCCAGGGTGGGCTGGAACCAGTCATCCCGTTGTGTCAGCGGTATGGCCAGCAAGGTGGCTTGCAGTTGGCGCGCCAGGGCGGCTGGGTCCAGCGCAGGTGCCAGGTCAGCCCAGCCCTCACGCCGGGCACGGGTCAGCAAGGCCAGCAGGTTGACGCCGTGCCAGGTGTTGCGGGCCGGATCAGCCGCGTACGGTGTGTGGTAGGCGCTGATGGCCGCAGCCAGTGCCCGGCGGGCGGCGGGGCTAGACCGGTCGGCCGCGTCAAAAAAGATCTGCTTGTGCGCCCGGCCCAGCAGGCCCTGGGCCTCGGTGGCCTCAGGGTGGCCGGCCGGCAGGCTGTGCTGCAGTGCCTGCAACAGATCGATGGCCACGCTGGCATGGCCGGTTTCGATCAAGGCCTGGCCGTACAGGCGCTGGTTGGTGGCGTCCGCCGGGGCCAGCCGGCGCACCGCCTCGGCCAGCGTGGCCAGGCGGCTGAAATCACGCCGGTTGCGCAAGGCCAGCAGCACGGCGCTGGCGTGTGCCAAGTGCGCCTCACCACCAGCAGCGGGCAGGTGCTGCAGCAGGGCATCCACCTGGCTGTGCAGCGTCTCGTCGTCAGCCAAGGCCAGGGTATGGGCTTGTGCGGCGGCGGCCAGCGCGGTGTCGGGCGCGCCGGGGTCGGCCTGGCGCAGCGTGAGCATCATGCCCAGCACCCGCTGTACGGCGTCCGGGCTGGGGGTGTCAATCAGTGTCGCCAGCAGCGCCTGCAGGGCGCTGCGCAGGGCAGAGGCGCTGCTGTCAGCGCTGCTGCCTGTCGTGCTGCTTGTGCTGCTGTCGGCCATGGTGGCGGGCAGCGCTGTCAGCGGGGTGCGTCTTCGGGGTCGTCACCCAGGTCAGGCACCTTGGCCATGTAGCCGGCTTCACCGTAGTCCACCGTGTCATCGGCGGACTCAAAGCCGGGCAAGCCCAACTCTTTGCGCAGCGCGTTGAGCCGGTTCATCCAGCCCTTCATGAACACTGCGCTGCTGGGCCTGCGCACCACCAGGTCACGGTAAAACGCCTCGCGGGTATTGCAATAAGCGGCCAGGGCTTTGTCCAGGTCGCAGTTGTCCACACACTGCTGGGTGCCGGGGCCGTATTGGCCGTCGGCGGTGGTGCCCACGGCGGTCTGCAAAAACCGCACCGCCCGGCCCACACCCATGTTGACGGCGGTATCAAACTGCGCCAGGTCCAGCGGGTTTTGCAACTGGTGGCAGCGGGGTGGTGTCCAGTAGCCGTTTTCGTAAATGGCGTGCAGCTCGTCGTCCAGCAGTTGCCGTACATCCCGTGCGGCCAGGCCCTGGGCCTTGCGCCAGGTGTCGTACACCGCCTGGGTGACACCTTTGTTGGTGGCGCCGCCGGGGTCAGCCGGGTGGTTCACATAGCCCCCCTCCCAACGCAGGATGAAGGGCAGTGCGGCGAGAAATTCAACTGAGGCCATCGCATACTCCTTGTGCAGGCCAACCCGGCCTGAGGGACCAGCCACTGTAGCGACAGCGGCTATCGGCGCCCACTCCTTTTGACCACCGACAAGGGGATGGACAGCCACTTGCGCTGCCTGCGCTTGCACGCGATTTACAGCGCAAAAATCTTGCCCGGATTCAGGATGTTTTTCGGGTCCAGCGCGCGTTTGACCACCCGCATCATGTCCACCGTGGCCACACCCGCCTCGTCGATCAAGAAGCCCTGCTTGTGCAGGCCGATGCCGTGCTCACCGGTACACGTGCCCTCCAGCGCCAGTGCGTGGGCCACCAGTTGCGCGTTCAGCCGCTCGGCGGTGTCACGCTCGGCGGGAACAGTGGGGTCGATCAGGTAGGCGATGTGGAAGTTGCCATCCCCCACATGGCCGACGATGTAGTAGGCCAGGCCGGTCTCATCGGCCTCTCGCACGGCCAACGCAATGCACTCGGCCAGGCGCGAGATGGGCACGCAGGTGTCGGTGGTCACGGTGCGGCAGCCGGGTTTCATCTGCAGGCCGGCAAAGTAGGCGCGGTGGCGGGCGGTCCACAGCCGGCTGCGCTCTTCGGGTGTGGTGGCCCATTCAAAGTGGGTGCCGCCATGCTCACGCGCCACGTCTTGCACGGTGGCGGCTTGCTCGGCCACACCGGCCGCGCTGCCGTGGAATTCCATCAGCAACATCGGCGCCTCGCGCAGCGTGAGCTTGTCGTGTTTGTTGACGGCGCGCACCGCGTTGGCGTCCAGCAACTCGCAGCGGGCAATCGGCACGCCCATCTGGATGATCTGGATGGTGGCTTTGACAGCCGCGTCCACACTTGGGAAGCTGCACACCGCCGCCGACACCGACTCGGGCTGCGGGTAGAGCTTGAGCGTGACCTCGGTGATGATGCCCAGCGTGCCCTCGCTGCCCACCATCAGCCGCGTCAAGTCATAACCCGCGCTGGATTTTTTGGCCCGCGTGCCAGTGCGGATGACCTGGCCGCTGGCTGTCACCACCTGCAGCGCCAGCACGTTCTCGCGCATGGTGCCGTAGCGCACGGCATTCGTGCCGCTGGCCCGGGTGGCCGCCATGCCACCCAGCGACGCATCAGCGCCCGGGTCGATCGGGAAAAACAGCCCGGTGTGGCGGATCTCGGCATTGAGCTGGTTGCGCGTCACGCCGGGCTGCACGGTCACGGTCAGGTCTTCGGCGTTGATGCGCAGCACCTTGTTCATGCGCGACAGGTCGATGCTGATGCCACCTTGCACCGCCAGCAAATGGCCTTCCAAGGATGAGCCGGTGCCAAACGCGATCACCGGCGCGGCGTATTGGCTGGCCAGCGCCACGGCGGCGGCCACGTCATCCGTGCTTTCGGCAAATACCACCGCGTCGGGTGGTGGCACTTCAAACGGTGATTCGTCGCGGCCGTGCTGCTCACGCACCACCTGGGCGGTGCTGCAGCGCTCGGCGAACAGGGCTTTGAGCGCGGCAATCATCTCGGCCGGTACCGGGCGCCGATCGACCGTGAAAAACGCCGGCAACAGGTGGGCGGGCAGGGTGGCGTTCATGGTGGCGGCTCCGGCAAGGCGGGCGGGTGGGTGGGTGTGTAGGTCAGCGTGGATGGTATGACGTTTGGCCGGCAGCACGCGCCGCTGGCATGCCCCGCCGGGCCGGATGGCCGCCGGTTGGCTGGTCTCAGGCAACATCCCGGGTTCTGCTCACACCAACACCCCGGAGACCACCATGGCCAACCGCCTCAGCCAGATTGCCACCCGCACCGGAGACGACGGCACCACCGGCCTGGGTGACGGCAGCCGGGTGCCCAAGCACCACCTGCGGGTGGCGGCGATGGGCGATGTGGACGAGCTCAACTCCGGTCTGGGGGTGCTGCTGGCTGAGCCGTTGCCGGACGACGTGCGGGCGCTGCTGGGGGTGATCCAGCATGAGTTGTTCAACCTGGGGGGCGAGCTGTCCATCCCCGGCTACAGCCTGCTCAAGGATGACGCCGTGCTGCGGCTGGATGCGGCGCTGGCCCACTACAACAGCGCGCTGCCCCGGCTGGCCGAGTTCATCCTGCCGGCCGGCACCCGCAGTGCGGCGCTGGCCCATGTCAGCCGCACGGTGGCGCGGCGGGCGGAGCGGGCCGTGGTGGCGCTGGCGAATGCTGACATTGACGCCAGCGGCAAGAGCGCCGTCAACGACGCGCCGCGCCAATACCTGAACCGCTTGTCTGACCTGCTGTTTGTGCTGGCCCGGGTGCTGAACCGCGCCAACCTGGACGGCCTGGGCGGTGACGACGTGTACTGGCGCAGTGAGCGCCTGGCCGCACAAACGACGGGGGATGCGGTGGGGGAAGGTTAAGCCGCGCCGCGGCCCGGTTCGCGGCCCAGTTCGCGGTGCAGCCAGGCCAGTGCCGGCGCCCGATCGCGCTTGACGGTGGCCGGCGACAAGCCCAGCACCTCGGCAATCTCGTCGATCTGCAGCCCGCCAAAAAACTTCGGCTCCACCACCTTGGCGGCGCGCGCGTCCACCGGCTCGAAGGCCAGCAGTGCGTCATGCACCCGGTCCACGTCCAGCGCCACGTCCGTGCCCACTTGCCGGGCCTCGGTCAGCGTCAGTGAGACCAGCCGCACATGCCGCTTGGCGCTGCGCCGCGCCACCGCGCCGCCGGTGGCATTGGCCTGCTGTTGGCCGCCGGCCTGGGCTTGAACACCAGCTTGCCTGGTTTTGGCGCGGCGGCCAATGCCGGCGGCGACGCGCTGGCCAACATCTGGCGCAGGGGGGCGGCAGCCGGTGCGGCAGCGCTGGCCGCCACCTGCGCACCAGCGGGCACACCAGCCGTGGTGGGCGCGCCTGGCGCCACCACCACCCGCACCACCACCACCCGCGCCACCACCCGCGGCACCATCACCAGCGACAACGCGGCAGTGCTGGCGTTCAGCCCAAACGCGTCCAGTCCCCGCCAGGTCAAAGCCGTCACCACGCTGATCGGCAGCAACAGCGTGCAGTATTTTTTCACCAACAACCTGCAAGGCGCCGGCGCTGTCGGCAGCTCGGCCGGTGTCGCCACCCGGCAGCTTTTGTTCAGCACCTTCAACGGTGTGCCCAGTGCGGTGGCCGTTGTCGCAACCACGTTTGAGCGTGGCATTGCGCGCCGCGTGTGGCGTGATTGCGCACTGCCCTGCGCCGATTTCAGCATGGCGCGCACCGCCAATGGCCAGGGCATGCGCTTGACGCCGGACAACAGCCGGCTGCAGCCCAATGTGCGGCTGTGCACCGTGGCCAACCCGCCCACGGCGGCAGTGGTGCTACAGCGCAGCGTGACGGCTGAGATTGCGGGTGGCGAAGTGCTGCCCAGCCAGTTGCCCCACGCCAGCGACGGCAGCCTGACACTGGACGGCGCGGCCGTGCCGGTGCGCTACAGCCGTCTTGACGGCCCCGACCTGCGGGGCGCCCTGCCGGCGCCGGACCCCCGCAGCAGGCTGAACACGGCGGCACTGGCCAGCACGGCCAGCGCCGTGGGCCGGCCGGCAGGTGTGCTGCGCAGCACGGGTGAGGCTGGCTTCAAGCCCTTGTCCAGCACCACCAGCGGCGCCAGTGAGCCGTTGATCGATAGCTTTCGCGGCACCACGCCGGCGGGTGTGCAGTGTCAGCGTCAACGGTGTGCTCAGCGCCGCTGGTGAGTGACCGGCTGTGCCTGCACCCGGTGTCCAGACCGTCCCGTTCTGCTGGTTGTGTTGGCCCGGTCTGTGCTGCCGCCCCGGCGGCCTGTGGTGGTGGATCTGAAACCCGGCAACGTGCTGGTGGACAGCGGCGGCCAGGTCAAGCTGCTGGACTTTGGCATCACCAAGGCACTCGACCCGCTGGAATCGGCCGGTGACAACAACACCGTGGGCGGTGTGCGGCCCTGCACCTCCAACTACGCCAGCCCAGAGCAAGTGCGCGGTGAGCCAGTGACCACCGCCACCGCCACCGATATCGACAGCCTGGGCGTGCTGCAGTACCAGATGCTGACTGGCACGCGGCCCACCGGCCGCCATGCCACCACCCCGGCGGAAGCTGCGCGCAGCGTGCTGGAGGACCTACCGACCCGGCCCAGCCAGGTGCTGCCGGGCCAGCTACCTGGCGACACATCAGGCGACACATCACGCGACACATCACGCGACACATCAGGCACCGCACCGGCCCAGGCAGTCAACCCGCAGTGGCTGCGCACCCGCAAACGCCTGGCGGGTGACCTGGACAACATCCTGCCCAAAGCGCTCGAGAAACCCACCGCCCAGCGCCACCGCGGCCTGGACGCGCTGGCTCACGACGTGCGGGCGTTTCTGGCCGGCCACCCGGTCAGCGCCCGGGCCGCTAGCCCGGCATATCTTGCGCGCCAGCCGGGGGCCGCACAGACCATCAGCCGCCTGGCATCCGTCGAGCGCCGTCTCGGCACGGTACTGGGCGGCCGCAGCGGCGCGTCCAACCTGGGCCGGCTGACCGACACACTGCCCCACCTGCGCCGCACCGTGGCCCGGCAGGAGCCACTGGCCCAGCGTGAGCCGGCCAATGTCCCATGGCCAATGGCCGCATGGGCTGCCTGGGCCGACAACTTGAACGGCCTGGCCGCACTGTTGGCTGGCCAGCCGGCCGAGGCCCACGCCTGGGCCGACAAGACTGTGGCCTGCCGGGACGACGCTGCCCGCCGCGAACCGGCCAACCCGCACCTGCAGTACCAAACCGGTGTGGCGCAGGTACTGCTGGCCATGGCCTGCCTGGGCGAGGGTGATGTGGCCCGCAGCCTGGCCCTGCAGCACGCCGCCGCCGCCAACTTCCAGCGTACCGTGACCACCGACCCGGGCAACTGGTCAGTGCAGCGCTACCTGCACCTGCTGCAGATTGCCCGCGCCCGCACCCTGGTGACGGCGGGCCGCATGGCGGAGGCCCAGACTATGCTCGACTCCCTGGTGGCTGGCAGGTGGCGCCCGGCCAGTTTGCAAGCTGGGTGGCGCGTGACCGGCAGTTGGCCGGGGCGTTGTAGCCGCCGGGCAGCCACAACAACGGCCGCAAAAAAAGCCGCAAAGGCGGCCGACACAACACGCCTGCAAGCCGGCCGGCTCAGCCGCCCGGCAATACCAAGCCCAGCAGCGTGGCCAAGCGGCGGGTGCTGACCCGCAGCGCCGGGATGCGGGACGCTGCACCCAGCGCCAGGCAGGCGCTGGCGTAAGCCGGATCGTCTTGCAGGCGCTCCACATGCACGCGGTGCCCGTCGCCTGCCATCAACCACTTGAAGTCGATGATGTCGATCAAGCCGTGGCCGTGCGGGTCAGAAGTGAGGGTGGGGTGCATGCAAACGATTGTTGATGGACGTCACCATTTAACGCCACACCAATGGATTTGGCCGACACCTACTTGCGGGCGCCTGACTGCAGGGTGCTGCGTTGCAGCAGACTGTGGTTTTTGAGAACAAATCACGTGCGGCGGCGGGCCTCCACACCGTCACTCAGCGCCTGCAGCACCACCAGTGAGTCGTCCCAGCCGATGCAGGCGTCGGTGATGCTTTGGCCGTAGGCCAGTTGGGCCGGGTCGTCCTGCCCGGCGCTGAACTTCTGCGCCCCGGCGTTGAGATGGCTTTCCACCATCACGCCCATGATGTTGCGGTTGCCGGCGGCCAGCTGGGCGGCGATGTCTTGCGCCACAGTGATCTGGCGCTGGTGCTGCTTGCTGCTGTTGGCGTGGCTGCAGTCGATCATCAGCTTGGCTGGCAGTTTGGCCGCAGCCAGCTCGGCGCCGGCGGCGGCCACGCTGGCGGCATCAAAATTGGGCGTCTTGCCGCCCCGCAAGATCACATGGCAATCCTTGTTGCCGGTGGTCTGCACGATGGCCACCTGGCCGTTTTTGTGCACCGACATGAAATGGTGGCCACGCGCGGCGGCCTGGATGGCGTCGGTGGCGATCTTCAAGTTGCCGTCGGTGCCGTTTTTGAAGCCGATGGGCGCTGACAAGCCGGACGCCAGCTCGCGGTGCACCTGGGATTCGGTGGTGCGTGCCCCAATCGCGCCCCAGCTGATCAAGTCACCGATGTACTGCGGGCTGATCACGTCCAAGAATTCACTGCCGGCCGGCACGCCCAGCCGGTTGATGTCCACCAGCAACTGGCGCGCGATGCGCAAGCCCTCGTGGATGCGGTAGCTTTCGTCCAGGTAGGGGTCGTTGATCAGGCCTTTCCAGCCCACGGTGGTGCGGGGTTTTTCGAAGTACACCCGCATCACGATCTCCAGCGTGCCGGCGTATTTTTTGCGCTGCACCGCCAGCTTGCGGGCGTAGTCGAGTGCTGCGGCCGGGTCGTGGATCGAGCAGGGGCCGATCACCACCAGCAGCCGGTCGTCGGTGCCGTCCAGAATCTGCCGCACATGGCGCCGGGTGTCGCCCACCAGCGCCTCGATGGCGCTGCCGGCGATGGGGAAAAAGCGGATCAGGTGCTCGGGCGGTGGCAGGGGTGTCACCTCCTGGATGCGCTGGTCGTCGGTGGCGCTGGTTTTTTCGCTCAGGCTGTAGCTGTGGCCGTTGTCGGTGCCGGCCGATGTGCTGGAGGATGTGCTGGTCGGGTACTGCGGGGCCATGGTGGGTTCCTTGCGGTGGGGGCTGACGGACTTGCGGGGGGCGAAAAAAAACCGCCGGGGCTGCCGGCGGTTGCTTTGTTCGGGTCGCGTGCTGCTTACGTGCGATTGCCTCTCAAGCCGCCGGTCAGGGGCGAGAACCAAA
>JANPOW010000166.1:0-11339 GCA_031428185.1 Betaproteobacteria bacterium | reverse complement strand
GCTTGAGGTGATGCAGGCGGTGGTGGCCGAGATTGGCGCTGGCCGCACCGGGCTGCGGCTGTCACCCATCACGCCCGTCAATGACGCCGCGCAAGACAGCGACGCCCCGGCCTTGTATGGCCATGTGGTGCAGGCGCTGGCGCCACTCAAGCTGGCCTTTCTGCACATCATCGAAGGCCAGACCGGCGGCGCGCGTGACCTGGCCGACAAAGGCGTCAAGCCTTTTGACTACGCCGCATTGCGCGCGTTGTACAGCGGGCGGTGGATGGTCAACAACGGTTACAGCCGGCAGATGGCGCTGGACGCGGTGGCCGGCGGCACGGCCGATCTGGTGGCATTCGGCAAGCCCTTCATCAGCAACCCGGACCTGGTGCAGCGGCTGCGTGACAACGCAGCGCTGGCTGCCCTGGTGCCTGCCACGCTCTACGGCGGTGGTGCTGCGGGCTATACCGACTACCCGGCGCTGGCTGGCCTGGAAACAACCGCAGCGTGAGGTTTGCCGCGCTGGCCGGCCGTCAGCGCTTGTGCATGCAAAACGGGGCCTGAGGGCCCCGTTTTTGGGTGGCACCGGTGCAACACCGGTTGGGCGTCAGCCCTGGCGCCGGCGCCGGGCCAAAGTGCCCAGCACAGCCAGGCCAGACAGCATCAGCGCCACAGTTTCCGGCTCGGGCACAGCGCTGACCACGGTGGAGAATCGCAACTCGTTTTGCGGCTGGGCAATGATGCTGGCAAAGCCGTTGGTGGACATGGCACCCAGGGTCAGCACCCCACCACTGACGGTGAGGGTGGTGTAAGCCGGCAACGGCGCAGACTGGTTGCCGACGTAGTAGCCGCTGGTCAGGCTGCCCAAGGTGCTGATGCCCGCACGCGCCAGGGCGCCGCCAAAGCTGCCCACCGCAATGCCGTTGACCGACAGCGCGGCACTGGCGCTGGCGCTGCTGGATGAGGTGGCACGCAACTCATTGAACACCAGGTTGCCGAGGAAACCGGTCAGGCCCGACAACTGGTAGCCCGAGTTGACGGTGATGGTGAACGACGGCAGGGCAAACGTCGCGGTGATCGGCCCGCCCCCATCGCTGACCACTTGCACACTGCTGGGCACGCTGAAGCCGAAGCCTTCGCTGATGCCATCACCAAAGGTGCTCGACACGCCGCCAAACGTGGTGCTGTCGTTATAGGTGACGGTGTAGCCGGTGAGCACCGTGGTGGCCGCCTGGGCCGACAAGCAGCCCAGCGCGGTGATGCAGGCAGCGAGCAAGGGTTTGAAAGTCATGGGGCCTCTGGACGGTCAGACTGCGCAAAACGGCAAGAACAATGCGTTTTGGCGCTCAACGGGTGCTGTACGGCCTGCTGTACAACCACTCGCGCCACGCCAAGTGGCGAGGATACGCCGATGGCTGCGCCCCGCAGCGTGGCGATGTGGCCAAACGCGGCCGCTGACACCCGCTGTTCAGGCGGTCTGCGGCCCACGACAGCGGCCAGGCTCAGCTGCGTCGGCGCATGCGGGCCATGAACAACTCGCGCAGGTTCACCTCACGCGGGCCGGGCAGCAGGGTGACGGGGTCACCAGCGCTCAACTGGCCCGGTTCGATCACCGCCAGGTAAGCGCCGCTGTAGCCCGACTGGGCCATCAGCTTGCTGGCCTGGTTGAAGCCCATCACCGCGTTGAATTTGAAGCAGGGCTGGCGCGGTTCGCTCACAGCCAGCACGCAGCCCGGCAGTTGTAGCCGGTCGCCGATCCATAGGTCTTTTTCCAGCAGGCCGGCGATGGTGAGGTTCTCGCCCATGAAGCCGTGCGGCAGCACCGCATCCACAGGCGCCACGCTGGCCTGCGCCCGCACCCCTTGCCAAAAGGCGTAGTGCGCCACCGGGTAGGCATAGATGGCCTTGGACAAGCCACCGTGCACCGTCTGGTCGGCCTGCTCGTCACCGTCCAGGCCCATTGGCCGCACCACCACCGGGCCGCTGACCGGGCGCTTGCCGATGGCGGTGGGCACGGCCTGGCCCTGGATCAAGCGGGACGCGGTGCGGGCAGTGCTGACGCTGAGGATGTGCATGGGGTGTGCCATGGTCGGGGTGATGCCGGATTCTGGCGTGTCTGCTGGGGCCGATTCCGTGCATGCGTGGCGCGGCAGGGGCCCAGGCCGGCGCCGGGTCAGCCCGGCGCAAGCGATCAGCCCGGGTGTGCATCAAGTCATACGGAATCTGCATGTCCCCCCGAGCCCTGGTGGTTACCGCACTATTACACTGGTTTGACAATGCGTTGCCAGCCATCCTGGCGTTCGCCCGTCCGGCCCGGTGTAACCCACCGTAACCCGTTGATCCCTGGTGTCTCACCGGACACGCCACCAGACGCATCCCCCGACGCGGTATTGAACGAGCCGCGACCGCCCTGGCCGGTCGCGGCTCGTTCAATCCCGTTTTCAACACACTTCAATTGATTGGACTTGCAATGAACCAGCCCGTGATGGAAGGCCTGCGCCAGAACGTTCCCACATATGTCAAGCATGCACGCCTGGTGGCCTGGGTGGCCGAGATGGCCGCGCTGACCGAAGCCGCTGCGGTGTACTGGTGCGACGGCAGCCAAGCCGAATACGACCGCCTGTGCGCTGACTTGGTGGCCGCCGGCACCTTCAAGAAGCTCAACCCGGCGTTGCGGCCCAACAGCTTCCTGGCGCTGTCTGACCCGACCGACGTGGCCCGGGTTGAAGACCGCACCTACATCTGCAGCCTGCAAAAAGACGACGCCGGCCCGACCAACAACTGGATGGCCCCGGCCGACATGCGCGCCCTGCTGCAAACCGGCCAGGCGGACGGCACACCCGCGCTGTTCAAGGGCAGCATGCGTGGCCGCACGCTGTATGTGGTGCCGTTCTCGATGGGCCCGCTGGGCTCACCCATCGCCCACATCGGGGTGGAGTTGAGCGACAGCGCCTACGTGGCCGTCAACATGCGCATCATGACCCGCATGGGCAAAGCGGTGTTTGACGTGCTGGGTGACGATGGTGACTTTGTGCCCTGCATGCACACAGTGGGCGCGCCGCTGCAGCCCGGCCAGGCCAGCGCGGCGTGGCCGTGCAACCCCACCAAATACATCGTGCACTACCCCGAGACGCGCGAGATCTGGAGCTACGGCTCGGGCTATGGCGGCAATGCGCTGCTGGGCAAGAAGTGTTTTGCGCTGCGCATTGCCAGCGGCATGGGAAAACAGCAAGGCTGGCTGGCTGAGCACATGCTGATCCTGGGCGTCACCAACCCGGCCGGCAAAAAATTCCATGTGGCAGCAGCATTCCCCAGCGCCTGTGGCAAGACCAACTTTGCGATGCTGGTGCCACCGGCCGGGCTGGACGGCTGGACGGTGACCACCATCGGCGACGACATCGCCTGGATCAAGCCCGACGTGCGGGGCCGGCTGATGGCCATCAACCCCGAGTCGGGCTACTTTGGCGTGGCACCGGGCACCAACTACAAGACCAACCCGAACTGCATGGATTCGTTGAAACACGACGTCATCTTCACCAACGTGGCCCTGACAGATGACGGTGATGTGTGGTGGGAGGGCATTGACGGCCCGGTGCCGGCGCACCTGACGGATTGGCAAGGCAAGGACTGGACACCGGCCATCGCCAAAGAGACCGGCGTGGATGGCAAGCCCAGGCCAGCCGCCCACCCCAACTCCCGCTTCACCGTGGCCGCCACCAACAACCCGGCGCTGGACCCGGCCTGGGATGACGCTGCCGGCGTGGCCATCGACGCTTTCATGTTTGGCGGCCGCCGCAGCACCACGGTGCCGCTGGTGACCGAGGCGCGCAACTGGGCCGAGGGTGTGTACATGGCCGCCACCATGGGCAGCGAGACCACTGCCGCCGCCGCCGGCCAGCAAGGCGTGGTGCGGCGTGACCCGTTTGCGATGCTGCCCTTCATGGGCTACCACATGGGTGACCACTTTGCGCACTGGCTGGGCCTGGGCGCCAAACTGGCCGCCGCTGGCGCCACGCTGCCGCGCATCTACTGTGTCAACTGGTTCCGCAAAGGCGAGGACGGCAAGTTTGTCTGGCCGGGCTACGGCGACAACATGCGGGTGCTGAAGTGGATGCTGGAGCGGGTTGGCGGCACGGCCGGTGGTGTGGACAACCTCTTCGGCGTCAGCCCGCGTTATGACGACATCAGCTGGGCCAGCCTCGATTTCACCCGGGCGCAATACCAATCGGTGATCTCGATTGACCACGCTGCCTGGCGCACCGAGATGGGCTTGCACGGTGCCTTGTTCAGCCAACTGGCAGCACGCCTGCCGGCGCAACTGCTGGTCATCAAAGGCCAGATCGAAGCCAAGCTGGCGGCCTGACGCAGCACGGCAGCACAGCCCACCCATGCGGCTGCAACTGCTGTCTGACCTTCACCTCGAAACCGAGACCTTCGACCCCCAGCCCGCACCGGGTGCCGAGGTGCTGGTGCTGGCCGGCGACATCGACGCCAACTGGACCGCGCTGCAGCGTTTTGCCGGTTGGCCGGTGCCGGTGCTGATGGTGGCCGGCAACCATGAGTTTGACGGCCGGGATTTGGTGCAGGCCTGGCCGGCGCTGCGCGTGCGGTGCCAACAATTCGGCATCCGCCTGATCGAGCGCGAAAGCCTGTTGCTGACCAGCGCCGCTGGCCTGCGGGTGCGTTTTGTGGGCACGGTGCGCTGGTCAGACTTTGCGCTATTCGGCTCGGCCGGGCGCGACCGCGCCATGCGCGCTGCGGCCTACTTTCTCAAACTGATGGCGGCGCAGCGGGGTGGCGTGGTGATCGACCCGGTGGTCATGCGTGATGAATCCCTGGCCTGCCGCGCCTGGCTGGCCGCCGAGTTGCAGCGCCCCAATCCCGGGCCGCAGGCCGTCGATGGCTGGCACGCCACCGTGGCCATCACCCACTTTGCACCCAGCCTGCGCAGCGCCGACCCTCGCTTTGGCAACCAGCCCGGCACCGCCAGCTTTTGCAATGCTGACGATGACCTGATCCCGCTGGCCGATCTGTGGCTGCACGGCCATCTGCACTGCCGCCACGACTACCGGGTGGCGCGGCCAGGCCAGGCGCCCACCCGAGTGGTCTCACAAGCGCGGGGCCTGCCACGCAAGGGCGAAAGCGTGGGCTTTGACGGCTTGCGGCTGTGGGACGTGGTGGGCGCCGCCATTTGACTTGAGTCAAGGCCGCAGGGCATGGCGGGCTGGCAGACTGCCGCCAGCGCCGCACGGCGCCCACCGGAGCCCCACCATGAAGATTCTTGTCCCCGTTGACGGCAGCCCCTTCACCAAACGCATGCTGGCCTACATTGCCGCGCACGATGAATGGCTGGGCAACGCCCACCAGTACACCCTGCTGCATGTCAGCCCGGCGGTGCCGGCGCGGGCTGCCGTGGCGCTGGACAAAGGGGTGCTGCAGACCTACTACGCCGAAGAAAGCGAGAAGGTCTTCAAGCCACTGCGCAGCTTTTTCGAGCAGCAGAAGATCACAGTGGACTGTGTTGCCAAAACCGGCGCTGCTGCCGATGTCATCGCCAAGACGGCCAGCAAAGGCCGCTTTGATTTATTGATGATGGGCTCACACGGCCACGGGGCGCTGGTCAACCTGGTGCTGGGGTCGGTGGTCACGCAGGTGCTGGCGCGCTGCACCACGCCGGTATTGATCGTGCGCTGAGCTGGCGAGTCAGCTGCGTGCGGCCAGGCCGTCAAAACAGGTGGCCATCACCCAATCGACGATCTGGCCGTCGCTGTACTGGCCACCGGCCTTCAAGAAGCCCAGCACCGGGTCGCAGGCGCGGGCGTAGATGGTGTACAGCACCGCCTCGGGCGGCAGCGAGGCATTCACCGCGCCGTCGGCCTGGGCTTGCACGATCCAGGCGCCCAGTTGATCGCTCAAGGCCATCAACCGGTCCATGTAGCCCCGGTGGTTGATCAGCGCGTTGCGCAGTGACGAATTTTCAGCCGGCAAGGTGGGCATGGCGCCGGCCAGTTGGGTTTGCAGGGTCCAGCGGGTGATGGCCTTGAGCCGGTTGAGCGCGCTTTGCCCAAGCACCGCCTGCTGCGCCCGAGCCTGCAACAAGGCACCGTCCAGCGCTTGTGTCATCGCGGCGGCGGCCAGCGCTTCTTTGGATGGGAAATGCTTGTACAGGCTGGCTTTGGCGATGCCGACGTCGGCAGCCACGGCGTCCACCGTCATCTGGTCGAAGCCTTTTTCGGCCAACATCCGCAGCACGGTGCTGACGATGGCGTCTTCACGCGCCAGGTGCGTTTTTTGCCGGAAGCTGAGTTGGGTCACGGACCGATTCTAGGAGTGTGGGCTCTGGCCACGCGCCGCGCTGGCCGGGGCCGGCCTGCCGGCCAGCGACGGCCCGCGACTCAGGTGCGGGTGCGGGTGTGGGTGCGGGTGCGGCGCAGTGTCGTTGCCCGCATCCAGCGCGGCAGCCAGGTGCGTCGCCTTGCGGTGGCAGACACGGCCGGGTGGGCGCCACCATCACGCTCGTCCAGCCATTGCTCCATGCCAAAAGCGGTGCCCATGTCGGCCGGCTCCAGCGCCCTGGCGGGGCGCGGGCGGCGCCGGGTCAAACGCGCAATCAACGAGGGCAGCAGTGCTGGCAGCATGGGAGGCTTTCAAGGAGCGCGGACAAAGGCACCGTGCTGGCGCAAGTGGTGGCACCGCAGTGCCTGACCACGCGATTGCCGCATTTGCAGTGGTGTACTTTTGTGACACGCCAGATTGAACCGCCAGCGCTACCCGGCTGTGCGGGCAATAGTCACGTCCGGCACCGGAACCTGCGCCGGCACTGTGCGGCACGCAACACCGCGGCAGTTTTGCGCGCCGGCGTGCGGCGGCGGCGCGGATTTCCGGTTGTGACAAAAATCACAAACTGCGGCGGCACGGCAGCACAACCCGGGCAGGGCAAAGCGGCCTACGCTGCGGCCCATGACTGCCTCGCCAAACGCATTCCCCCGTCCTGGGCCGCGCCTGGGGCCGTCGCTGGCAGCCAACAGCGGACCGGCGCCCCTGCAGGACGACCCGCCTTTTGGCCAGTGGCTGCTGGCCCACCGCGAGGTGCTGTTCCGCTGGACGCTGACGCGCGCCAATGAGGCCGGCACACGCCGGGTGTTTGCGGCCGCTGCGGTCAGCATCCAGCGCTTGCGCGGCAATGCGGGTTTCGACCGCTGGCTGTACGGCGCTGCGGTGCAATCGGCCGCCGCCGCACAGCGTTTGGCCGGTGGCCTTCCCGAAGCCGCATTGGTGGGCCTGGCGCCTGAGTTGCGCACCATCTTGCGCCTGGTGGCACGTGGTGCGCTGCGCACGGAAGAGGCGCTGGCCTTGCCGCCGCAGCACCTGGGCTACGTGCGCAACCGTCTGCTGGCGGCCCGCCTGGGGGCTTGAGCCGCCAACGCTGGGCGGCAGCGCGGTTTGGCGCAGCTATTAGGGATTTTGATCGTCCGTGAATTTCATGGAATTCACTTCATTTCCGAGCACCCCCTGCCCAGAATCGCCCACAGCGTTTCATCCGACAGGGGCAGCCCATGAAGATCATCGTTCTCGGCGCCGGCATCATCGGCGTGTCCACCGCCTGGCATTTGCTGCAGCAGGGCCACGCCGTGACGGTGGTGGACCGCCAGCCCGACGCGGCACTGGAAACCAGCTTTGCCAATGGGGCGCAGATCTCCGTCAGCTTTTGTGAGCCCTGGGCCAATGCCGCAGCGCCGTTCAAGGTGGCCAAGTGGCTGCTGCAGGACGACGCGCCGCTGCTGTTCCGCCCCAAGCTGGACCCGCACCAGTGGCGCTGGGGCCTGTCGTTTTTGAGCCAGTGCAACAACGCCGCGTTTGAGCGCAACGTGCGCCAACTGGTGGCGCTGGGCCGCTACAGCCATGCGTCGCTCAAACGTGTGGTGGCCGATACCGGCATCGAGTACCAGCGGCTCGAGCGTGGCATCCTGCATTTTTTCTCGTCGCAGGCTGACTTTGAGGCTGGCGCGGCGGCTGCCGAGCTGATGCGCCGCCACGGCGTGGACCGCCGCGTGCTGGGCCGCGACGAGGTGCTGAAAGTGGAGCCGGCACTGGCCGCGTTTGGCGCCAACATCCACGGCGGCACCTTCACGCCCAGCGATGAGTCGGGTGACGCGCGGGTCTTCACGCAAAAGCTGGCGGCCCTGTGCCGTGCCCGTGGTGCCACTTTTTTGCACAACACGGCGGTGGACGGCTTGTCCCGCGCGGCAGGCCAGATTGACGCGGTGCGGGTGCGTGACCTGCGCACCGGGCAGACCCGCCGATTGGTGGCCGACCAGTACGTGGCCGCACTGGGGCCGCACACCGCACCGCTGCTGCGCCAGGTGGGGCTGTGGCTCAACATCTACCCGGCCAAGGGCTACTCGGCCACTTTGAAACTCAAGCGCCCGCAGGACGCCAGCACGGTGAGCCTGCTGGACGACACCCGCAAGATCGCCATCAGCCGGCTGGGCGACACGGTGCGCATTGCCGGCACCGCCGAGCTGGCGGGCTACGACACGTCGCTGACCAGCCGGCTGGCGCAAAAGCGCTGTGCCGCACTGGTGCAGCGTTATGCGCAGTTGTTTCCCGGTGTGGCCGACACCAGCCAGCCCAACTACTGGGCCGGCCTGCGCCCCAGCACACCCAGCAACATCCCCTACATCGGCCGCAGCAGGCTGCCCAACCTGTGGCTGAACGCCGGCCACGGCACCTTGGGCTGGACCCACGGCGCCGGCTCGGGCCAGGCGCTGGCTGAGCTGATGAGTGGCCAGCTGCCAGCGCTGCAGTTTGGTTTTTGTGGTGATGCATTGCCGGCCGGTGCACCGTTTGTGGCGGTCACGCGCCAACCCGGTTGATCTGCCAGCCGGGTTGATCTGCCAGCCGGGCTGAGCCTGCCGGCGCGGCAGCTTCAATGCAACAGCGGCGCGCCGGCGCGCAACTCGACAGGTGTGCTGGCCGCCACCGGTGGTTTGGCCTGCCACTGCGCCACCCAGTCGACAAAGCCCTGCACCGGCAGCGGTTTGCTCATGTGGTAGCCCTGGCCTTCATCACACTGCAGCGCGTGCAGCAGTTGCAACACGGCTTCGTTCTCGATGCCTTCGGCCACCACCGTCAAGCCCAGGTTGTGCGCCAGGTCGATGGTGGAGCGCACGATCTTGGCGTCACCCGGGTCGGTTTCCATCGCCATCACAAAGCTCTTGTCGATCTTCAGCTCATGGACCGGCAGCTTCTTCAGGTAGGCCAGCGATGAATAACCGGTGCCAAAGTCGTCGATGGAGAGCTTGAAGCCACGCTCGGCCAGCCGATTCAGCGTGGCCTCGGCGCGCTGTGGGTCGTCCATGATCGCGCTCTCGGTGATCTCGAGGCAAAAGCCGTCGGCCACCGCACGGTGGCGGCGCAGGATGGCGTCCAGCTTGTCGGGCAGCTCCTGGTCCAGCAGATCCCGGGTGGACAGGTTGACCGAGACCCGGCGCACGCCCAGCAAGGCCAGCGCCACCTGCTCGTTGGCGGCGCGGTCAAACATCCACAGCGTGAGCTGGCGGATGAAGCCGGTCTGCTCGGCAAACGGGATGAAGTCCATCGGCGGCACCAGGCCACGCTGCGGGTGCTGCCAGCGCACCAGCGCCTCGGCGCCACACACGGCGCCAGTGCTGATATCAATTTTGGGCTGCAAAAACAGCCGCAGCTCACCCAGCGCCACCGCGCGTTTCAACTCGGTGAGCAGTGACAGGTTGAGCGCGCTGGCGGTGTCCACCGCCGGGTCATAGACCTGGGCGCCAGCGGTGCGGCGCTTGGCGGCGTACATCGCCACCTCGGCCCGGCTGAGCAGCGCGTCGGCGTCGGCCGCATGCTGCGGCCAGGCGGCCAGGCCCAAGCCGGCGCTCAGGTCGACCGTGTGGTCGTCAATCGTCAGCGGCTGCTCAAACGCGGCGGTGATGCGCTGGGCCACGTTGTGGGCCAGGGCCAGGTCGGCGTCGTGCATCAGCAGCGCAAATTCATCACCGCCCAGGCGCGCCACCACATCGTGCTCACGCACCACGTCTTGCAGGCGCTGCGCCACCTGCTCCAGCAGGCGGTCGCCAAAGGCGTAGCCCAGCACATCGTTGACATGCTTGAAGCGGTCCAGGTCCAGCATCAGCACCACCAGCGGGTTGCCGCTGGCCTGGCCGGCGTGGATGGCCTGTTGCACGTTGTCGCGGAACTGCAGCCGGTTGGGCAGGCCGGTCAGCCGGTCGCGGTAGGCCAGGCTGCGGATTTGCTGCTGCTGGCCTTGCACGCTGACACGCATGTGGTCAAAAGCGCGCGCCAGGTCGCCGATCTCGTCATGCCGGTTGGTGTGTTGCAGCGGCTGGTCGTGCTCACCCCGGCCCAGCCGGTCACTGGCGCTTGCCAGATTGCGCAAGGGCTCGGTGATGCGGCGCGCCGTCCAGTGGCTGCCCACCCCAAACAACAGCAGGCCGCCCACGGTGATGGCCGCCAGCATCCACTGCAAAGGCCGGTACGGCGCCACGGCAGCATGGATGGACCCGGCCAGGCGCAGGTCCAGCTGGCCCTCGATGCCGCTGGTCACCGGCCAGGTGGCCACCAGATGCGGTTCACCGGCCAGCACCAGCTCACCGTTGCTGGCCACGGCGGCCAGCGGTGCTGCCGCCGCTACGGGCTGCAAGCTGCTGCCCAGCAGCACGCTGTCACCGTGCAACGGGTGCACCACCAGCGCGGCTTGCACGCTGGACACGGCCAGCATGTCGTCCAGCAACGCCTGGTCCAGCGGGAAGCCCATCACCACCCAGGCGATGAGTGCCGGTGCGCGCATGGGCACCATCACAAACTGGTAAGGCGTGCCGCCCACCAGCGCCACCTGGCTGCTGCCGGGTTTTTGCGCCAGCACCGGCGCCAGGCGGGCCAGTGCGGGGGCAATGGCTGTGTCGGTGGCGTCCACCCCTTCGCCCAGGGTCTGCAGCGCCAGCCGGGTGTCCAGCAGCGCGGTCAGGGTGGCACCGATGCGGCTGCCGTGGTTGCTGAGCGCCGAGCGCACGGTGTCCAGGTCACGCGTGCCCACCGCCTCGCGGATGCCGTAGTCCGCCGCCAGCACCGCCGCGCCCTGGATCAGCTTGGCCGCGCGCTGGTCCAGCAGGCGCTGCCAGACGCGCTGGGCCACGGTCAGCCGGTCGGCCAGCTGGGCCTGAGCGTTGCGTGCGATGTTTTGTTGGATCGCCACAAAACCTGCGCCCTGCACCAGCAGCAGCAAGGCCAGCGAGACCAGCACGATCTGGCCGGCCAGCGGCAGGCTGCCCGGGCCACGCTGGCGCAGTTGGCGGGCCGCCCGGCCTGCAGCG
>JANPOW010000165.1:0-1807 GCA_031428185.1 Betaproteobacteria bacterium | reverse complement strand
CCAGCGTGCTGGCCCGCATCAGCCACCACTACTACGACGGTGGCCACATGATGTACACCCGGCCGGCAGACCTGGCCAAGCTGCATGCGGATCTGGCGGCCTGGTTGGTGGTGGGCAGTGCCGCGCCGCCAGGCTGACCGTCAGGCACTCAGGCGCTCAGGCACTCAGCCGCCGCTGCGGTTGCGTGCCCGCACCGCCTCGCGCCGCTGCTCCACGTCATCCGCCGACACCTGGGTATTGAAAGCACGGGCGCGGGATTTCTCCAGCGCCATGGCCTCACCAAAGGCCAGCGCGTAACCGTCGTTGATGATGGCTTTGTAGCGCGTCAGCATGTTGGGCAGGGTGCCCAACATGTCCATGGCCAGCGCACGGGCGGCGGGCAGCAGGTCGTCGGGTGCCAGCACCCGGTTCACAAAGCCCCAGGTGGCGGCTTGCTCGGCGCTCACCCAGTTGCCGGTGAACGACAGCTCACGCGCCCGGTAGGGGCCGATGGCGCGGCTGAGTTTTTGCGACAAGCCCCAGCCCGGCGCCACGCCGATGCGGGCGTGGGTGTCGGCAAAGCGGGCGTTGCTGCTGGCCAGCAACACATCGCAGGCCAGTGCCAGCTCGAAGCCCCCGGTCACCGCCGCGCCGTTGATGGCGCCGATCACCGGGCCGGGGTAGCGCGCCAGCGCGGCCACCGGGTCACCGGTCGCCTTGCCGTCGGAGCCGCCCAAACTGCCCCCGGTGGTGGCTTGTCCACCGCCGATGCTGCCATTCCCGGCGCCGATCTCCTTCAAGTCCAGCCCGGCAGAAAACGCCCGGCCGGCGCCGGTGAGGATCAGCACCCGCACCGTTGGGTCAGCCGCCAGCGTATCGATGGCCTCGGCCAGCGCCGTCATCAGGCCTTTGCTCAGCGCGTTCATCGCCTGCGGCCGGTTGAGGGTGAGCACGGCGTAGCCGCTGGGGTGGATTTCAGTCAGCAGCAGGGTGTTGATCATGGTGTGGCAGTAGCGGGAGTGGCCGACCATGCTGGCATACCGTGCTGCGGCTGGGCTGTCGCCGGTGCAGCAGCCTGTTTTCCAAGACTCTGACCTGCGCATTCACCGAGCACGGTGCCACCATCCTGAGCAGCCCGCGCGCCATCGAGGAGTCGCTTTGCGTTGTGCGTGCTTTCGTTCGCATGCGCGAGTTGGATGTCACGCGTGGTGACTTGGCCAAACGGCTGGCTGAATTCGAAGACAAGACTGAGGTGGCGGCCATGCGTCAGGACACCTTCAGCCGCAACACCCGTAACCAGCTCAAGCAGGTCTTCGATGCGCTGCGCGAACTCATGACGCCGCCCAATCCGCCCAATCCGCCCAAGCGGCCTATCGGGTTCATCAACCCCGAGGACAAAAGCAAGAAGACCTCGGGGGCACGAGGCAAGACCTGATCGCGCGCCGTGGCCCAAAACCTACCCGGCTACGGTTTTTCCCTCTCGTGCTTCAACTCTTGCCAGCGCCTTCTGTACTGATAAAGGATAGAGGCGATCACCGCAACTACGAAGAGCCAGAAGGCGATAGCTGCGTAGTCGGGCCTGCGAAATTCAAACCGCTGCGGCGAAGGGTTGTGACGTGACCGCCGGCAAGCGCGGTGGAGCGGTCTTTGTGGAGGCGCGTGCGGCCTTCGGTAGAGCCAGCGACGCCCCCAACAGGCCGACGACACACATGACCACCGCAGACAAGGCGCAAAAAAGCCCTTGCAGGCCCAGACGGGTGATGGCCCGCAGCAGCCAGCGGATGTTGTAGCCCGCCGCGCAGCACAACGCATGCAGCGCATCGCCAAC
>JANPOW010000164.1:0-6942 GCA_031428185.1 Betaproteobacteria bacterium | reverse complement strand
CTGGCCTGCCGGGCCGGCGCGCTGACGGGCAGGCCGGAGATGTGCAACGCTGTGGGCGCGGCCATGAACATGCCGGTCAAGGCGTCGGCGTCGGCGTCGGCGTCGGCAGCGGCAGCGGCAGCGGCATCGGCATCGGCAGCGGCAGCGGCAGCGGCATCACCGCCAAAAGACGCCGCCCTGCCGTTGAGCAAATCCCGCACCACCACCAGCGCCGTGCCGGGCGCGCCGCCATTTTTTCTGCGGCATGTCGGTCATGGTGATCCTGGCCACCGGCCTGCGCGACTCGTTGAGGGTGGGCCGGCCCTCACTGCAGGGCCGGCTTCAACGGGGATCGGTTGGGCATGGTGGTTTGTCGCAGGGTTTTAGGGCGCCAGGGCCACCGCACAGCGGCCGCGATGTGCAGCACACGGCGCCCCATCCCGCCTGATCCCGGTGTTGCCGCAACCTGCGTCAACATCGCGCCATGCCTGCACCCGCCCCCACGCTTGCCCAGTTGTGCCGCTACGCCGTGGCGCGCAGCCTGTTTGCGCCCACCACGCTGCCGCAAGCCATCCAACGCCTGGGCTTTGTGCAGGCCGACCCGATCCGCGCCCCGGCGCGGGCGCAAGACCTGACGCTGCGCCACCGCGTCAAAGGCTACCGGGCGGGGGATCTGGAGGCGCGCTACCCGCGCCTGGCCATCGAGGAGGATTTTTTTGTCAACTACGGCTTTTTGCCACGCGCCACCCACGCGCTGATGCACCCGCGCGCCGCGCCGGCCAGCTGGACGGCCAGCCGCCAGCGCCAGGCCGCTGCGGTGCTGGACTTTGTGCGCGAGCGTGGTGTGGCCCACCCGCGTGAGGTGGACGCGCAGTTCCAGCACGGCAAATCGCAAAACTGGTTTGGTGGGTCCAGCAATGCCAGTACCCAGTTGCTGGACGCGATGCACTACCGCGGCCTGCTGCGCATTGCCCGGCGTGAGGGCGGTGTGCGGCTGTACGCGCTGCGGCCGGCCGACGGCACACCGGCCGACCCCACCACCGCGCTGGACACCCTGGTGGACGTGATCATGCGCAAATACGCACCGCTGCCGGCGGCGTCACTGGGTGGCCTGCTCAGCCGGCTGGGTGTGGGTGCGCCGCAGTGGGCCAGCCAGCGCAGCGTGGTGTTGGCGCGCACCCGGGCGCGGCTGCCGTCAGCCCAGGTGGGCGGCACCACCTGGCTGTGGCCGGCCGGCGAAAACCCCAGCAGCAAGCGCCATGCGCTGGACGACCAGTTGCGCCTGCTGGCGCCGTTTGACCCGGTGGTGTGGGACCGCCGCCGCTTCGCGCTGTTCTGGGGCTGGGCCTACCGTTTTGAGGCTTACACCCCGGCGGCAAAACGGATTCGCGGTTATTACGCCCTGCCGCTGCTGTGGCAAGGCCAGGTGGTGGGCTGGGGCAACCTGGCGGTGCAGGCCGGGCGGCTGGTGCCGGACATCGGTTTTGTGGCCGGCAGCGCGCCGACAGATGCGGGGTTTGGCGCCGCGCTGGACGATGAGTTGGGGCGGATGGCGGCGTTTTTGGGGCTGGGGTGATGGGCTTGCGTCACAGCCAAGGTTGCGCCAGGCGAGACAACTCAGGATTGCCAGTCAGCCACCAGGAGATTCGTCGCTGAGGACTGCCGCAATGTCTTGCCCCCCACCCAGCGGCCGTTGCCGGCAGGCCAGCAACGCGCCCAGCGCCAGCAAGGCGGCACTCACCGCCAGGCCACGCGCCAGGCCGCCGGGGCCGTCGGCGATGTGGCCCACCAGGCTGGGGCCGACGATCTGGCCGGCGGCAAAGACCACAGTGAAAGCGCTGATGCCACGCGGCCACGCAGCCGCCGGCAGGTTGTGGCGCACCAGCGCGGTGGTGGACGCCACCACCGACAAAAACACCGCACCAAACAGCGCGCCCGAGCCATACACGGCCACCGGATGGCGGCTGAGCACCGGCAGCAGCGTGGCCAGCGCCAGCAGCGCGTTCAGCAATGCCAGCGCCTGGCCACCACGCCAGCGCTGCAGCAGCCTGGCCCACAGCCAGGGGGAGGCCAGCACAGCCAGCCCCAGCAGCACATAAAACGCGGTGATGGCACTGCTGCTCAACTGCCGCTCACGCAGCAGCGAGACGATGAAGGTCATGTAGCCGATGTAGCCCAGGCCAAACAGGCTGTAGCCGGCCAAGGCCCAGCCAAACCAGCGCCAGTGCAGGGTGGCCGCAGCCGCTGCGGCGTTGCTGGCCGGGGCGTCGGTCGGGGTGCCGGCGGCCATCAGCCCGGTCATGGCCAGTGCGGCAGCGCCCAGCGCCAGCCAGGCCGCAGGCCAGGCCGGGCCAGGCCACACTGCGGCTGCCAGCCACAACGCGCCCGGCACCAGCAAGGCCGATGCGACGATGCCCAGCCCGGTACCGCCGTAATACAGCCCGATCACCAGGCCAGGGCTGAGGTGGGCGCCGGGCCGGCCCGCCAACTGGCTGCCCAGCCGGGCGGCCAGCAAGCCACCAGCCACAAAGGTGGCGGCGCTGGCCGCACCCGAGCCCAGCCGCAGCAGCGCCAGCAGCATGTCCGAGCGCACCGCGCCGTGCAGCGCCAGCAGCACGGCAGTGGCCAGGCCACCGGCCACCAGCGCGCGGCGTGGCCCGAAGCGCGCCAGCCAGCGTGGCATCAGCAGCGCGCCCAGCAGGTAGCCGGCGGCGTTGGCGGTGTTCATGGCGCCGGCGGTGAAATAGCTCCAGCCCAGATCGGCCCGCATCGTCCCCAGCAGCAGCGCGTACGAAAAGCGCGCCAGGCCCAGCGACACGGCCGCACCCAGCGCCAGTGCGGCGGCCTGGCGCAGCGTGCTGCGGA
Source organism: Betaproteobacteria bacterium (assembly GCA_031428185.1). Taxonomy (GTDB): domain Bacteria; phylum Pseudomonadota; class Gammaproteobacteria; order Burkholderiales; family Burkholderiaceae_C; genus Pseudaquabacterium. The sequence goes on along the minus strand of JANPOW010000164.1, from coordinate 4,098 downwards.
TGTTGGGGTCGGTCTGCGCGGCGGCGGCAGCCATGCTCAGCGACCAGGTGAGGCACGCCCAGCCACACCCGCAGCCATACCCGTAGACGCACGCGCGGCCAACAGCGCTGTGGCCAGTTCAGCAAACCCGTCGCCACGTTCTGCGCGGGTGACATAGCCCGGCAGCCAGCGCAACTGCGGCACAAACCGTGCGATGTTGGCCACGCCCACGCTGAGCGGCAAGCGCTCAAACATCACCTGGTCGTTGGTGGAGTCACCCAGATACAGCCAGCGCCCCGGGTCAAACGGCTGGTCATGCAGCGCCGCCACGGCCCAGGCCGCGCCGCTGTATTTGTCGTGCTCACCGATCCAGCCGTTGATGTGGATGGAGCTGACGCTGACCGTCAGGCCATGCGCCCGCATCACGGCCAGCACTTGCGCAATCTGCGCGCTGTCGAGCTGGTGGACCTCGCTGTGGTCCACCGCAATGTCGGTCAGGCGGCCGGCGCTGTCCTCGGCCAGCCGGGCAGCGGGCACCGCAGCCAGCACCGCGCGGGCACAAGCCTGCAGGCGCAGCGTGTTGGCGGCGCGGCTGGCGGCATCGGCCACAAAGTCTTGTTGCAGCAGCGCGTCTGGCCCGGCCGCCTGGCCCTGGCGGCGCAGCAGCACCGCGCCGTTCTCGGCCACGATGGCCGCCAGTGGCCAGGCGCGTGCAAACGGCAGGCTCCAGCCCACCGGCCGGCCGGTGATGGCAATCACCGGCACACCCGCAGCCTGCAACTGCTGCAGCGCTGCCAACGCGGCGGGCTGGATGGCGCCGTTGTCAGTCAAGGTGTCGTCGATATCGGTCAGCACACCGTGCAGCCCGGCCAGTCTGGCGGGTGCCAGGCTGGCCAGCGGCTGCAGGCGGCCCGCCAGTTCGGGCGGCAGGGCGGGCGGCAGGGCGGGCGGCAGGGCGGGCGCCAGGGCAGGGCGGTGCGGAGAAGACATGTGCAAAGTCTGCCACGGCCTGGCGGCCCGCCAGCGGCACGCCCAGCGCCAGGCGGCGGCGAGTCTGTTTAGAATCCCGCCCTGTTTCGAGGAGCGTTGCAAGGCCAACCCCCGGCCCCAGGCTCGAAACCACTTCTGTGCAACGTCGCTCACCCCCAGTTGGTCGCGTGGGTGAGGTGCTACATCCCCCCCCCCATCGTGTTGCCGGCTGCCGGGTCTTCATTTTTCTGGAGCAAAACCTGCCATGAATGCCGTTCTCAAGCCTGTTCAAACCCCCCAAACCACCCAATCCGCCATTGCCGACATCACGCTGGCCGCCTGGGGCCGCAAAGAGCTGGACATCGCCGAGGTGGAGATGCCCGCGCTGATGGCCATCCGCACTGAATTTGCCACCAGCCAGCCGCTGAAGGGCGCGCGCATCACCGGCTCACTGCACATGACCATCCAGACCGCCGTGCTGGTCGAAACCCTGCAGGCACTGGGTGCGCAAGTGCGCTGGGCCTCGTGCAACATCTTCTCGACGCAAGACCACGCGGCTGCCGCCTTGGTGGAGCGTGGCACGCCGGTGTTTGCCTACAAGGGCGAAACGCTAAAAGACTACTGGGATTACACCCACCGCATTTTTGAATTTGCGGCCAAGGGTGAAGCGGGCGAAGGCCCCAACATGATCCTGGACGACGGCGGTGACGCCACGCTGCTGATGCACCTGGGCAAGCGCGCCGAGAAAGACCTGGCTGTCATCGCCAACCCCGGCAGCGAAGAAGAGCGTGAGCTGTACGCCGCCATCAAGGCCAAGCTGGCGGTTGACGCCACCTGGTACAGCCGCAAGGCGGCACAGATCATCGGCGTAACCGAAGAAACCACCACCGGTGTGCACCGCCTGAACGAGATGTCGGCCAAGGGCCAACTGCTGTTCCGCGCCATCAACGTGAATGACTCGGTCACCAAGAGCAAGTTCGACAACCTGTACGGCTGCCGTGAATCGCTGGTGGACGCCATCAAGCGCGCCACCGACGTGATGATCGCCGGCAAGATCGCCGTGGTGGCGGGTTATGGCGATGTGGGCAAAGGCAGCGCGCAAGCCCTGCGTGCCCTGAGCGCCCAGGTGTGGGTGACCGAGATCGACCCCATCAACGCGCTGCAAGCCGCGATGGAAGGCTACCGTGTGGTGACCATGGACTACGCCGCCAGCAAAGCCGACATCTTTGTCACTGCCACCGGCAACAAGGCCGTGATCACGCATGACCACATGGCCGCCATGAAGCACAACGCCATCGTCTGCAACATCGGCCACTTTGACAACGAGATCGACATCGCGTCGGTCGAGCAGTACGAATGGATCGAGGTCAAGCCGCAGGTCGACCAGATTGTCTTCCCGGCCGCCAACGGCAAGCCGGCCAAGCGCATCCTGATGCTGGCCAAGGGCCGGCTGGTGAATCTGGGCTGCGGCACCGGCCACCCAAGTTATGTGATGAGCAGCTCGTTTGCAAATCAAACCATTGCCCAGATCGAGCTGTACGCGCACAAAGACGCTTACGACATCGGCAAGGTTTATGTGCTGCCTAAACATCTTGACGAGAAGGTGGCACGGCTGCAACTGGTGACGCTGAACGCGCAACTCAGCGAGCTGACGGACGAGCAGGCGGCCTACATCGGCGTGCCAAAAACCGGCCCGTACAAGCAAGACACCTACCGCTATTGATGGGCTGGCCAGGTGCAGGCGGCCTGGGCCGCCTGCAGCGTCGCCAAGCAGGCGCCCAACCCTCACGGGCCGGCGCCTTTTTCATCCATTGCAGGCCGGCCCACCGCAGCCGACTGACAGGAGGCACAGCACATGACATCCCCCACCGGGCCCGGCGCAGCCAGCACACTGCCGGTGCCCATCAGCATCGAGTTCTTCCCGCCCAACACGCCGGTTGGCGCCGAGAAGTTGAAAACCGTGGTCAGCGACCTGAGTGTGCTGGCCCCAGAGTTTTTCAGCGTCACCTACGGCGCCGGTGGCGCCACCCGCGACAAAACCCTGGCCACCGTGCGCCAGATTGCCGAGGCCGGCCATGAGGCCGCGCCCCACCTCAGCTGCGTGGGCAGCACCCGCGAAAGCATTGCCCAGATCCTGGCCACCTACCGGGCCCAGGGCATCCACCGCATCGTGGCGCTGCGGGGTGATCTGCCCAGCGGCACGGCGGTGGCGGGTGAGTTTCGTTATGCCGCCGAGCTGGTGCGTTTCATCCGCGAAGCGCAAGGCGCGGACTGGCACATCGAGGTGGCGGCTTACCCCGAATACCACCCCGAGCAGCGCTACGCCAAGCGCGACCTGGGCTACTTTGCCGACAAATGCAACGCCGGCGCTAATTCAGCCATCACCCAGTTTTTTTACAACCCCGACGCCTACTTCCATTTTGTGGACGAGGCCCGCAAGCTGGGTGCCACCCTGCCCATCGTGCCCGGCATCATGCCCATCCACATTTTCGCCAGCGTGGCGGGGTTTGCCGCGCGTGACGGGGTGGAGATCCCGCGCTGGGTGGTGCTCAAGATGGAGGGCTACATGGACGACGTGGCGTCCATTCGCGCATTTGGCGTGGACGTGGTGGCGCAGTTGTGCCAGCGCCTGATTGCGGGCGGCGCACCGGCGCTGCACTTTTACGCGCTCAACCAATCGGCGCTGACGCTGGACATCTGCAAGCGGTTGGGGTGACGCAGGGGGGCGCGGCACCAACCCACGCGCCAGACGACACCGAGGCAAGGCGGCACAGCGCCTTTGAACGTGTGCCTCTAGGTGGGACATCAACGAAGTGTTTGCGTTACTTTTTCCACTTGGTGCTGAACCGCAGCGCGCGGTTTAACGCGAAGGGACCGCAAGACCGCACGCCCATCGTTTTGCACACGTCAGGCAAGCGCCGGTTCTGGCGCGTCAGCGTGGGCTTTGAAACTTCGGACGTGACCACCATGCGATTGGCAGGATCGGCCATGGCATAGGCCACCAGGAATGGATCGCGGCCCAGCTGTTCGGTTTCGGTGTCGGTAAGGTTCGCGGCGTAGCCCTTGGTGATGACGCTTTGCACCAGAGATGCGTTCACTTTCTCGCTGAAGACGAGCGCCTTCTTGACCGCAGCCGTCTGAATCCAGCCG
>JANPOW010000163.1:0-4055 GCA_031428185.1 Betaproteobacteria bacterium | reverse complement strand
CACGGCCGGCGTGGCCGCGGGGTGATGACCGTCCAGCGCAGCAGCAACGCGGCCGAGGTGGGCGATGAGCCGCTGCTGATCCACCTGCGCACCGGTGCACCGGTGGCCGTGGGGGCTGACCGCGGCGCCGCCGCACGCGCGCTGTGCGCGGCCCACCCGGCGCTGGACATCCTGCTGGCCGACGACGGCCTGCAACACCACCGGTTGCGGCACGACATGGCCGTGCTGGTGTTTGACGAGCGTGGCGCTGGCAACGGCCTGCGCCTGCCTGCCGGGCCGCTGCGTGAGGCGCTGCCCGCGCACCTGCCGCCACGCACCCTGGTGCTCTACAACGCCGCCCAAGCCAGCACCGCCCTGCCCGGCCTGACCGGCCAGCGCCGCCTGGCCGGCGTGCAGCCCTTGGCCGATTGGTGGGCTGGCCTGGCCGCCGATGCCACCAGCGGCAATGCCAACAGCACCATTTCCGACGGCTCCATTTCCAGTCGCACCAATTCCAGCAGCACCGAGACCAGCAGCACCGAGACCCGCCCCACCGACGCCAGCAGCACCGACAAGGGCTGGGCCGCACTGCGTGGCCGCCCGCTGCTGGCCGCTGCCGGCCTGGCCAGGCCCGAGCCGTTTTTTGCGATGCTGGAAGCCCAGGGCCTGCACATCCGCCGCCTGCCGCTGGCCGACCACCAGGCTTTCAACCCCCTGCCCTGGCCGGCCGATACCGCCGAGCTCATCGTCACCGAGAAAGACGCCGTCAAGCTGCCGCCCGCTGCGGTGGGCAGCACCCGGGTCTGGGTGGCCGGGCTAGACTTCCTGCCCGAACCGGCTTTTGCTGCAGCCTTGCGCACGCTCTGCGCGCCGTTCAAGCCCAAACACCCCCAAGCGCACGCCAAAACGCGCCCAAACACAGCCTGTTGACCACCCCCGCCATGAGCCTTGACCACCGCCTGATCTCCCTGCTGGTCTGCCCCTTGTGCAAAGGCGCGCTGCAACTGCTGCCGGCCGCTGCCGGCCAGCCCGCTGAGCTGCAATGCCCGGCCGATCGGCTGGGCTTTCCCATCCGCGACGGCATCCCGGTGATGCTGGAATCCGAGGCGCGTGCGCTGGAGGCCTTTCCGCCGTCCGCGCCCAGCCCGCTGGCCACTGCTCCGGCGCCAGGCAACCCGGCCGCCTGATGCACTTCACCGTCCTGATCCCCGCCCGGCTGGCCAGCAGCCGCCTGCCCGACAAACCGCTGGCCGACATCGCCGGCCTGCCCATGGTGGTGCGTGTGGCGCAGGCCGCCGCCCGCAGCGGCGCGGCACGGGTGGTGGTGGCGGCCGATGCCCAAAGCATTGTTGATGCCTGCCTGGCGCACGGCACTGCAGCCCTGCTGACCCGCAGTGACCACCCCAGCGGCAGTGACCGGCTGGCCGAGGCCTGCGTGCAACTGGGCCTGGACGGTGATGACCTGGTGGTCAACGTGCAAGGCGATGAGCCGCTGATCGCCCCGGCCATGGTCGACGCCTGCGCCGCCTTGCTGCGCCAGCGGCCCGACTGCGTGATGGCCACCGTGGCCCATGCCATTGACGATCTGGCCGAGTTCAGCAACCCCAACGTGGTCAAGGTGGTGTTGGACGCTGCCAGCCGGGCGCTGTACTTCTCACGCGCGCCCATCGCCTGGTGGCGGGACGGCTTTGCCAACGGCATCCACCAGCTGCCCACAGCCCCCGCACCGCTGCGCCATGTCGGGCTGTATGCCTACCGTGCCGGTTTTTTGCGGCGCTTCCCCCAATTGGCAGTGGCGCCGCTGGAGTTGCAGGAGTCGCTGGAGCAACTGCGCGTGCTGTGGCACGGTGAGCGCATCGCAGTGCATGTCAGCCTTGAGCGGCCCGGGCCGGGGGTGGACACCCCCGAGGACCTGGCCCGCGTGCGGGCGCTGTTCCAGCCCGCTTGAGGCTGGCCGCAGCTGCGCTTTGACACGGGTTGCCCCGGGGCGTGGCGTCAGCTTGACGCAGGGAGTGGCGTGCTATTCTTGAATTGAACATTGAGCCGCCACCCAGTGCAGCGCCCTGGCGGCCCGACCCAAGACCCACACAAGATTGAATGAGGCACGGATGAGACTGATTCTGTTGGGGGCGCCAGGCGCCGGCAAGGGCACCCAAGCCGCATTCATCTGCCAGAAGTTCGGCATCCCGCAGATCTCCACCGGCGACATGCTGCGTGCCGCTGTCAAGGCTGGCAGCACGATGGGCCTGGCGGCCAAAAAGGTGATGGACGCCGGTGGCCTGGTCAGTGACGAGATCATCATCGGCCTGGTCAAAGAGCGCATCAACCAGCCCGACTGCGCCAACGGCTTCTTGTTTGACGGCTTTCCGCGCACCATCCCGCAGGCCGACGCGATGAAGGCGGCCGGTGTCAAACTGGATTTGGTGCTGGAGATTGACGTGCCCGATGCCGCCATCATCGAGCGCATGAGCGGGCGCCGGGTGCATCCCGCCTCGGGCCGCACTTACCACCTCACGTTCAACCCGCCCAAGGTGGCCGGCAAGGATGACCTGACCGGCGAGGACTTGATCCAGCGCGACGACGACAGCGAAACCACGGTGCGCAAGCGGCTGGACGTGTACCAGGCGCAGACCCGGCCGCTGGTCGACTACTACGCCTCCTGGGCCGCCACCGGCGACGCACAGGCGCCGCGTTATGCGCGCATTCTGGGCCTGGGCACGGTGGACGAGATCACCAGCCGCGCGATGGCAGCGCTGCAAGGCTGAGCGCACACAGGCCGGGCACCGACCCGGCCGGCAACACCCCACAGACGGCCACCACAAGTGGCCGTTGTGCTGTCTGCACGGCCCGCAAGTCAGGCCGACACCAACACCCATCAAAGGACTTTTCATGGACATCAAAGGCAATGTATTCATCGTCACCGGCGGCGCGTCCGGCCTGGGCGAAGGCACCGCGCGCATGCTGGTACGCCAGGGTGGCAAGGTGGTCATCGCCGACCTGCAGGACCAGCGTGGCCAGGCCCTGGCGGCTGAACTGGGCGGTGACGCAGTGGCGCGTTTTGTGCACTGTGATGTGAGCCTGGACGCGGACGGCCGGGCCGCCGTGGCCCAGGCCCAGGCGCTGGGGCCGCTGTTTGGCCTGGTCAATTGCGCCGGCATTGCTCTGGCCGTCAAGACCGTGGGCAAGGACGGCGCGCACCCGCTGGACGTGTTCACCAAAACCGTCACCGTCAACCTGATTGGCAGCTTCAACATGATCCGGCTGGCGGCCGAGGCCATGGCCGCCAACAGCCCGGCGTCCACCGGTGAGCGCGGCGTGTTGATCAGCACCGCCAGCGTGGCGGCCTATGACGGTCAGATCGGCCAGGCCGCTTACGCTGCCAGCAAGGGTGGCGTGGTGGGCATGACGTTGCCGATTGCGCGTGACCTGGCACGCAGCGGCATCCGCGTGATGACCATCGCGCCGGGCATTTTTGGCACGCCGATGTTGTTCTCGCTGCCGCAAACGGTACAGGACACGCTGGCCGCCGGGGTGCCCTTCCCCAGCCGCCTGGGCACCCCGGCGGACTACGCCAAGCTGGTGCAGCACATCATCGAAAACGACATGCTCAACGGCGAGGTGATCCGGCTGGACGGCGCGATCCGGCTGGCGCCGAAATAAGCCGGCCTGGCACCCTGCAGGCCAAGCACCGGCCTGCAGGCGACGCGGCGGTGGCTGGGGCCCGGCATAAGTGGCAAACGCATGGCGGTGGACAGAAATCTTCGTTCACCGGGCGGCTGGCGGGCCATAGGGTGGCGGCTTGTTGTCTGATCCGCCGCCCACACCTGGCGCTGCGCGCGGCGGCCTGATCCCGGCGGCACGGCCCGCACGCCGCTCAGGCGGCACGGCCCGCACGCCGCCCAGGCGGCACCTGTCCCGCGTCAAAGCCGGGGCAGTGGCGCGCCACCTTGCGGCGCATCGCCTGCCAGATCAGCGCGCCGTGGCGTTGCCGCTCGGCCGGGTTGCGGGCAAGGCCGCTGGCCAGCCGCTGCAGGGTAAGCAACTAGTGTAGTGAACCATAAATAACGGCACGTATA
>JANPOW010000162.1:0-8370 GCA_031428185.1 Betaproteobacteria bacterium | reverse complement strand
GCTGCGAAACGGCCTCAGCGGTCCATTTTTTACCGGCTTTTTGTCCCATAGTTGAACTATGGGCCTGCAAATCCGGCAAAAACTGTCCTCGCTGGGGCCGTTTCTCGCTATCGACGCCCCAAGTCCGACAGGCTCCTAGTGGCGTTCAAACAACGCCTCATTGCGTGGTGTGGTGGCCAGCAGCCAGCCATCGGCCAGAAACAGCGTGACAAAACCATTGCGGCCGCTGTCCGCCGCGTCCAGCACCGGTTGCAGCATGGTGAGATCAACCATGACCACCAGCACGCCACCAGCACGCCACCAGCACGGCTTGGCCGGCGTAAAAACGCCGGCTGTATCCCCGTTGCACCGGGCGCGGCCGCAGTGCCCGCCACGCCGGCCGCTGCGCATGCCGCGCTGCACCTTGGGCCAGGCTGGCCATTGGCCACGCCGGTGGTGGCGCCAGCGTTGGCCAGCAATGGCGTCAGCTTTGGTATGCTGATACTTCGTGTCACGAAGTAATTTTTGCCCACCAGGCGCTGCCTGCTCGCTGCCCATGTCAAGCCACCACGCGCCCGTCAAAATGTTCACACTCGCTGCCCCCGCACGCCGTGCGCTGCCGGCTGCGGGTGCTGCCAGCGGGGTGGACGCACAAGCCGCTGCTGCCCAGGTGATGGCGGTGCTGCCCGGTGTGATGGACGCGATGCGCCAGGCCATGCGGGCGCAGCTGGACGGCCCGCTGACGGTGCCGCAGTTTCGCGGCCTCAACTACATCGACCGGCACCCGGGCAGCTCGATCAGCGCGCTGGCCGGGTTTTTGGGTGTCACGCTGGCCACTGCGTCGGCCATGGTGGACCGGCTGGTGCGGGCCGGCCATCTGCAAGCCCAAGGCAGCCTGGCTGACCGGCGCCGCACCGAGCTGCAGTTGTGTACCAGCGGCAAGGCCTTGCTGGAGCGCATGCGCCGCCAGACCTGCGGCAGCCTGGCGCACGCGCTGCAGGGCCGCAGCCCACAAGAGCTGGGCGCGCTGGTGGCCGGCTTGCAGGTGATGGCCGATGCCTTTGCGCTGGTGGAGGCGGGATGAGCGCGCGGACGAACCCAGCGGCGCGCCAAGCACTCCACCACCCAGCCCACTGTTCACACAGCCCAGTCCGTTTTGCCTGGAGACCGCATTGACCCGGCCCCATTTGTTGCTTGACCTCCCACCCGCCGCAGCGGCCCGAGGCGCTTGGCGCAAGGCATTCGCGCGGGTGGGTGTTGCCAGTGTGCTGGCCAGCCTGCTGACCGGCCTGACCGCCTGCAGCCCCGGCGCCAAGCCCGGCGCCGACAGCGCGGTGGCCGCTGCATCCGGTGGGTCCGGCCCGACCAGCGCCACCAGCGGCACCACCGGCGGCACCGCCGGCGGCGCCACAGTCGCCGGCACCGCCGCGGCCGCGCCGCCCGTCAGCGTCACGCTGCTGCGGGTCAGCGCACGCGACTTCACCACCACGCTGGAGGCCAGCGGCACCGTCACCGCGCAAAGCAGTGTGGACGTGAAGCCGCAGGTCAGCGCCCAGGTGCTGGCGGTGCAGGTCAAGGAGGGCCAGTTTGTGCAGAAGGGCCAGCCGCTGTTCACACTGGATGCCCGCATCGACCAGGCCAACCTGAAAAAAGCCGAGGCCCAGTTGCTGAAAGACCAGGCCAGCCTGGCCGACGCCCAACGCCAGCTGGCACGCAGCCAGGAGTTGCTGGCGCAAAAGTTCATCTCGCAAGGCGCGGTGGACACCTCACTGGCCAATGCCGAGGCCATGCAGGCTGTGGTGGCGGCCGACCGCGCGGCGATTGACGCCGTCAAGGCCCAGCTCAGCTATGCCCGCATCAGCGCACCCAGCGCCGGCCGGGTCGGGCCGGTGCCGGTGTTTGTGGGCAGCAGTGTGTCGCCCGGCGGGCCGGCCCTGCTCACCATCACCCAGATCGACCCGGTGGCGGTGGCCTTCAGCCTGCCGCAGCGCAATGTGGGCGACGCGCTGAAGGCACTGGCCTCTGGGCAAGGGGTGGTCAGCGCCTTGTTGCCGGACAACCCGACGGCCGGGCTAGCGCCGGATGCTGCATCGGCTACCGGTGCGGCGGCCAGTGCCGCCGCCATCACGCCCACCACCGCCGGCGCGGCCGGCCGCCAGGGCAAGCTCACATTTGTTGACAGCACGGTGGACGCCACGTCCGGCACGGTCAAGGTGAAGGCGCTGTTTGCCAACAAAGACCAGGCGCTGTGGCCAGGCGCTTACGTCACGGTCAAGATGGCGCTGCAAACCCTGCCCGGTGCCATCGTGGTGCCGCAGGCGGCCATCGTGCAGGGCGCGCGTGGCACGGCGGTGTTTGTGGCCGGGCCGGGCGATGTGGCGACCATCCGGCCGGTCAGGGTGCTGGCCTCCGCCGGCACCGAGGCCGTGGTGTCCGGCCTGAAAGCCGGTGAACGCATCGTGCTGGACGGCCGGCAGAACGTGCGGCCCGGCAGCCAGTTGGTCGAGCGTGCCGCCGGTGCCGGGCGCGCTGCAGCGCCTGGCAATGCCCCACCCAGCAGCGCAGCGAGCGCGCCATGAACCTGTCCGAGCTGTTCATCCGCCGCCCGGTGATGACGGTGCTGCTCAACCTGGCCATCATTGCTGCCGGCGTCATCAGCCTGGGCAGCATCCCGGTGGCCGCACTGCCCAGCTACAACACACCGGTCATCAACGTGCAGGCCAGCCTGCCCGGCGCCAGCCCCGAGACCATGGCCACGGCGGTGGCACTGCAGCTGGAAAAGCAGTTTCAGACCATCCCCGCGCTGGCCATCATCAGCAGCACCAATACGCTGGGCAGCACCACCGTCACGTTGGAGTTTGACCAGGGCCGCAACATTGACCTGGCGGCGGTGGACGTGCAGGCCGCCCTACTGCGTGCCCAGCGCAGCCTGCCCATCGAGATGACGGCGCCGCCCAGCTACCGCAAGGTCAACCCGGCGGATGCGCCCATCCTGTTCTTGGCGCTCACCTCGCCGTCCATGAACCTGGCTGATTTGCAAGACTTTGCCGAGCATCTGATCTCGCCAACACTCTCCACCCTCAACGGTGTGGCGCAGGTCAACATCTTTGGCGCCAAGCGTTTTGCGGTGCGCGTGCGGGTCGACCCGGCCGCACTGGCCGCCCGCAACCTGAGCCTGGACGAGTTGCGCACCACGCTGGCTGCGGCCAATGCCAACACCCCGGTGGGCACGCTGGAAGGGCCCAACCAGATCCTCACGCTGCAGGCCAACAAGCAGTTGGCCACAGCGGCTGATTACGCCGAGTTGATCGTCAGTGTGAAAGGCGGCAACCCGGTGCGCCTGCGTGAGGTGGCGCAGGTGGAGGACAGCTTTGAGACGCTGAAAAGCTCGGCCAATTTCAATGGCGAAACGTCCATCACGCTGGCCATCCAGCGCCAGCCGGATGCCAATACCGTGGCCGTGGTGGACGCCGTCAAGGCCAAGCTGCCGGGCTTCAAGGCGCAACTGCCGCAGTCGGTGCGCATCAATGTGGTGAATGACCGCTCGGTGTCCATCCGCGCTGCGCTGCACGATGTCAGCTTGACGATGGTGGGCACCATCGTGCTGGTGGTGCTGGTGATTTTTTTGTTCTTGCGGCGCTTCATGGCCACCGTCATCCCCACGCTCAGTTTGCCGGTCTCGCTGCTGGGTGCGCTGGCCATGTTGTGGGCCTTTGGCTATACGCTGGACAACATCTCGCTGCTTGGCCTGACGCTGGCTGTGGGCCTGGTGGTGGACGACGCCATCGTGATGCTGGAGAACATCATGCGCCATGTGGAGGACGGCGTACCCCCGTTCCAGGCCGCGCTGCGCGGCTCGCGTGAGGTGGGCTTCACCATCCTGTCCATCAGCATCTCGCTGGTGGCAGTGTTCATCCCGATCTTCTTCATGCCGGGTGTCATTGGCCTGCTGTTCCATGAGTTTGCGGTGATCGTCGGCCTGGCGGTGGTGGCATCGGCTTTTGTGTCGCTCACTTTGGTGCCTATGCTGGCCAGCCGGTTTTTGTCGGACGAGGCGCACAAAAAACCGCCCGGCCCGCTGGTGCGCGGGTTCGAAAAGGCGTTTGATGCCACCTTGCGCGGCTACAGCCGCACGCTGGACGGTGCGCTGCGCTGGCGAAAAATGGTGTTGCTGGTGGCACTGCTCACGTTTGTGGCCACCGGCTGGTTGTTCACCAGCATTCCGAAAGGATTTTTTCCGGAGGAGGACATCGGCCAGATCAACGTCAGCACCGAGGGCGCCGAGGACGTGTCGTTTGAGGCCATGGTGCGGCTGCAAGACCAGGCTGCGGCGATGATCCGGGCCGACGCGGCGGTAGCAACCGTCAGCTCCTTCAACGGTGGCCAGGGCTCACAAAACAACGGCCGCATGTTCATCAACCTCAAAGCCCGGGGGGAGCGCCCGCCGATGAAACAAGTGGTGGAGGGTCTGCGAGAAAAACTGCGTGGCGTGGCTGGCATCAGCGTGTTTTTGCGGACCACCCAAAACCTGCAACTGGGCGGGCGGCCCAGCAAGGCCCAGTACCAGTACATCCTGCAAAGTGTGCAGGCCGGTGAGCTGAGTGACTGGGCCGTCAAGCTGCAGGACAAGCTGCGTGCCGACCCGCTGTTCCGCGATGTCACCAGCGACAGCCAGCTGCGTGGCCTGCAGGCCACGCTGGACATCGACCGGGTGCGCGCCAACGCGCTGGGTGTGTCGATTGACGCGATCCGATCCGGCCTGTTCAGCGCCTTTGGCGAGCGCCAGGTCAGCACCATCTTCACCACGGTGGACAGCTACCAGGTCATCATGGAAGTGGCCCCTGCCGCCAAGGCCGACGAGAGCGCGCTGGGTGGTGTGTATGTGCGCGCCAGCACCGGCGCGCTGGTGCCGTTGTCCAGCTTCACCAGCGTCAACCGCACGGTGGGGCCAACATCGATCAACCACGTGGGCCAGTTGCAGGCGGTCACCGTGTCCTTCAACCTGGCGCCGGGCGCGGCGCTGGGTGACGCCACCAACCGCATCGACAAGGCCAGGCAGGAGATCCGCCTGCCTGATTCCGTCATCACCGCCTACGGCGGTGACGCAGCAGTGTTCAAGAACTCACAAGGCAGCCAGGTGGTGTTGATCGTGGGCGCGCTGCTGGTAATTTACGTGCTGCTGGGCGTGCTGTACGAGAGCTTCATCCACCCCATCACCATCCTGGCCGGGCTGCCATCAGCGGCCGTGGGCGCGCTGCTGACGCTGAAATTGTTTGACATGGACCTGACGCTGATTGCCACCATCGGCATCCTGCTGCTGATCGGCATCGTCAAGAAAAACGCCATCATGATGATCGACTTCGCGCTGGAGCAGCAACGCCACCACGGCATGACACCGCAGCAGGCGATCCGCGCTGCGTGTGTGCTGCGCTTCCGCCCCATCATGATGACCACGCTGGCTGCGCTGATGGGGGCGCTGCCCATCGCGTTAGGCCTGGGCGCCGGGGCCGAGCTGCGCCAGCCGCTGGGTGTGGCGGTGGTGGGCGGATTGGTTTTTTCGCAAATGATCACGCTCTACATCACACCGGTGATCTACCTGGCACTTGACCGCTTCAGCGGCAAGGGGCCGGTGCTGACGCCTGAAGAGCCGGTGGCTGCGGCTTGATGCTGCTGGCCGCACGTACCCCCGCCCTACACTGGTTAGACCATGCCCGCCCACCTTGTGAGAGAAGAAGTTGCCGAGTACCTGGCCGGCATCAAAACGGCCCGCACAGAAGAGGCCAAGAAGCTGCGGTTTCAAAATTTGCTCAACCGCTTGTTCAAGGACTCAAGCGACGCCAGAGCGCTGATTGACCAGATGGCGCTGGGCGGCGAGAAGACAATTTTCAACATCCCGCGTGCCGGCAAGCCCAAGACCGGCTATGCCGACATTGCCTACAGCAACGTCATCATCGAGTGGGAGAAAGACCTGGCCCAAACCGGGCGCCACGCTGAGGACCAACTGGCCGAATATCTGGCCGGCAAATGGCATAGCGGCGAGCGCTATGACTTCAGCCTGATTGCCACTGACGGGCGCGTCTGGCGCACCTACGCCCCCGACCTGAACATCTTGCTGGGCGACGGCCAAAACGCAGCGCAGACCACGCGGGTGGCCTTGCGCCAGGTCGAGGCCTTTGAGGTCAAGCGTGACAACGAGGACGCCTTTTTCTGGTTTCTGGACCGCGTGCTGTTCCGTACCCAGCGGCGCCGCGCCACGCTGGACGCAGTGCAGCTGGAGTTTGGTGACACCTCGCGCGCCTTCATCAACACCTTGCAGGCCATGCGCCGTGTGCTGCCCGAGGCTGGCACGCCGGCGGCTGTGCATGTGGCGTTTGAGCAGTGGCAGCGCTTTTTGCAGCTGGCCTACGGCAGGTTTGATGACCGCCGGTCGGTCTACCTGGTGCACACCTACCTAAGCGTGTTTGCCAAACTGCTGGCTTACGCAGTGCTCAGGCCAGCGGCGCAGCCTGACGATGACGAGTTGCAGCGCATCCTGTCCGGCGACGCTTTCAACGCCCTCAACGTCTCGCATTTTGTCGAAGGCGATTTTTTCTACTGGGTGGCTGAGCCCGCTTACTTCACGCCGTTGGCACCGGCCTTTCGCGAGCTCTACAACCAAATCCGCGAGTACGACTTCACCGATGTTGAAGAAGACATCCTGAAAGGCGTTTACCAGGAATTGATTGACATCGACACCCGCCATGCGCTGGGCGAGTACTACACACCCGACTGGCTGTGTGAGCGCATCGTGGCCGAGTTGCATTTGCGGCGCGATTCACAGGTGCTGGACCCGGCCTGCGGCTCAGGCTCATTCCTGCGCGCGGTGGTGGCGCGGCTCAAGCGCGAGTGGCCTGACCTGTCGGCCCAGCAGATTGCAGACCAGGTCAAGGGCATCGACGTGCACCCGCTGTCGGTGCAGATTGCCAAGACCACACTGCTGCTGGCGCTGGGCGACAGCGTGGCGCGTGCATCCCGGCCAGTCACGCTGAATGTGTACCTGGCCAACACCTTGTTTCTGTCGCAAGACGAGGGGCGCAAGACGCTCTACACCACCGGCCACCATTTTTTGGTGCTGGTGGACAAGGACAAGTTGCCGTTGGACATGGAGCCCTTCATCGGCCACCCCGCCAGCTTCACCCGCGCGATTGAGCTGGCGCAACACCTGGTTGACACCCAGGTGCAGCAAGACGTGGCATTGGCTGATTTCAGCCGCGCACTGCACGCCCGGGTGGACGCCATCACGCTCAGTGACGACCACGCGGCCGAGCTGTACGCGGTGTACCGGGCCATGCGCCGAGCCAAGGCCAACGGGCGCGACAGCATCTGGCAGTTCGTTTTGCAAAACCTCTACCAGCCCGTGTTCATGTACCGGGTGTTTGACGTGATCGTGGGCAACCCGCCGTGGTTGACGTATGCCGACATCACCAGTGGTGACTACCAAGACCTGGTGCGCAGCATTGCCGGCCAATATGCGCTGCTGCCGTCCAGCAAGGCCAACAACCCGCACATCGATCTGGCGGCCGTCTTTTTGGCGCATTGCGGCAAATACCTGGCCAAGCCGGATGCACAGATTGCCTTTGTGATGCCACGTTCGTTTCTCACCGCCGACCAGCACCACAACGTGCGCGCCGGCCAGGCCACCGGCTTCAAGCTCACCGGCGTGTGGGATCTGGACGGCGTCAAGCCGTTGTTCAACGTGCCGGCCTGTGTGCTGTTTGCGCAAGCCTCGCAGCCTGACGGGCTGGGCGAGGACAAGCGCCGTGCCGTGCCCCACAGCGGCCTGTTGGGCCGGGTGTTCAGCGGCCGCCTGCCGCGCCCGCAATTGCATTGGGTGGATGCCAAGCCATTGCTGACTGAAACGCTGACAGCCTGGTACTTTCAAGAGCTGGGCACGGCCAGCACCCGCAAGAAACGCTCGGCGCTGGTGCAAAAGCGCATCGAGGGCGGCGTGGGCATCAACGCCTATGTAGACCGTTTCAAGCAAGGCGCCACCATCGTGCCGCGCGCTTTCTATTTTGTGAAAGTAGACGGCAGCGAGGCCCAGCTGGCCGGCCGCGTGGTCAGCGTGCGCACCCATCCACTGGCCCGCCAGGAGGCCAAGAAGCCCTGGGACGACATCACGCTCACCGGCCGGGTGGACGGCTGCTATTTGTTCCGCACCGCGCTGGCCCGCAACGTGGTGCCGTTTGTGCTGATCAACCCGCCGCTGGTGGCCTTGCCGCTGCAGGCGGTGGCCGCATCGGGCAGCAGCGACGTGGACAAGGCGCAAACGCAACAACGCTGGGCCTTGCTGGCGCCAGCGCAGCTGACGGCGTTGGGGCAGTTGGAAAGTGCCCAGTGGTTTGCGCAGGG
>JANPOW010000161.1:0-2101 GCA_031428185.1 Betaproteobacteria bacterium | reverse complement strand
TGGGCCGCCGCGCTGCGCCAGGCCCTGCCCGGCCACCACCTGCACCTGGCGCGTGGCGTTGTGCCCGACGCGCAACTGGACGCCGCCATCGTGGCCAACCCCGCGCCCGGCAGCCTGGCCGGCCTGCCCGGCCTGCGCCTGATCCAAAGCCTGTGGGCGGGGGTGGACAGTCTGCTGGCCGACCCCACGCTGCCGCCCAGTGTGCCCGTGGCCCGCATGGTGGACCCGGCCATGACAGACGCGATGGCCGAAACCGCGCTGTGGGCCACGCTGGCGCTGCAGCGGGGCTTCTTCGACTACGCCACGCAGCAGCGCGGCAGTGGCTGGCAGCAACTGCCGCAGCGCCGCGCCGACGAGGTGGTGGTGCTGGTGCTGGGCTTTGGCCAGATGGGCCAGGCGGTGGCGCAGCGGCTGGTGCAGCAGGGCTACCGGGTGAGGGCCTGGCGGCGTGGGACAAGACCGCGCGCGAATGCCGACGCTGCGGCAGTCGCTGCGGCAGTCGCAGTTGCCAACGCTGGCGCGGCGGCTGATGCAGCGCCAGGCCACACCGGCATTGCCGTGGCCAGTGGCCCCGCCGCGTTGCCCGGCCTGCTGGCGCAAGCCCAGGTGCTGATCAACCTGCTGCCGCTGACACCGGACACCCGGGGCTTGATCGACGCCGATCTGCTGGCGCTTCTGCCGCGTGGTGCGGCGCTGGTCAACCTGGCGCGTGGTGCGCATCTGGTGGATGCGGACTTGCTGGCCGCACTGCGCAGCGGCCACATCAGCCACGCCGTGCTGGATGTGTTCAACACCGAGCCGCTGCCCGTCGGCCACGCCTACTGGCAACACCCACAAGTCACCGTGCTGCCGCATGCCGCCGCGCTGACCGATCAGCGCAGCGCGGCGGCGGTGGTGGCGCACAACATCCACGCGCTGGTGGCCGGCTTGCCGCTGCGGCACCTGGTGCAGCGCGGGCAGGGGTACTGAAGCGTCGGGGCAGGGCCGGCAGGTCGGTCAGCCCACCATGCCGTCAGCCCGCCAACCCGGCCGGCGCCAGTGCCCACTGCGCCTCGGCCGGCAAGCCGTAGTTGGCCGGGCTCATCAACTGCCAGGCCGGGATGACAAAGGCGCGGCCGTCCGCCCCGCCGATGTACATGCCCACCAGTTGCCGGCCGCGGCGCTGCATCACGGCGGGCGAGCCACTGTCGCCATAGCTCAGCACGTCGGACGCCATGCCGAACAGCACCAGGTCATGGCGCACCGTCACGCCGCTGCCGTCACGGCGGGTGTAGACCATCTTGAAATCGCGCACCGTGTTGTGGTAGCTCACCCAGACCAGCAGGCGCCGGTTGTCAGCGCCACGGCGGCCGGTGGCGACGTAAAAGCCGTCGCCCACCTCGTCCGGCCCATGCACATAGCTGGTGGCGCTGTCAAAGGCCAGGCCGCCCAGCGCAGCGCGCAGCGCCGCGGGCTGCTGCACCACGGCCAACTGGGCGTCAAAGCCGGCCTCGGGCTGCTCGTCCAACGGCCCACGCACGCTGGTGGACTGGCCCAGCGGCGTGCGGTGCTCGTCACCCAGCAACACCGGCAGCTGCACCTGGTCTGGATCGATGTCTTGCGCCGTTCGGCTCAGCACATGGCGGCAGCTCAGCACGTAGGTGGTGCCGGGCGCTGCCGGCCGGCGCACGGCGCAGGTGACCACGCCGGTGACGAAGTCATGCGATTGCGCCTGGTCGACAAAGATGCCGAAGGGCAGGATCACCGCGCCATCGTGCGGCACTGGTTTGCCGTGGTCGCTGCGCGGCCGCACGTCGGTGGGCACGGCGCACAGCAGGCGCTGGCCGCCGACATCGGCAAATACCAGCAAGTGCCTGGGCAGGGCCTGCGGGTGGCCGGGGCGGCCGGCGGTGGGCCACTTGCGCCGCACCAGAAAGCTGACGCAGGGCTCGCGCAGCAAGGCCGGTGTGCCGGTGTCGCCGCTGCGCCGGGTGCGGTAGCCCGAGCCCACGCTGAGCAGGTTGGTGTAGGCACCCACCAGCGTGGGGCCTTGGCTCATGGCCACCTATTGCGCCAGTTGCAACTGGGCGGCGTGGGCCAGGCCGCGTTTGAAGTTGCGCTG
>JANPOW010000160.1:0-13016 GCA_031428185.1 Betaproteobacteria bacterium | reverse complement strand
CAGCAGGGTGGGCGGGCCGGCCAGTGCCTGCAGCAGGGCGGGCAGGGCCGGGTTGGCATAACAAAACACGGTGATTGCCTGCTCGCCCGGCGCGGCGCCCCAGCCCTGGCGCGCCGCCCAGGCCTGTGCCGTGGCTTGGGTGGTGGCTTGGCCATCCGTCAGCCCGGCCACCAGGCCGCCGGTGCCTGCCGTGAAGCCGGGGTAAAAAAACCAGATGTCCAGGCCACGCCCGGGGCCGCTGAACTGGGGTGAGCGCAAGCGGTGGGAGCGCGCCACATACGGCTCGGCGCTGAGGTATTCGAGGTTGATCCACAGCGGCGCGGCCTGGCCTTGCGCACGCTGCTGCGCCATGCGCGCAACAAAGGTGTCTGGCGGCGCGCAGCCAAAGGTTTCGATCACCACCGCGCCGGGGCTCAAGTCGGGTGCCGGGCTGGTCCAGGCCACCACCTCGACACCGGGTGCGCCGTGCGGGGCCAGCCAGGCCAGAGGCGCCGGGTCATCGATCCACAAGCGCACCGCTTGGCCACGCCGCGCCAGATCGGCCGCCACGCGCCAGCAGACGCCTACATCGCCGTAGTTGTCGATCACGCGGCAAAAAATGTCCCAGGCCATGGCGCGATTATTGGTGGGCGCCCCGGCGGCAGAATCGACCCGCCACCGAGACTGCCCTGTGCCTGACCAACCCGCCGATCCGATGCCACCCGAAGCCGCCGCAAGCGCAACTGCAAGCGCAGCCGCAAGCGCAGCAACCGCTGGCGTGACGCCACCCGTCAACCCCACGCCCACCCCGGGCGACGACCCGGTGCGCCTGCGCCTGCTGGCCGAGGTGGCCGCGCTGCCCGGTCTGCCCGGTGTCTACCGCTACTTTGATGCGCAGGGCGGGGTGTTGTACGTGGGCAAGGCGCGCAGCCTGAAAAAGCGCGTGTCCAGCTATTTTCAAAAAGACCACGGCGGCAGCCGCACCAGCGTGATGGTCAGCCGCATCGCCCGCATGGAGACCACGGTGGTGCGCACCGAGGCCGAGGCGCTGCTGCTGGAAAACAACCTCATCAAGACGCTGCTGCCGAAATTCAACATCCTGTTTCGCGACGACAAAAGCTACCCCTACCTCAAACTGCAGCGCCACCCGTTCCCGCGCATCGCCTACTACCGTGGCGCGGTGGACCGCAAGCACACCTATTTCGGGCCATACCCCGGCGCCTGGGCCGTCAAAGAGACCATCCTGCTGCTGCAAAAAGCCTTCAAGCTGCGCACCTGTGAGGACACGGTGTATGCCAACCGCTCGCGGCCCTGCCTGCTGTACCAGATACGGCGCTGCTCAGCGCCCTGTGTGGGGCTGATCTCGGCCGACGACTACCGGCGTGATGTGCGCAACGCCGAGCGTTTTTTGCTGGGCGATTCGGCCGAGGTCATCAACACCTTGCAAGGCCAGATGATGCGGTTCTCGGACGCGCTGGAATTTGAGCGCGCGGCCGAGGTGCGCAACCAGATCGCCGCGCTGTCGCGGGTGCTGCACCAGCAGAGCATGGACGAAAGCAGCCTGTCGTCACGTGACCGGGATGTGGACATCCTGGCGGTCAAGGTGCTGGGCGGGCGGGCCTGTGTCAACCTGGCGATGGTGCGGGGGGGCCGGCACTTGGGTGACCGGGCTTATTTCCCGGCGCATGTGGAGGGCGCCACAGCGCTAGCGTCGGTGGAGGGCGCCACAGCGCTAGCGTCGGTGGAGGGCGAGGACGCCGAGCTGGCAGACCACCGCCCCGGGCTGGCCTCGATCGAGCAGCAGGTGCTGGAGGCGTTTGTGGCGCAGCACTACCTTGGCGTGGCGCCGCCACCCGCGCTGGTGCTCAGCCATCCGGTGGCCGTTGATTTGCTGGCCGCGCTGGGCGAGCAGACTGGCGTGCGCATCACCGCCATCCACCAGCCGCGAGAGCAGCGCCGCGTCTGGCTGGAGATGGCCGAAAAAGGCGCGCAAATTGCGCTGGCCAGGCTGCTGGCTGAAGAGGGCTCACAACGTGAGCGCACCCGTGCGCTGGTGGACGCGCTGGACCTGGCGGTGGACGACCTGGACACATTGCGCATCGAATGTTTCGACATCAGCCACACCGCCGGTGAGGCCACCCAGGCCAGTTGCGTGGTGTACGAAAACCACGCCATGCGCCCGGCCGACTACCGGCGCTACAACATCGACGGCATCACCGGCGGTGACGACTACGCCGCGATGCGCCAGGTGCTGACCCGGCGTTATGCCAAGGTGGCCGAGGCGCGCGCAGCTGCACAGTTGGCGGGCACTGAATCAGCACCGCCGGCCAAGGCCTTGCGCTTACCCGGCCTGGTGCTGGTGGACGGCGGCCGGGGCCAGGTGGCGATGGCGCGTGCGGTGTTCACCGAGCTCGGGCTGGACTTGTCGCTGATCGTGGGTGTGGAAAAAGGCGAGGGCCGCAAAGTGGGTCTGGAAGACCTGGTGTTTGCTGATGGCCGCGAGAAGGTCTACCTGGGCCATGACTCGGCCGCACTGATGCTGGTGGCGCAGATACGCGACGAGGCGCATCGCTTTGCCATCACCGGCATGCGCGCCAAGCGCGCCAGTGTGCGCACCGGTGGCAGCCGGCTCGAAGACATCGCCGGTGTCGGCCCCAAAAAACGCGCCAGCCTGTTGCAGCGCTTTGGTGGCCTGCGCGGTGTGGCGGCGGCCAGTGTGGACGAGTTGTGCAGCGTGGACGGCATCTCCGCCACGCTGGCCGAGGAGATTTACCGTGCGCTACGCTGAACCCATTGACCCTGCTGGCCTGGCTGGGCGAGGCCTGGGTGTGCTGCTGCTGTGGGTCTTGCTCACTGCCGGCTGCAGCCATGCACCGGAGCCCGGGCCGGAGGCAGTGCTGGCATCCACGCGGTCAACCCCGCTGTCAACCCCGCAGTCAGCCCCGCCGTCAACCCCGCCGTCAACCCCGCCGTCAGGCGCCCAACCGCTGGCGCCCGTCAGCACGGCACACCCGGTGCCCACCCCGGCCAGCCGCCACAGCCCAGCCGAGGCCGCCGCCTCCACCGCCCCGGTCACCCTGCCAGCGCCGCGCCGTGTGCGCCACTGGGACGACTACCGCCTGCAAGCCGCCCAACGCATGGTGGCGGCCAGCCCCGGCGCCACCTATGACGGCCCGGTGCCCGAGCCGCTGCTGGCCATCCCCGTGCTGACCATCGAGTTGAACAGCGACGGCAGCGTGCGCCGCATCCAGGTGCTGCGCCGGCCCACCCAGGCCCATGACACGGTGCAGTTGGCGATTGCGGCCGTGCACCGGGCGGCGCCTTACGGCCCGGTGGGCCACCTGCCCAAGCCGTGGACCTTCAACGAGGTGTTCTTGTTTGACGAGACCCGCCGCTTCAAACCGCGCACGCTGGACGATTGATTGCACGGTTGATTGCACGGTTGATTGGACGATTGATCTGCCGCGCCGCAGCGGCCGTCACACGGCGTCCTGCACAATGCTTTCATGTTCCTCACGCTGCCGACGCTGTTGACCTGGGCCCGCATCATCGCGATCCCGCTGATCGTTGGCGTGTTCTACCTGCCGCTGAACGAGGCCACGCGCAACTGGGTGGCCACGGTGATGTTTGTGGTGTTTGCCGCCACCGACTGGCTGGACGGTTACCTGGCGCGCAAGCTCAACCAGACCTCGGCCTTTGGCGCCTTTCTTGACCCGGTGGCCGACAAGATCCTGGTCTGCGCCGCGCTGCTGGTGCTGGTCAAGCTGGACCGGGTGGACGTGCTGGTGGCGTTGGTCATCATCGGCCGCGAGATCGCGATCTCGTCACTGCGTGAGTGGATGGCGCAGATTGGCGCCTCACGCAGCGTGGCAGTGCACATGCTGGGCAAGTTGAAGACCGCCACCCAGATGACGGCCATCCCGTTTCTGCTGTTCAACGGGGTGCTGTTTGGCACCATCGACACCCGGCTGTGGGGCACCTTGCTGATCATCGTGGCCACCGTGCTGACGATCTGGTCGATGGTGTATTACCTGCGGCGGGCCTAGCCTGAAATCCGGGCCAAAGCACGTTGAAGACGGCCCGGTGAGCAGCGCCATCAACACGCGCCAGCAAACCCTGCTGGCCAGCATGCCCTGGGTTTTTGTCGGCGTCTGGAGCACCGGTTTTGTGGTGGCCCGGCTGGCCATGCCGCATGCCCCGCCCATCACCTTTTTGTGCTGGCGTTACGCCTTCTCGCTGCTGGCGTTTGGCGCCTGGGTGCAACTGGCCGGTGTGGCCTGGCCGCGTGGCCGGGCGCAGTGGGGCCACCTGGCGGTGAGTGGTGCGCTGATGCATGCCGGCTACCTGGGCGGTGTGTGGGCGGCTGTCAAGGCCGGCATCCCGGCCGGCACGGTGGCCTTGATCGTCGGCCTGCAGCCGCTGCTCACGGCGCTGTGGGTCAGCGGGCGTGGCCAGCAACGCATCGCCGGGCTGCAGTGGGCCGGCCTGGGGCTGGGCCTGGCCGGCCTGGTGCTGGTGGTGTGGCCCAAGCTGGCCAAGGGCGAGGTGACGGCGTTCAACCTGGGCTTGTCGCTGCTGGCGCTGCTCAGCATCACCGCCGGCACGCTGTACCAAAAACGCCATGTGCAGCCGGTGGATGTGCGCAGCGGCAGCTTTGTGCAATTGCTGGCGGCGCTGCTGGTGTCATTGCCGCTGGTGCTGCTGGAGCCCGGCCACATGGACTGGCAGCCCGAGCTGTTGGTGGCGCTGGCCTGGTCGGTGCTGGGCTTGTCGCTGGGCGCCAGTTCGTTGCTGATGTTGCTGATCCAGCGCGGTGCGGCCACCCGTGTCACCAGCCTGTTCTACCTGGTGCCGCCCTGCACGGCGGTGCTGGCCTGGTGCTTGTTTGATGAGCAGTTGTCTGCCAGCACCTGGGCCGGCATGGCGCTGTGCGCGGCGGGGGTGGGGCTGGTGCTGCGGGCGGACGCACGCTGAGCCGCTGATCGCCGGCTGCCCGGTGGCGCCGGGTGCGGGGTGGACGGACGCGCATTTCCACACAATCCGGCACCTTGGCAGGTCAGCGAATTCAATAGAATCCGCGCCTTTGCTTGACACCGCCAGCGGCCGGCGGCTGTAATGATTTGACGCTGCTGCTGCGCAAGCCAACAGCGGCGACAAACGCAAACAGGCATGTGCACAAGCCGGGGCAATACCAGCACCCGGCACGGCACCGAGACAAGCTGAGTCAGTCACCGAGGGAGTAGGTTTGTGAACAAAGCCGAGCTGATCGAACACATTGCCACGCAGGCCGACATCTCCAAGGCCGCCGCCACCCGGGCGCTGGAGGCAGTGATCGATGGCGTCAAAACCACCCTCAAGAAAAACGGCAGCGTGTCCATCGTCGGTTTTGGCACCTTTGCCGTCACCAAGCGGGTGGCGCGCACCGGGCGCAACCCCCGCACCGGTGCCGAGATCAAGATCAAGGCCGCCAAGGTGCCCAAGTTCCGCGCCGGCAAGGGCTTGAAGGATTTTGTCAACTGAATTGGATTGACACAGGCAGCCCCGCCCAGGGCCTGCCCTTTGACGCATGTTGTTGTCGCAGCGGGTGCTTAGCTCAGTTGGTAGAGCAGCGCCCTTACACGGCGTAGGTCGGCGGTTCGAGCCCGTCAGCACCCACCACCGCAGCGCCATATCACCGCCCCGTCACAACCAGCTGAACACCGGTTGCAAGACCCCCGTGGCCCCCGACACGATGCTGGCCTGCACCGCCGCGCCGATGGCCACCCGGTCTTGCGCCTGGCCTGCCGCCAAGGCGCCCAGCACCCGCACCCCCTCGGCCATGGTCACGGTCAACACGGTGAAGGGGCCGGCAGCGGCCAGGTCGGGCAGGGCACTGCGCTGGGGTGATGTCCAGCTGTGCACCACGCCCTGGCCGCTCAGTGCCACCCAGCTGTGCTCAAACACATGGCAGTGGCGGCACATGGGCCGGGGGTAGTGGCGCAGCGCGCCGCAGCCACTGCAGCGTTGCACCAGCAGTTGGCCGGTATGCAGGCCGTCCCAATACGCTTGGGCATCGGGTGAGGTGTTGTGTTGCATGGTCTTGTCCTGTGCTCAATCGGCCAGCGCAGCCGGCCGTTCAACCACGCTGCAGCAACGCGATGGCGCCGTCGCCCAGGTCGCCAAAACCCGTGACCAGGCCGTTGCGCGCACCCGCCACCTGGTTGGCACCGGCCTGGCCGCGCAACTGGCGCACCAGCTCCACGATGTGGTTCATGCCCACCATGTGGGCTTGTGACAGCAACCCGCCGTGCGGGTTGACCGGCAGCTTGCCACCCAGCGCGATGTGGCCGGCCTGCACAAACGCCGCGCCTTCACCTTTGGCGCAAAAGCCCAGGTCTTCCAGCTGGCACAGCAGGATGTAGGTGAAGCAGTCATAAATCGTGGCCACGTCGATGTCACTGCGCGCCAGGCCGGCGGCGGCAAACGCTCGGTCGGCGGCTTTGGCGATGCCCAGCGTCAGCAGGTCGGCGCGCTGGGTGATGGTGCTGGGCGAATCGGGGTGGCCCTCGGCCGCGGCCAGGATATGCACTGGCGGCTGGCGCAAATCAGCCGCCGTGCTGCGCGCACTCACCACCACGGCCGCGGCGCCATGGCTTTCCAGGCTGCAATCGAACAGGCGGAAGGGGTCAGACACCAGGCGGGACGCCTGGTGGTCAGCTACCGTGATGGGGGTTTTCATGATCGCGTTGGCATTGCCCAGCGCGTGCTGGCGCATGGTCACCGCAATCTGCGCCAAGTCAGTGCTGCGGGTGCCGTAGGTGGCCATGTGGCGGCGCGCCATCGGGGCGTACAGCTCGACCGGCGCAAACGCACCCGCCGGTGTTTCAAACTCGGCCACGGTGCGGAACTGCGGCGTGGCGCTCAAGCGTGCGCCGATGTTGCCGCTGCGCCCGTCGCGCCCCACCACCAGCAACACATGGCGGCAGATGCCGGCGCCGATCACCGCTGCCGCCAGTTGCAGCCCGGCCACCACACTGGCCCCGCCCATGGGCACGGTGGCTGAAAAGCGCAGGTCAGCGATGCCGAAGTTTTCGATGAAATCCTCGGCCGTGGCCGAGCCGACAGACGAGGGAATGATGCCGTCGATGTCACCCGGCTGCAGCCCGGCGTCCCGCACGGCGGTCAGCCCGGCCTGCAGTTGCAGCGCCAGGCTGCTGTGGGCGGCTGCACCGCGGCCGTACACCGTCTCGCCCACGCCGGTGATGCACGCCACCTGGGCTTGGCGCAAGCTCATTGGTCGATCTTGATGGTGTGCTCGGCCACCATCTGCCGCCAGTACACCAGGTCGGCCTGGATGCGGGGCAAGATTTCGGCGTCAATTTGCGCGCTGGTGCCGGTGCCGGTGCTGGTGCTGGTGCCGGTGCCGGTGCCGGTGCCGGTGCCGGTGCCGGCCAGCAGCGTGGTGAGGATGACGGCAACGGCGCGGTGGCGCAAGGGCATGTGGGTTCCAGGCAGTGCAGGGCAGTCGTGCATCCTAAAAAGTGCGGCCGGCGGCCAGCAATCGTCGCTTCAGACAATTCAGCCTGCGCCGTGTCGGCCCGATTCGTCCAATCAGACGACAGCACGCCACCCACCGGCTGCCTACAGTGGTGGCCCCACCACCACGCTGCCACGCCACGCCATGACCGCACCCGCCACCACCGCCGCCTTGTCACTGCCGGTGCGTGCCGGCCAGCTCAGCTTGTCCGGCCTGTTTGATGCGCAGGTGGCACGCCACCCCCAGCGCACCGCGCTGCAATGCGGCACCAGCCTTTGGACCTATCGCGAGCTGGGCGAGCGGGTGCAGCGCCTGGCCGCCGGGCTGGCAGCACTGGGCCTGCAAGCCGGTGACCGCATCGCCATCCTGGCCGAGAACCGGCCTGAGTATGTGGAGCTGGAGCTGGCCGTGGCCCGCCTGGGCGCGGTGCTGGCCTGCCAGAATTGGCGCCAGTCCGATGACGAGTTGGCCTACTGCATCCAACTCGTCAGCCCCAAGCTGCTGGTGTTTTCAGCGCGCCAAGCCGAGGTGGTGGGCCGCATCCCGCACGCTGTGGCGCAGGTGCTCAACATCGACACCGGCTGGGCAGCGTTGATGGACACGCCTGCAACCCAAACGCCCAGCCCCGACATCGACCCCGAGACCGGCCTGGTCATCCTCTACACCAGCGGCACCACCGGCCTGCCCAAGGGTGCGCTGATCAGCCAGCGGGCCATGCTGGCGCGCAGCATGATCACCCGCATCGACAGCGCGGTGCAGCCCGGGGACGCCTTCATCGCCTGGGCACCGCTGTTCCACATGGTGTCCACCGATTCGGTCTACGGCACGCTCACCAGCGGTGGCAAGGTCATCGTGATGGACGGGCTGGACGTGCCGCAACTGGTGCAGATCACGGCGCAAGAATTCATCGGCCACCTGACCCTGATGCCGGGCATGGTGGACCGGGTGATTGACGAACTGGAGCGTACCGGCCTGACCCCCAAAGGCGCACGCTCCATCGGCTGCATGGCTGACCTGGTGCCGGCGGCGCAAATTGCGCGCATCACCACGCTGTACCGGGCACCGTTCCGCAACAGTTTCGGGTCCACCGAGACGGGCAGCCCACCGGCCAGCCGGGGGTCCATCGCGGTGGGCGTGCTGCCGCAGCAGTTGAGCAAGGTGCAAAACTCCTTCTGCCAGATCAAGCTGGTGGACGAGGACGACAACGAGGTGGCTGACGGCCAACCGGGTGAATTGGCCTTCCGTGGCCCCAGCCTGTTCAGCGGCTATTGGGCAAATGACGGGGCCAATGCCGAAGACTTTCGCGGGGGTTGGTTCCACATGGGCGATGTGTTTGTGCGCAACCCGGACGGCACGCTGGATTTTGTGGACCGGCGCAAATACCTGATCAAGTCCGGCGGTGAAAACATCTACCCGGCCGAGATCGAGCGGGTGCTGCTGGCCGACGCCCGGGTGCTGGAGGCCGTGGTGGTGCGCCGCCCCGACGCCCGCTGGGGCGAGGTGCCGGTGGTATTTGTAGCCAGCGCCGATAGCAGCCTGACGGCCGACGACGTGGTGGCCGCCTGCAGCGGCAAGATTGCCCGCTACAAGCTGCCCAGGGATGTGGTGTTCATCGCCCTGGATGACTTTCCGCGCAGCACCACCGGCAAGGTCAAGCGGCATGCGTTGGAGGCCTTGTTGTCAAAGGTGGGTGCGGGTTAGCGGGCAGCGGCCCGCGTTGGGTGTTCGGCGCACCACGGTTTGCGCAAGACCTGGGCCGTCGGGTGACCGGCTGCCGCCGTGTCCTCCGCGGCGGCGGACATTCACGGCGTACAGCGCTCCAAGCCTGTGCAAGCGCCACCCCCGCAAGCGCCACCCGCCACGTGTGCACAGCGCCACCAACAACCCAACCGGCTTCCAACTGTCGGCCACCGTGTCGCCTCCAGCGGCGGCCAGTCCGGGCGCCGCGGCTGGGGCGTGTGTCACGCGTGGGTCGGGGCTGGACGGCGGCAAGGCCCAAAAGGAATGAGGCTGCCGAGGCTCAAGGTTCGATGGCCAGGCCCCACAGCGGCCGGCCGTCTGCCACCGTGCCCAGCAGTGTGGCGTGGCCACTGCCCAGGTCCAGTGTGTAGAGGCGGGTGCGGCCAGCCTGGCGCAAGGCGGCCAGTGCTTGGTTGCCCAGGTCGGAGATGTCAAACGCTGCGGCCTCCACTGGCCCGGTGCCCAGCGCGCCCACGGTGCTGAGCTGCCCGGTATTGGGCGAGACCACCGGCTGCACGCCTTCTTTGGAGCCCTGCAGCACCAGCGTGCCGGCGGCCCGGTCAATCGCGTAGTTGGTGGTCAGTTTGTCGTTGGTCTTGTTGTAGGTGTAGGCCGCAGCCACCAGGCGTGGGGTCTGGCCGGCGCGCACATCACCAGTGGCGTAGGCCGGTGCGGGGTCAGTGGCGGCCAGGGCGCCGGTATCTGGGTGCAGGCGCAGGTTCAGGCCTTGGTCGCTGACCACCCGGATGCGGTCCGCCGCCGGGTTGAAGTCAAAACCGATGATGGCTGGGCTGGCCGCGCCGCCAGACCCATTGCCCGGCACCACCAGCGACACCGGCGCCCCGCTGCCCACCGCTTGCAGCTTGCCGCTGCCAGTGTCCAGGGTGTAGAGCCGGCCACTGGCCGACAGCGCATACAGCACGCCACGCGCCACGCGGAAATCAATGCCCACCAAGCGCTCACCGGCGGCCAGGCCCAGCACCGGTTTGCGGTCCAGCACGCGCTGGGGTTGGCCGGCGTTGAACTTCAGCAACTCGGCCGCGTCGTTGACGGCGAACACGGTCTCCTTGCGCAGCGGGCCTTCGGGTTCGGTGGTGGCGCAAGCGCTCAACAAGGCGGCGGCCAGCGTGCAGGGCAGGAGGCGGGACAGGATGGGCATGGGCAATCAATCTTGTGATGGGGTGAACCGGGGTGGTGGACCGGCGCAGTGCCGAGTGCACCTGCCGCCGCCTACGCTGGATTTCGTCCCGTCAACCCGCAACTTGAGCCGCCCCGGAGGCCGCCGCAGACGCAGCAGGGTGGCCCGTAGAATCCGCCGCCTGGCATGGCCCACCAGTCGGCAGGTGCCAAACCCGACACCCAGCCCAGGCGAACACCGGTTCGCCTTTTTTACAGGCGCTCGCCGCAGGGCCCACCGCCTGTGTCACACGCCCCTCCGCACGCTCCTTCCGAGAGTCACCATGTTCGATTTCGTCCGCGCGCACACCCGGCTGCTGCAGTTTTTGCTGCTGATCCTGATCCTGCCGTCATTTGTGGTGTTCGGCATCCAGGGCTACTCCAAGTTCAACGAGGGTGGCAACACCACGGTGGCCAAGGTGGGTGGCATCAGCATCACCCAGGGCGAGTGGGACCAGTTGCACCAGCAGCAGGTGGCGCGGGTGCGCCAACAGTCGCCCGAAGTGGACATCAAGCTGCTGGACTCACCCGCTGCCCGGGCTGAAACGCTGGACGCGCTGATCCGCGAAAAAGTGCTGGCCACGGCGGTGGACAAGCAGCACCTGGCGGTGTCTGACGAACGCCTGCAGCGCTTGTTTGTGACCGACCCGCAGTTTGCGATGGTGCGCAATGCTGACGGCAGCGTGAACAAGGACTTGCTGGCCGCGCAAGGCATGAGCTCAGAGATGTTTGCCGCCCGGCTGCGCCAGGACCTGGCCACCCAGCAGGTGCAAGGCGGCATCACCGGCACCGCGCTGACACCCAAGGCCACGGTAGACCAGGCGCTGGACGCGCTGCTGCAGCGCCGCGAGATTCACTTCGCCCGCTTTGCCACCAAGGACTACATCGCCAAGGTGCTGCCCACCGATGCGGAAGTGGAGGCCTTTTACAAAGCCCATGAAGCCGACTTTCGCGCGCCCGAGCAAGCCACCATCGACTACGTGCTGCTCGACCTGGCCACCATCAAGAAAAGCCTCGCGGTGGTTGAGGACGATCTGCGCAAGTACTACGACGAAAACGCCAGCCGCTACACCAACGCCGAAGAGCGCCGCGCCCGCCACATTCTGATCAAGGCCGATGCGGGCGCCGCCCCGGATGTGAAACAAAAAGCCAAGGCCCGCGCCGATGCGCTGCTGGCTGAGGCCCGCAAGACACCGGCAGCATTTGCCGACCTGGCCAAGAAAAACTCGGAAGACACCGGCTCGGCCGCTCAGGGTGGTGACCTGGATTATTTTGGCCGTGGCGCCATGGTCAAGCCGTTTGAGGACGCCGCGTTTGCGATGAAGCCGGGCGAGATCAGCAACGTCATCAGCTCGGATTTTGGCTACCACATCATCCAGCTAGAGGCCGTGCGCGGCGGCGAGAAAAAGCCGTTCGATGCGGTGCGCGCCGGCATCGACGACGAGGTGCGTAAGCAATTGGCCACCAAACGCTGGGCTGAAGCCGCCGAGCAGTTCACCAACACCGTGTACGAGCAAGCCGACAGCCTGCAGCCGGTGCAAGACAAGCTCAAATTGGAAAAACGTAGCGCCACCGTGCGCCGCACGCCTGCGCCGGGCGCCACTGGCGTGCTGGCTTCGGCCAAGCTGCTGGATGCGGTGTTTGGCAATGACGCCATCAAGAACAAGCGCAACACCGACGCGGTGGAGGTGGGCGCCAACCAGTTGGCGTCGGCCCGCGTGGTGCAGCACCAGGCTGCCCGCACGCTGCCGCTGGCGGAGGTGCGCGAGGTGGTCAAGCAGCGCCTGGTAGCGACCCAGGCTGAAGGCCTGGCCACCAAGGACGGCAGGCGCGCCTGGCCCAACTCAAAGCCGACGCGGCCAGCGGCACCTTGGCCGAGACCGCTGTGGTGTCGCGCGCTGTGCCGGGTGGTTTGTCGCGCGCCGCGCTTGAAGCCGTGCTGGCTGCCAATGCCAGCAAGCTGCCTGCCGTGCTGGGGGTGGCTTTGCCTGGCCAGGGATATCTGGTGGCCCGCATCGACAAGCTGCTGCCGCGTGAGGTCAAGCCCGAAGAGGCCGATGCCTTCAAAGCCCAGTACAGCCAGGCCTGGGCGCGCGCTGAAGCCGATGCTTACCTCCAGGCCCTGAGCGTGCGCTACAAGGTGCAGAAAACCGTGGACCCGGTGGCTGCTGCAGCGGCGGCGGCAGCCGGCACCGCTACAGCGGCTGCCAAGCCATGACCGGCTATACTCGCGGTCTTCGGTGGTGGCTGTAGCTCAGTTGGTAGAGTCCCAGATTGTGATTCTGGTCGTCGTGGGTTCGAGTCCCATCAGCCACCCCATAAGAAAATTTACTGTAGCGCCATGAAGCGCCAAAGCCATAAGTAAATCAACGACTTAGGGCTTTTTTTGTGTCTGGACGCGCCATGTTGCGCGCTTGCTGCGCAGGGGAACAAGGGGCACATTTAGGGGAACGGCAGCCGATTCGGGGCCGAAACAAAAAAGTGTTCCCCTATGCCGCTGACCGACGCCAAGTGCAAGAACGCCGCCTGTCCTGCTGAAAAAAGCCGCGCCAGGTTGTCGGATGCAGGCGGCCTGTACCTGGAAATTGCACCGTCCGGCAGCAAG
>JANPOW010000159.1:0-4340 GCA_031428185.1 Betaproteobacteria bacterium | reverse complement strand
TTCGTGCCGTCCAGCCCCGGAAACCCGCCACCACCTGAGGCCCGGTAGTTGTTGGTCACCACGATGAACGGGGCTTGTGCATCCACCGGCTGGCCCTGGTAGCGCAGGTCAACAATGCGGTGCGCCGCCGGCGCCACCAGCTTGCCTTTGGGGTCGTAGCGGGCGGGCTGGGTCACGTCAATCTGGTAGCTCACGCCGTCGATGGTGTCAAAGTTGTAAGGCACGAAGTTGTCGTTCACCAGGTGTTGCAAGGCCGGGCCGGCCGCATCGATCTGGTTGAACTGGCCGGCCGACATCTCCAGCCATTCACGCACCTGCGCGCCGGTCAGCCGCACCGCTTTTACGGTGTTGGGGTAGATGTAGAGGTCCGCCACGTTGCGCACGCTCAAGGTGCCGGCGGGGATGTCGGTGAAGTAGGCCCAGCCCATGCGGCCACCAGCCTTGAACGGTGCGGCGGCTGAGAGCAGCGGCAGGCCCTCAAACTCAGTGCCCTGCAGCGCCCGCTTGGCATAGGCCAGTTGCGCCTGCGACACCAGCTGCACCGACGGGTCATCGGCCACCTGGGCAAAGTAGCTGGTGATGGGTGTGCGGGTCTGGCCAAGCTTGCCGCGCACATAGGCCAGCGTGGCCGCATGTTCATCGGCAATCAGCGTGGCCACCAGCGGGTCCGCCGCCACCAGCGGTTTGCGCGTGGCGCGGTCAAAAATCGGCCGGATCTCAGCCCGGCTACCTGTCACCCGCCAGGCGCCGCTGCTGTTGTCCAGTGTCAGGTCCACCACGCCCAGGTGGTCGCCCCAGCGGCCCGGCATCACGGCGGCCACACCGTTGATCGTGCCCTTGGCCACATCCACCTTGGGGTAGTTGGCAAAAAACGCGCTGGGGAATTCACCATGTGAATGGCCAAACAGGATGGCATCGATGCCCGCCACCTCGGCCAGGCGGGCCACCGAGTTCTCGGCAAAACGCGGCGTCTCGCCTTTTTCGAACCCCGAATGCGGGATGGCCACCACCACGTCAGCGCCCTCTTTGCGCATCTGCGGCACGTAGCGCTGGGCGGTTTCCAGCATGTCGGCCACCGTCACCTGGCCGTCCAGGCTTTGTTTGTCCCACAACAAAATTTGCGGCGGCACAAAGCCGATCACGCCGATCTTGAGCGCGTGCCGCACCCCGGCGGTGTCGGTGAACGTGCGGCTGAGGATGACGTAGGGCGTGAAGGCGTGCTGGCCGCGCTGCGGGTTTTCGGTGCCGCCGTCGAGGTAGACATTGGCGTTGACGCAGGGGAATGCCGCGCCGCTGATCGCCTGGCGCAAAAACGGCAGGCCGTAGTTGAACTCGTGGTTGCCGATGTTGGCGGCGTCCACGCCCAGCGCGTTCAGCACCTTGTAGGCCGGGTGCACCTGGCCAGCGGCCAAGGGCCGTACGCGCGCCACCATGTCCCCCAGCGGGCTGCCCTGCAGCAAATCGCCGTTGTCAAACAGCAGGCTGTTGGGCGTTTCAGCCCGCGCCAACTGGATCAGCGTGGCCGTCTTGGCCAGGCCATAGTCGTCTGTCACCTTGTCCTGGTAATAGTCAAAGTTGAGCAGGTTCATATGCACATCGGTGGTCTCCAGCAGGCGCAGGTTCAGCTCGGCGGCCTGGGCTGGCAGCGCGGCCCACGTCAAGGGCAGGCACAACAACAGGCACAGCATGCGCAGGCAGCGCGGGTCGGCAGGGCACATGGTGGGCAGGGCCAGGGCGGCTGGCCAAAGGGACAACGCAAACTGTACGGTGGCAGCGGGCCGTGCCGTCAGGCGAAGGCTGCAGTGTGCGTCGGCCAAAAAAAAACCGAGGCGTCAGCCCCGGCTTGGTGTGAACCCCGCAGGGTTCAGGATCAATGATCGATCAGGCCTTGCGGCGGACCATCGCCAGACCGGCCAACGCAATGCCAACCAGGGCCAAGGCGCCGGGTTCTGGCACGTGGGTCACGGTCGGGGTATAGGTGTATTCAACCACGATGTTGGCGTTAGCAACCGTGTTGATTTGGGAAATCAGATTGCCAGCGCCGGAGGCATTGGAAGTGCCAGCAGCGCTCACCACCAGACCGTAGGTGCCAGTCCCGAGGAAGAAGCCGAGGCCGGCACCGGTGATGAAGGTGGCTGAATCACTGCCGCTAACCGTCAACGGGCCAAAGCCAGAGGTGCCACCGAAGTCAACGATGCCGTCAAAAGCGGTCACATTGCGGGTCTGTGAATTCGAGACATTCAAAATCTTCAGCAGCGGGCTGCCAAAATTCAATGACGCAGAGGAATTGACCGTGATGGTCGACGCGGCAGCGTCCAGGCTCTCTTCCCGGAAGGTGGTCTCAACGCCACCGCCGTAGGTGTACTTGACCGAGGTCAAGGTGCCCAGCGACGAATTGAACTGGTTGAGCGTCAGGCTCTTAGTCCAGCTGGTGGTTGTCGACGCAATGCTGTCTTGCGTGGTCACGGTGTCGGCTTGGGCGGCCGAAGCAGCCAGCAAGGAAATGGCCAGGACTGTAGAAAATTTTGTCATTGAAATCACTCCAACGGTGTTGAGAAGGTCTGCTTGCTTAGGTTCTTGACGAACTGATAGTTCTAAAGCGAAACGCGTGCCAGGCTGAAATATTTCAGAAAAATTCAATAAAATCAATCACTTGCGTTATTGTTGAGTTGATGGCAAGAGCGGTGTGTAAACGATCTCGACAGATTTTTTGGCGCTTGGAGAACCGCAAGGCGTTGCCATTCGGAGCCCCCTGCTCAGCAATCTGGCTGTGCACACCGCACGTCGGCGCTCATGGACGATTTCAAGACTTGCGTGCAGGGTCGTCCGACGAAGTTGACGAAGAACGGCCGGCCGTCCCTTTTCAGGCTACGTAATCACATTGCCTGCGGCCGTGGCGTTAGATTCATCTTTCGCAAACACGCTAATGTCGTAAGTACCTGATCCGATGGAGGAATCCAGACCGATGAGCAATGTTGTGATGTCATTGTCAACCAGCCCGGACTTGACAACTCCTGATTAGTCACGAAGCTCAGCCAAGACGACGACAACCGAAAATCTGTGGCGCAAAATGCATCGAAAGTTATCGTTTACCCGCAGTTCGGGTGCGTAGCGTTGGGCCTTCGGCTGGCATTCTTTGACTCGGCTGAGCTTCATGACTAATCAGGTGACAACTAATCAAGTCTTTGCAAGAAGCCCCGCGTGACGAAGCCGCGATCTTGCAGAGATAACAAGACCGAGTTATATTTCTAATCAGGACTCAGTTGCGACGCACTTTCGCCAATCGATGTACTGACAAATAGCGATGAAAAATCCTATCGTCCTGGCAAGCTGACGACCAATGATTTCAGCAAGCTACTCACTTCATCTTGTTGGGCGAACTGCGGTCCAAGCTTTGCAATTTTTTCCAACTCGGCTTTGGCAATAGCCTTGTCTCCAGCCTTCAGCAGGTACTTTGCCAAACCCAAGCGCAATATCCCTTCGCCAGGAGCTAGAGCAACTGCCCGCTGTTGGACTTTGATGGCCTCCGGAATTTTGTCAGCCGCTGCCAGCGTCTGTGCCAAAGTGTCCAAGACAGCTGGATCTTCTGGTGCGCCCTGGGCAGCACGTTCAGCAAGTCGCAATGCGTCAGGTTTTTTCTGGCGCAAGTGCAACATCGCCAAGTTGTTCAGCGCTACAGCATGATCAGGTTGGATGGCGAGCACTTTCTGATATTGTTGATTTGCCTCGTCTTCCTTGCCGGCTTGTTGCGCCACGTCTCCCAGATAAAATAGGAATGTTGAGTCCTGCGGGTATGCCTTGACCCACTTGTCAGCAAATATTGCTGCTTCCGACGGCCTGCCGGTACGGGTCAATACATAGTGGAGCTTTAGCGGCGCAACGCCTGGAGACGGCAGGGCGACAGCCTTCCGTAAGGCGACCGCTGCTGCGTCCCAGTTGCTTTGCGCAATCTCGACCTCGCCTTCAACTAGAAAGCCTGTCGCCTCCCCTGGGCGTTGAGTCTGCATGCGTTTGGCCATTTCCAAGGCAGGTCCGAATTGTTTTGACCGCAAGGCCAAGACAACCGCTTGAGCCTGCGCTTCTGCGGAGGTGGGTATCAATTCCAGCGCCTGGCTATTACTTTTTCGGGCCTGATCGACTTGCTTCGTGATCATGTAAACATTTGCGATGCCGATGTGTCCGCGCGCTGACTTTGGAAAGCTTGCGATCATTTTTCCGTATGTCGTGATGGCCTGGCTAGGCTGCCCAGCGCGCAGTTGGCTGCGACCAAGGAGTTCAAGCAAGTCCATGTTCTCAGGGATGGCCACGTTGGCGGCAGTTGCTGCGGCCAGCGCAGCGTC